>CAYZKT010000301.1:0-2501 GCA_964478885.1 uncultured Syntrophaceae bacterium | reverse complement strand
GCTCGCCGGTGCGCTTCCCGTAGCGCAGCAGGAACAGGAAGTGATGGGGCGAGGGGAATTTGGGCGCCCCGCCGAACCCCCCGCTGACCCCGTCGAACTTCGCGGCAAGCGCTTCGAAGGCCGCGCGGCACGCCTCCGCTCCGGGGGCGTCTCCCGCGGTCGACTCGGCGGACATATTCTTCAGGGCCAGGGTCACCTGCTCGGCCGACGAGAGCACGTCGCCCCGGCGGGTCTTCCAGACGCGCTGGACGCCTTGGATCAACTCGATCATCCCGATGCGCCCGTGACGGTTCTCCTTGGGAATGTAGGTGCCGGCAAAGAAGGGTTTGCGGTCGGGGGTCATGAGGACGGTCAGGGGCCAGCCGCCGCTGCCCGTCATGATCTGGCAGACGGTCATGTAGACGCCGTCCACGTCGGGTCGCTCCTCGCGGTCGACCTTGATGCAGACGAAGGCCTCGTTCATCAGCCGGGCCACCTCGGCGTCCTCGAAGGACTCGCGGGCCATCACGTGGCACCAGTGGCACGTGGAGTACCCGACGGAGAGGAAGACCGGCTTGTCCTCCGCCCGGGCCCGATCGAAGGCCTCGTCGGACCACGGGTGCCAGTCCACGGGGTTGCGGGCGTGCTGCAGGAGGTAGGGGCTCTTCTCACGGATGAGCCGGTTGGGTTTGGAGTCGCTTCTCGAATGGGCGGCACTCATGCCTTCTTCACCCTTGCGGTGTCGTAAATCACTTCCCCGATGCCGTCGCTTCAACGCGAGCATCAAGCAGCAAGATCAACTTCCGAGTCCTTCGCTGAAGTCATCGCTTCAGAATATCCGCCAATGCCTCCTGCAGCGTGGGGTAGCGGAACCGGAACCCGGCATCCAGAAGCTTTCGGGGAAGCACGCGCGCGCCCCGCAGGATGACGCTGCCGAACTCGCCCTTCATCAGCCGCAGCATGAAGCCGGGCACGGGCGGCAGGAACGTCGGCACCCCCAGGACCCCGCCCAGCGTTTTCGTAAACTCACGGTTCCTGACGGGCTCGGGGGCCGTGCAGTTGACCGGCCCCGCGAGGGCCCGGTTTTCCTCGATGAGGAACAGAAAGATGCGGGCCAGGTCCATCTCGTGGATCCAGGAGAGCCACTGGCTGCCGCTGCCGAGATCGGCCCCCAGGCCCATGCGGAACACCGGGAGAACCTCGCCCAGCATCCCGCCGCTTCGGCCCATGACGATCCCGAAGCGCATCAGCGCGACGCGGACACCGTAGTCCGTCGCCCGCAGGGCCTCGCCCTCCCAGTCCCGGGACAGCAGGGACAGGAAGTCGGTCCCGGGCGGGGATTCCTCGGTCTGGTCCTCGTCGCCGTGATAGCCGTAGTAGCCCGCTCCGGAGGTGCTGAAGAGGTGCGTCTCTTTCCCTTTTCGCGGCGCCATGGCCTCCACGAGGTGCCTCGTGGTGAGAATCCGGCTCTCCCGGATGATGCGCTTCGCCTCGTCGGTCCACCGCGTGAAAATGGAGGCCCCGGCAAGGTTGATGAAGACCTCGTGCCCGGGGACCTCTTCCTGCCACGCCCCCCGGACCGTGGGGTCCCCCTGCAGGGCCCTTGCGCCGGCAGGAAGGTTCCGGGCCGGCTCGTCCTTGCGCACGAGCACCGTCACCGAGTGCCCCTTCGCCGTCAGCTCACGGGCAAGGGTCGTCCCGACGAACCCCGTCCCGCCGGTCATGAATACCTTCATCGCGCACTCCGTGCAGGGTCCAGGGGTCAGGGGTTCAGAAAAAGATGAAGCTGTGAAGTTGGGAAGCTGAGAAGTTCGGTAAAGCCTTCACGTGATGGACTGCGGTGGGATACTCCGCGCTTCCTAACTTCCTATCTTCTTAACTTCCATCTTTACACGATACCCTGTACCCTGTCTTATTCCTTGTCCCCGATCAGCGGGAGGACCTTTTCGATCTTGAAGTAAACAACGAACTTGTTCTCGTCGCCGTACTTGCCGGCCACCTCGGGGTACTTTTTCCGGCGCATTTCTGCGACTGCCTGAGGGTCTTTGACCTCCCTGGTCATGGCCAGGTACAGGCGTTTTCCCACATACTTTTCGCCGGCCTCCTTGAACAGGTAGGCGGCCCGCGGGTTCTGCTGGATGTTATGGTGGGTGAGCTTGTCGGCCATGATAAAGGCCACGTTCTCCTCGTCGATGAAGTGGGGTTTGGCATAGACTGCGGCATCGACGGCGCCCGCCGAGTCCGAAGTGGCCAGAATGCCCATGCCCGATGCCTTGTCGAAGTATTCGCTCAGCTTCATGGTCACCTCCAGGGGGAAAAGTCTATTCGGTCTATTCGGTCTGTTCGGTCGACATCCTGTCGTCGCGATGCCCTTCACCGGCCACCGATCGCTGGTTACATGATTTTGAGGTGCTCGATCGCGTGATGCGCCGCAACGAGAAAGATCGGCCTCGGGTCCATGCAGTGCGCCCGGAGGCACACCTCGGTGAACTTGACGGCGTGCTCGTCGCCCGTCTCGACGG
>CAYZKT010000300.1:0-2555 GCA_964478885.1 uncultured Syntrophaceae bacterium | reverse complement strand
GCCAGGAGAGCCTCTCCCCCTGGTTTGCCGACACGCTGGGCAAGACCCTCGAGATCACGGGGTTCTTCAACATCCTGGACCGCAAGGCCTTCCTTGTAGACCAGGCCAGGCTCGGGATCGCCACGGAGAACATCCAGTTCCCGGCCTGGACCGGCATCGGCGCCGAGTCGCTCGTGACGGGCGGGTTCACCGTGAGCGGCCGCGACCTCACCCTCGAGTGCCGCCTCTTCGACGTCGTGCAGGGCAAGCTCCTCGTGGGCAAGCGCTACACGGGCAAGATCGAGGAGCGCAAGGAGATGGTCGTGCGGTTTGCCCAGGAGATCCTCATCGCACTGACGGGCGAAAAGGGCCTCTTCGACACCAAGATCGCCTTTGCCGGCAAAAAGGCGGGGTCTTCCGAGATCTACGTCGTCAACTTCGACGGCACCGAGCCGGTAAAGCTGACGAATTACCGCTCCATCACACTTTCGCCGAAGTGGTCGCCCGACGGCAAGCAGGTATCGTTTCTGTCCTACAAGGACGGCAACCCCGATCTGCACGTCATGGATCTCAACCGCAAGACCACGAAGAGGATCCTTTCCACGGGGCGGCTGAATCTTCCGGCCAGCTGGTCGGCCGACTCGAAGCGGATGCTCGTGACCTCGAGCAAGGACGGCAGCGAGGACATCTACATCATGAATCTCGCCGACGGCCGCATGACGAGGCTGACCACCGACCCGGCCATCGACGTCTCGCCGACCTGGTCTTTCGACGGCAGGCAGATCGCCTTCGTCTCCGATCGGGGAGGCACGCCCCAGATCTACCTCATGGACTCAAACGGCGGCAACGTCAGGCGGCTCACCTTCGAGGGGGGCTACAACACCACCCCGGCCTGGCACCCCCGCTCGAACCGCATCGCCTATGAAGGCCGGGCGGGAGGCACCTTCCAGGTCATGGTCATGGAGATCGAGGGGGGCATGCCCGTCCAGGTTTCGACCAACGGCGGCCGCAATGAGAACCCCGCCTGGTCGCCCGACGGTCGCTACATCGCCTTCGTGTCGCGCGCCGGGGGAAAATCGAGGGTCTGCATCATGAACTCCAACGGCACCAACGTGCGCGTCATCCACGAGGGGCTCGATGCCTACGTGTCCCCCACGTGGTCGCCCCACCTAAATTTCTATTGACGGCACGGGAGGTATGGTTTAAGAGAATCTCGTCAAAATCAATCTCCTTACGGGCACTTGCCTCATCGAGCCCGCAGGGTTCAACGCAGGGTTCAAAGGAGGAAAGGCAATGAAGCGATACGGGATCCTTCTGGCGGTTTTCATGGCGCTCGTGCTGGCGTTCACGTTCACGACCGGGTGCAGCGCCCCGAAGAAGGCCACGAAGGAGGACGTGACGAAAGCCGGGGCGAAACCGGGGCTTTCGGAAGAGGAACTGGCCAAGCAGCGGGCCGAGCAGGAGGCCCGCGACCGGGCCCTGCGCGAGCAGGCGCTCCGGGACCAGGAGGCGCGGGAGCGCGCGGAACGAGACCGGGCGGCCGCCGAGGCGGCGCGCCTGAAAGACGTTTCCCGGATCTACTTCGACTTCGACCGCGCGGAGCTCAGCGCAGAGGCCCGCGAGATCCTGGGCAAGGTGGCCCAGCTGCTGAAGGCGAGCGCGAGGAAGAGCCTCACGATCGAAGGCAATTGCGACGACCGCGGGACCAACGAGTACAACCTCGCCCTCGGTCAGCAGCGGGCGGACGCGGCGGCCCGATATCTTCAGAACCTCGGGATCGAGCGAAAGCGCATCAAGACGATCAGCTACGGCGAGGAGCGCCCGCTCTGCTCGGAGGCGACGGAGGCCTGCTGGCATAAGAATCGCAACGCAACCTTCGTTTATACCGAGAAGTAGCAGCTCGCCACGGGAGGGCTCACGGTGAAAAAGGCAACCATCCTATTGATTCCCATCCTGCTGCTCGTCATCGGGGGATGCGCCACGACCGACGATCTCAAGAAGTCGCAGCGGGACTACGACGGCAAAATCTCGGCGCTCCGCGCGGACGTGGACAAACTCCAGGCGCGGCTCGACGCACTGGAGAAGAACGTGGCCGACACCACGCGGGATCTCCGGAAAAACCAGGCCGATCTCGGCGCCGACTTCGGCAGCGTGCGGGACAACGTCCAGAACATGCGGGGCCAGGTCGAGGAGATGCACAAGGAGTTCTCCGGCGTGGGGAAGGGCCAGAACCTCAAGACCCGCCTTGACGACATGGCCTTCCGGATCGGGTACCTCGAAAACTTCCTCGGGATCGCCAAGAAGGAATCGACCAACGGCGCGAAAGTCGAGGGCGTCGGTGTCGGGGCCGCCGAGGCGACGGCGGAGCCGAAAAACGACGTGGAGGCGGCCTACAACGCCTGCTACAAGCTCTTCAAGGAGGGCCAGTACGTCAAGGCCCGCGACGAATTCGTGAAATTCCTCAAGCAGCACCCGAAGACGGCGTTCTCGGACAACGCCCAGTTCTGGGTCGGAGAGACCTGGTACGTGGAGGACAAGTTCGAGCGGGCCATCGTGGAATACCAGAAGGTGGTCAA
>CAYZKT010000299.1:0-2563 GCA_964478885.1 uncultured Syntrophaceae bacterium | reverse complement strand
ACCATGCGCAGATATTTCCAGAACGACACGGGAAAGACCAAAGGCGATCTCGAGTACACGATCCTGAATTCCGTAAAGCGCTACTTCGAGGGCAAGCCGCCTGAAAAACTGAGGTAATCAGAATACCGACATTTCATCCGGAAGACGCAATGTACCTACTCAATATTCTCACTCTGAAAATTCTGGATGCCGTGGGCAGGATCGAGGCGTGGATCGAAGCCTCCATCCTGGACAATGAAGACAGTCCTCTTGTCACGACCCTGGGCCTGGGTCTGGCCCTTCTCTTCGGGTTGTGGCATCGATACGCCGTTCCCTTCTTCCGCATCGAGTGGGACGATTCCGAGCGGAAGCAGGCCGGGCGGATGGAAAACCGCCGGCAACCCGGCGAACGCGGGGAAGCGGCCGAGTATCGCTTCGACCTCCACGGCCGCCTGGTCGAAATCCCCCGCGGGTCGGAGAAACTGATGGGTTCCGCCCGCGAGACCGTGATCGGCTCCCCCTTCAGCCGATACCTCCATGACAGGGACGTGCCTCCCGTCATCGACGGGTTCATCCGCGTTCTGCGCGGCGAGAGCGTCGTCGATCTCAGGGTCCGTCTCCGGAGAGCCGACGGGGCCCTGGTGCCGGTCCGGATGGACCTTTTCCCCGTGATCCGTTCCGGCCAGATCGAGGGGGTGCGCGGCGTGCTGAAAACGACCCACGAGCGGCCTCAGGGAGCGCGCAGGGACGCTGCCCGCCCGGGTGCGAGCGTGTACGTGTTCCGCAAGGGGGAGATGCTTTTCGTCAATCCCCGCTTCGAGGAAAGCAGCGGCTACGGGCGGGGCGAACTCTCGTCCGTAGACCCGATGCAGATCATCCATCCCGCCGACCGGTCCCGGGTCCGCCGGAGCAACATCGACCTGTTGAAGGGAGACCCCCCATCGTCGTGCGATTTCCGGATCGTGACGAGAGACGGACGCGTGCGCTGGGTCCGCGCCAGGGTTCGGCCCGTGATGTACAAGGGGGAAAGAGCCCTTCTCGGAAACTTCGTCGTCATGCCCGCCCGTGAGGAGCCCATGCAGCAAAGCGGGCGCCGCAGAGACGGCGGGCAGTCGTCCGCCCAGTGCGGATGCTCCGCTTCGGCATAGGCCCGGATCGCCCGTTCCCCCGCCTCCCGGCTGCCGACAGCCTGCGCACCGGAACACACCCCGCAACATGGATTTGCCGGAGCGGCCGGGAGTCAGCAGCGACCGATCGAGACATCCGTCGCAGGGCTGTCCGCTGAAGCCCGCATTGCCGTCGGGCTGGATTCGGTAACGGGTTCCCGGACGGATCGTGCGGAAGAAGGGAAGGGAGGAACAGGGTATGGCGGATTTGAAAGGCAAGAAGGCGGCGGTTCTCGTAGAGGACATGTACCAGGAACTCGAATTCTGGTATCCGCTTCTGCGTCTGCGGGAGGAGGGAGCCGACGTGAGCATCGTCGGCCCGAAGAAGGGGCACACCTACTCGAGCAAGCTGGGCTACGGGGTCGTCTCCGAGATGGCGGCCCACGAGGCGGACGCCGGCGCATTCGATGCCGTTGTCGTCCCGGGGGGGTATGCACCCGACCTCATGAGAAGACACCCCGAGATGGTGAAACTGGTCAAGCAGGCGCACCTGCACGGCAAGATCGTGGCGGCCATCTGCCACGCGGGCTGGATGCTCGCGTCGGCGGGAATCGTCAAGGACCGCAAGGTGACGTCGTTTTCCTCCATACGGGACGACATGATCCACGCGGGGGCGCGCTGGCTCGATCAGGAAGTCGTCGTGGACGGCAATCTCATCACGTCCAGGGTGCCCGATGACTTGCCGGCGTTCATGAGGGCGGTGATACGCGCCCTGGCCCGGTAGGTTGTGGGCAGGGTACAGGGTGTTCCTGCTGCCTGCGACCTCCTAAGAAACAGTGCCAATTCACAGAGGAGAAAATCCCCCTGTGTCCCCCTTTTGCAAAGGGGGAGAAGAGATGCCCCCTCCTTTGGAAAAGGAGGGTTGGGGAGGATTTTTCAGAGGCTGTTTCTTCCATCGAGGACCCCGTTATCATGACGGGGTCGGTTGCGCGCAATGACATGGGGAGGCTTTTTACGGATGGCGGAGGCTTCATGAGGAACCGAGCAAATGCGGCCATGCCGAAAGAGGCCATGCTCTGGCGCGCCCGGGGGGACGAGGGCGTCGTCGAGTGCTACCTCTGCAATCACCACTGCAGGATTGCCGGCGGGGGCTACGGCGTCTGCGGCATGCGCGAGAATCGCGACGGGAAACTCTGGACCCACGCCTACGGCGACCTGATCGCCGCCCACGTGGATCCCATCGAGAAAAAGCCCCTCTACCATTTCCTGCCGGGAACCGCCTCTTTTTCCGTTGCCGCCATGGGCTGCAATTTCAAGTGCTCCTTCTGCCAGAACTGGCAGATATCCCAGGTGTCGGCCCGCAACGGCTCGTCGTCCGAAGGATTCCGGATGCGGCCGAAGGATGTCGTGGAGACCGCGCTCGAGCACCACTGCCGGAGCATTTCCTACACCTACACGGAACCGACGATCTTTTTCGA
>CAYZKT010000298.1:0-2578 GCA_964478885.1 uncultured Syntrophaceae bacterium | reverse complement strand
CTCCTACATCCGCAAGTCGGCGATCCGGTACCGGATCCCCTACATCACGACCATTGCCGCATCGTCGGCCGCCGCCAAGGGAATCGCCGCGTTCCGCAAGGGCCACGGCCGCGCCCGCTCGCTGCAGAGCTACCACGGCGATCTGAAATAAGGCAGACCACGGGCATCACGCTACAGGCCAAAGGGAAAACCAAAGGGATCGGAGAGCGACTTCTCCGATCCCTTTTCCTTCCCTGTACCCCGGACCCTGTCCCCTGAACCCTGTCTTTACTGGTAGTGTTTCTCGTAGATTTCCCAGAGGGTCGACAACAGCGCCGTGATGATCGGCCCGATCACGAAACCGGAGATCCCGAACACGGCAATCCCGCCGAGGGTGGAGAGAAAAACGAGCAGGGGGTGCATCTGCGTGTCCTTGCCGACCAGCACCGGGCGCAGCACATTGTCGACGGAGCTGATCAGCAGGGAACCGACGGCGGCAACGGCAATCCCTTCCCAGATGTGGCGGGTCGCAAGCATGATCAGGGCTGCCGGCGCCCAGATGACGGCACAGCCGATCCCCGGAATCATCGCGGTGAGCACCATGATCACCCCCCACACAAAGGCGCCCTGGATACCCACGGCCCAGAAGAGGGCGCCCCCCATCGTCCCCTGGATCAGTCCGATGATCAGCGTCCCCTTGAGGGTGGCCCTTGCCGTCGAGGTGAAACGGTCGTAGATCCGGTTGCCGATTTCGTCCTTCAGCTCGAGGATGTAGAGGGAGCCCCGAAGCAGGCGGTCCCCGTCGCGGATGAAGAAGAAGAGGCAGTAGAGCATGACGACGAAATTCACGATCAGCAGGAGTGTGTTCTGTGTCAGATCCGTGAGGTAGGAGACGATGTATTTCGAGATCCCGCCGGCGATCTCGTAGAACTTTTCGGTCAGGGCCACCTCGTCGAGATCGAGCTTCTGCAGGTAGGGGTTTCCTTTCAGGAGTTCGATGATCCCCCGGGCCTTGTGCTGGATGTCCTCCGTGTCCTTCAGGGCCGAGTACATGTCGATGGCCTGCGCCAGCACCACGCTGGCTACGACGGCAAGCGGAAGCAGGATGACGAAGATCACGACCCCGAGCATGATGGATGTGCTCAGGTTCGGGTGCCCGACCCTCCTTTCGACGCGCCTGTACAGGGGACCGAAGATGCCGGCGATCACGGCGGCCCAGAAGATCGGGTATGCAAAGGGTTTCAGCAGGGTCAAGAACGCCAGCGTCCCGATCATCAGGATGGCGAAAAAAATATTCTTTCGGACTTTCTGCATTTCCATGGTAAACACCTTTGCGGGAACGCCGGATACCATACCAGAACTGCGCATCGAGTTGAAATGATTATTTTCCTTCCCGTCACGGCGGCCCCCTGATCTGGACAGGAATTTGCATTCTCATGACAGACGCGACGAAACATCCCCCTGTCGATCCGCTTGGGTGGAGAAAAGCGGCCTCCTGGACCCTGGAAGAGGCATGGGAAAACTGCCGGGGGAAGTGCGGCGCGGACGCCTGGTGCCAGGTGTGCATGAAAGAAAAGGAACGTCTCCATGAAGAGGCACTAAACCGCCAGAGGCAATCTGACGATAAGGAATAGCAGAGAGCCTGCTCGAGACGAAAAAAACGATGAAAATCCACGGAACGGAAAACCTGCACCCCCTACAGCCGGGCACGGCGCGGAACGCCTCGGAAACCGCCGGGGCCCGTTTCCGGGAGGTTCTGCGCGACGCCGTATCTGCAGCCCCCGGCGTCCAGCCACCCGGGGTTGTCCACGGCATTCCGCACGCCGGGACCGGCGCGGGGAGCAGGGTAATCGGGGACAGGGAAGAGCTCCTGTCCCGTGCCGACGATCTCCTCGTTCTCCTGGAGTCTCTGCAGAAGGGGATCGAGGGAACCGGCCTGCCGCTCGAGGATGCCTGCGCCTCCGTGAGGGCCATCGAGGACCGGGCCGACGAACTCGCCCCCCTCGTCGAGCGACTGCCCGAAGGGGACCCCTTCCGGGAGTTCATGAACCGCATCGTCGTCACGGCTGCCGTCGAGGCCATCAAGTTCCGCCGGGGCGACTACCTGTAGCAGGGACATGGATTGGGCATTTTCCCCGCTTCCCCCCCCCCCTTGACGACGCCGGCAGGTCCACCCCCCTGACTCAGCCCTGTCGTTTCACGCAAACCCGCGGAAAGAACAACCCGTCCGAAACGGATATAGCTTGACAGGTCATTGAGATGATGGTAGAAATCCTCGTCTGAATCAAGTGTCGGGGCGTGGCGCAGTCTGGTAGCGTATCTGAATGGGGTTCAGAGGGTCGGAGGTTCAAATCCTCTCGCCCCGACCATGAAAAAAAGCTCCCGCGGCCCGCGGGGACGAAGGGAGTAGGGAAAACGGATGTTCCGGCATCGCGTTTTCATTTTCGTATGCGGGCGGTCAGTCAGCAGGAACGATTGACCGCCCTCTTTATTACAAGGTGTTGACAATCGAAAAGGCAGCAAATATATAAGGAAACCGTTTTTCAGGGATGCGAGAGTGGCGGAACTGGAAGACGCACTGGACTTAGGATCCAGCCCG
>CAYZKT010000297.1:0-2589 GCA_964478885.1 uncultured Syntrophaceae bacterium | reverse complement strand
ATGACCTCCAGGGATGCAGGACCATCTACGTGGTCGACTGCGACGCCGTGGGCCTCATTGCCTGCCGTGCAGCCTGGATCAACCTGTTGATGTTCGAGATCTTCCCCGTCTGGCCCCTCGGGGCGACCAAGGATCTGGTGAAGAAGCAGGGGACCTGAAAATCGGGGATGCCCGCCTTGAAAGGAGGTACGGGATATGCCAAATCTGGAACTGACGTCCGAAGAGGAGAAGGAGCTTCTCGCCTTCATCGAGAGATACCATCACGACCTGCGCGTCGAGATCGCCAATACCGATGACCGCGAATTCCGCCGCAGCCTGAAACACAAGGAGGTCATCATCCGGAGCATTCTGGATCGCATGAAGGTCATGAACATATGAGGGTTGCTGACCGGTTTCCCGGCCTGCAGCGCAGGAGAAGGCATCGCGGGGGGAATGTCATCTTCCCTCAGGGGAGAGGAACGCGTCGCGGCCCCGGGTCATTGAGCGCGAAGCATGAAGACTTCGCCGAGCCCGGGGCATGAGCCCGGACAAAAAAAGACCCCGTTTTGCAACGGGGCTTTTTCTTACAGGGGGGGAGGGAGACGACCCTTTGAGGGTCGCCTCCCTGGAGGAGATCGTTAGTTTCTGGTTTTCCGTTTTGCGCTTTTCTCGGTTTCCTGTCACTCGAGCTGTCAATCGAGTTGATTCTCAGTATTGCACCTCCCGTGCCACAGGGCAATTAATTTTCAACCATCAGAATTCATTGTGAATATCGCTTGCTCCGCGCCGTCCCGGCCAGGAAGAAGGCGGCAACAAATGTCGAATTTCAAGGGACCTGAAAATCCGGAATCCGTCGGTGAGCTTCGAAAAATCGATGAAAAAGAGATGGCTCGACAAAAATGACGAAAACAGACAGGCATTCCGGTAACGACGAAAACCAGCGATCCTGCCATTGACAGGCCTGTGCCCTTGTCACTAGAATCGATCATGAAGCCCTATAAAACTTTCGACCATACGGCCGACCTCGGTCTTACCGTCACGGGGCAGAGCGCGGAGGAACTTTACGCAAACGCGGCGGTTGCCGTCTTCGATATGATCACCGACCTCGGGCGCGTGAAACCGCGGGAGACCCGCCGGATTGCCGTGGAGGGCGACAGCCCGGAGGATCTGCTCATCAACTTCCTCCGCGAAATCCTTTACCTCTATAACGGGGAACGCTGGCTGCTCAGGGAAATCCGTGTCACGATGATCGGGGACAGAGGGATCGATGCCGAAGCCTTCGGAGAGCCCCTCGATCTGCAGAAGCACGAGATATGCAAGGAAATCAAGGCAGTGACCTATCACCAGGCCAGTGTGCGCAAGGTGCCGGGGGGCTGGGAGGCAAGGGTGATCTTCGATGTCTGACGTAAAGCTGCGCCGTCTCGACCAGTACCGCTGGGAAGTGCCGAAGGAGGGCGCCATGCGCGTCCCGGGGATCATCTACTCCAGCGAGAAGCTCATGAAGGCCATGGGACAGGACGAGAGCCCGAAACAGGTGGCCAACGTGGCCCAGCTGCCGGGGATCGTGAAGAACTCGCTGGCCATGCCGGACATGCACTGGGGTTACGGATTTCCCATCGGCGGCGTGGCCGCCTTCGACATGGAGGGCGGCGTCGTTTCGCCGGGGGGCGTGGGTTATGATATCAACTGCGGCTGCCGCCTCATGATGACGCACCTCCTCCGCGAGGAGGTGCGACCCAAGCTGGAGAAGATCGTCAATGCGCTGTTCCGGCATGTCCCCTCGGGCGTGGGCTCGAGGGGGGCCCTCAAGCTGCCCCGCAGCGAGGAAAAGAAGGTCCTTGTCGAGGGGGCCCGCTGGGCCGTGAGCAACGGTTACGGATCGCAGGGCGACCTGGACTCCATGGAGGACGGGGGCTGTCTTGCCGGGGCCGACCCCGAGGCGGTCAGCGAGCGCGCCCTCGAGAGGGGGAAGGACCAGGTGGGCACCCTCGGGTCGGGCAATCACTTCCTCGAAGTTGAGGTGGTCGAGGAGATCTTCGACCGGGATGCGGCCGCCGCCCTCGGGATCGAGGAGGGCCGGGTGGCCGTCATGGTCCACAGCGGCTCGCGAGGCTTGGGGCACCAGGTCTGCGACGACTACCTGGCCAAGCTGGTCAAGCACGTCGACCGGCTGGGGATCGCTCTTCCCGACAGGCAGCTTGCCTGCGCCTACATCCAGTCCCCGGAAGGACGCCAGTATCTTTCCGCCATGGCCTGCGCGGCCAACTATGCCTGGGCCAACCGGCAGATGCTCATGCACTGGACGGGCGAGGCCCTCGAGCGCGCCCTCGGCATGAGCCCCCGCGATCTGGGCATGCGACTCGTCTACGACGTCTGCCACAACATCGCAAAGATCGAGGAGCACGTCGTGGACGGCAAGCGGATGACCCTCTGCGTCCACCGCAAGGGGGCTACGCGCGCCTTCCCCCCGGGGCACCCTGCGTTGCCGGCGAAGTACCGCAAGACGGGCCAGCCCGTGCTGATCCCCGGGGACATGGGCACGGGCTCCTACGTGCTCGTGGGGACCGAGAAGGCCATGGAGGAGACCTTCGGGAGCACCTGCCACGGCGC
>CAYZKT010000296.1:0-2594 GCA_964478885.1 uncultured Syntrophaceae bacterium | reverse complement strand
GATGTCCACGTCCCCGCTGACGGGCGAGGAAATCCCCTTGATCTTCGCAGCCTGGGCGCTGATCGCGTTGTCGAAGGCCAGGGGACCGTCGAGAATGCCGCCGGTGATCTGCCCCCGGTCGGCCATCTTGCACAGGGCGGCCGCTTCGAGTGTGGAGGGGATCTTCGGGTTGACCACTTCGACGGCGGACAGGATTCCCACCTTGGGCTTATCGATCCCGATCGCATGTCCCAGATCGATGGCGTTCTGGATGATGTCGCGCTTGACTTCCAGGTCCGGGAAGATGTTGACCGCCGCATCGGTGATCATGAACATCTTCGGGTAGGTGGAGACGTCCATCACGAAGGCGTGGCTGATCCTGCGCGACGTGCGCAGCCCGGCCGCCGCTGGCACGATGGCTCCCATGATCTCGTCGGTGTGCAGACTCCCCTTCATGAGGGCCTCCACCTCTCCCGTGCGTGCAAGCTCGACGGATTTTGCCGCCGAAGCGTGACTGTGCTCCGTGGTCACGATCCGGTATGGGGCCAGATCGATCTGCGCCTCTTCGGCAGCCTTTCGTATTTTCTCCTCCGGGCCGACGAGCACGGGAACGATGAACCCCCGCCGGGCCGCCTCGATGGCGCCCGCGAGGGAATCCCGGTCGCAGGGGTGAACGATGGCGCAGGGGACGGGCTCGCAGCCCTGGCATCCCCTGATGAGCTGCGCGAAGGCATCGCCGAAGCGAAGTTCCAGGTGCGGCGGTTTGATGACATCGTAGACAAGCCGAGACGTGGGCGCCTGCACCGTAACCGTTCCGGTCACGAGTTCCTTGTCCGCCTGGTTGACCACACAGCAGTCGAAGACGACGAGGTTTCCTTCCTTCCTTTTTTCCCGCGCGGTCACGCGGGCCGTGAGCTTGTCCCCCGCCGCGAAATCGCCGCTGAAATGCAGATCGCGGTGCACGATCTTCGTCCCGGGGCCGGGCATCCTCGCCCCGAGCAGGATCGAAACCATCGCCTCGGCTCCCGCCGCCTCGGTCTTTTTCGGCTCCAGCCGCGTATCCCCGGTACCCGCCCCTTTCAAATACAGGGCGTCGACGTCTCCCGACACGATGGCAGCCACGTCAATCTGGTGCTGCGTCAGCGTCACGGTTGCTTCCTTCATGACGCCCACCTGTATTTCGTCGAACGTGACGTTCGTCAATTCCTGAGGCTCCGCCATGGTCTCACCTCCTGCTTTCTATTTCACCGAATAGCCCTTGCCCTCGAGACAGGCAGCTCTTGCCTTCAGATAATTCTGCTGCTTCGCACCCTGCTGGGACGATGCCTGTTGCTGCGCCTGGGCCTGGTGCTGCTGCGCCTGCCTGCGGCTCTGTCCCCGGGCTGCAACGGCACCGGCGGCTGCGCCGACACCTGCGCCCTTCCCGGCTTCGCCGTCCAGGGACCCGATGGCTGCGCCCGCCACAGCGCCCCGGGCAGCGCCCCGGACCCCTGAACCCGGCTGCGCCCCTGCCGGCTGCTGCGCCGCTTGCTGCTGGGGGGCCTGAGCCGCCTGGGTCGGGTCGAAGCCCGTCTGCTTCACAGCCCAGCTATGGCAGTCGTACTCGTCCTTCTTCTGCTGCTCGTCCGATTGCCCCTTCTGGGGGTAGACATATTGCTGCTGTGCCATCGCGGTCGGAATGGCAAAGAGCATGATTAGACCCATCACCAGCGCAACACCTGTCGCTATGCGGCTCATCGTAATTTCTCCTTTTGCACATTGGCGAACATTCTCGGAAACCCGTTAATTCTGGTCGCTGTCCTTGTAGTATTTTGTCCCTTTCCCCGTGATCTCCGCGGCGAGGCCCGTGTCCGTCAGCTGATACATCCACACGCCGGGCGCTACGGAGACCGCCCCTGCGAATGCGACTCCCTGCTCACCCGTCTTGGCCGCGGCCGTGGTCTGCCCGCCGAATTCCCAGCCGGAGTTGATGAAGTCGTTCAGTGCCTTCTGTGTGTCGAACACGAAGACCACCCGGAACTTCTTGATCCCCATTCCCAGGCCCGCCTGCACCTCGACCATCTTCATGTACGTGGTCTTCTTCGTCTTGTTGTCCACGGCCAACCCGCTTCCGCTCCCGCCGCCTGCAAACAAGATCTTCATGCCGAAGTTGCTGAACGTCGCATATCCTGCCGAATTGGCTACGGCTTTTTTTGCGGAAGGCTGAACTTTGTAGAGCTGTGCAAGGGTTTCACGCGACATCTTCTGCACTTCCTTCTGTTTTTCCGCCTTCGTTGATCCCCAGGCGCACAGTGCAACAAGCAGAAGCGAAAGGACTGCAATGACCATCAGAATCGTCACTCGTCTAAACGAATGCTTTGTCATGGCAAATTCTCCCCCCTGTCACGGATCGAATTCTCTCTATGCCTTCCTGGGCTTTTTCCTGGGCTTCTTACCGGCCTGTTTGACCCTCCCGGCGTGAGCGGCAGTGCCGTTGATAAGCTGTATAATGCGGTTTCCCATTTCCCGCTGCTCCTTCGTGATGCCCTCCAGCATCATGGCCCACTCCAGAATCTTCAGGACTCTCCGGCGGTCTTCCTCGCTGGAGAGCAGGCCGGGAAGAGCATTGAGGGTAC
>CAYZKT010000295.1:0-2611 GCA_964478885.1 uncultured Syntrophaceae bacterium | reverse complement strand
GGATTCGAACCCGCGACCCTCAGCTTGGAAGGCTGACGCTCTAGCCACTGAGCTACTCCCGCTCATCCCCGCCCGGGGCTCTCCCGCGCGGCGACTTCCGGGGCGCGCTCCGCGAGAGAGAAAATATGGTGGAGGGGGGAGGGTTCGAACCTCCGTAGGCTGCGCCGGCAGATTTACAGTCTGCTCCCTTTGACCGCTCGGGAACCCCTCCGGATCCGACTGATCGCTATGGGCGATATGGAGCTGGCGATGGGACTCGAACCCGCAACCGGCTGATTACAAATCAGCTGCTCTACCTGTTGAGCTACGCCAGCCATTTCATACAATCTTTCAAAGAATTCCGACCCTTAGGGCGCAAAAAGACGCACGCCGGGCGTAGAAGCAATGAAGGTTAGTGTCAAAACAGGCTTTTGTCAAGGATTTTTTTACTACAGGCTTAAGGCAAAAGGCGAAGGGCTAAAGGCAAAAGACATTCAAATTCATCCTTTTCACCCTTAGCCCTGCGCCCTTTGCCTATTCTTCACCAAACACATCGGCCGAGAACAGGTAGATCTCCGTATCCGGGTCTCGCCACGCATCGGGGTCCAGCCCCGCCTTGCGGCAGGTTTCCTTCAGGAAGGTGTCCCGGTCCCAGCGCCACTCGGTCGCCACCTGGGGCAGCAACAGGCCCGCCCGCCCGCCTCTGCGGACGTAGAGGCCGTGCGTGCCGATCTCGATCTCGCCCACGTCGGAGACCCTTCGCAGGGGCGTGAGGACGGAAACCTCCACCTTGAGCTCCTGCAACTCCTCCTTCCGCAACGGCGGGAACCGGGGGTCCTGGAACGCCGCGGCCGCTGCCGTCTCCTCGACGGTCTTCGCCAGGGATTTCCGGGGCTCGATGAACCCGATGCAGCCCCGCAGTCTCTCCCGTTTCTTCAGGGAGACGAAGGCCCCCCGCTTCTCCTCCAGGGCACCCTTCCCTGCCGACCCCGGCGGGGCCTTCCCCTCCAGCTCCGCCTCTATGGATTCGCGGGCGATCTGGATAAGCGCCCGTTTCTCCTCGCCGGTCAGTCCCCGGTCCATGCCTGCCTTCTTCACTCAGCCCCCTTCCCGCCCGGCGGCTTCCCGGTAAAAGGCGGCCGACAGGTACCCCACGACCTGGCGGCGGTCCCCCGTCACGTCACCCGAGTTGGCATACCGGAGCACCTGCACGCCCCGGGCACCCGCCTTTTCGGCGAAGCGCATGACCGCCACGACGGGCCCTCCGCCGCAGGCTTCGCAGGCGCCGTCCTCGAGCTCGCGCGCAAGCCCCCTGTGATCCCGTTTTCTTACGAGGTCGACGACAGCCCCGTCGAGCCGCTTTGCCTGTTCGTAGGAGTGGAAGTGGGAGAGGTCCGAGCTGCCCACAACGAGCACGTTTCTGCCCTTCGACGCGCGCCAGACGCCGTCGGCAACGGCCTCGCAGGTCCGAAGGTCCTGGGTTCCCATCACGATGGGGACGAAGGAGAAGGCGCCGAGCGCCACCTGCAGAAAGGGGAGCTGGATCTCGACGGAGTGCTCCGCCGCGTGCGGCTTGCGGTCGGCGTTCATTACAGGGTCCGCCGCGAGAATCTCTCCGGCCAGTTCCCGGTCCACGGGGACGACGCCCAGGGGCGTTTCATAGCCCCCCGAGGGCCAGACCGAGGCGCCGCGGAACAGGACGCGGTGGCTCGGCCCGATGACCACCACGGCGTCGAAGCGCTGTCCCTCGACGAGCCGGTAGCCGTGTGCGGCAATCTGGCCCGAGTACAGGTAGCCCGCGTGGGGAGACACGAGACCGACGACCGCCCCCCCGAGGGGCTGAACGGGGACCGAGTCGAGGTACCGGCGGACCTCGCCCCGCAGGGTCACGGGGTCGCCCGGGTACCAGGTGCCGGCAATGACGGATTTGCGGATGTCCATTTCCATGCGGATCGCCGATCGACAACGACGCCGGCCAGAGGAGCCGGCAGGAGCCGGCGGGTCCGGGAAGGGAAATTCTTCTTTTCTTCCTGACCGTTAGACTGTTGTCTCGTACGTTATGCGTACCCCTTTGCAGGCCGCCCTGTCAAGGGGGAAAAGGCGGGGCCGGGCTTCCGTGGGCAAAAAAAGATTGACTCCGGGACCGGGGCTGTTTAAGAGTAATCGGTTTCGATACGACACCCGCTTGCGTGCACCGGCGCGTCGTATCCGACCGGGTCGTGCAGACGGACATCCCGCCTTCCCGAGGTTCCGCCGTCCGGGAAGCTTCAATATCGAACAGAGGAGGTAGACACATGGGCGTCAAGTGCGCAGTGAATGGTTTCGGACGCGTCGGAAGATATCTCGTCAGGGCCGCCCTCGGGTACAGCGACCTCGAGATCGTCGCCGTCAACTCCCGGGCGAAGGCCCCGATCCTCGCCCATCTGCTCAAGTACGACTCCGTCCACGGGAAGTTCCCGGGCGACGTCTCCGCGACCGACAAGGCGCTCGTCGTGAACGGCAGGGAGATCCGCATCACCAACATCACCGACAACTGCGCGCTGCTGCCCTGGAAGGACATGGGCGTCGATATCGTGCTGGAGTCCACGGGCGAGTTCCGGAAGAAGGCGGAAGTGGCGCCCCACATCGAGGC
>CAYZKT010000294.1:0-2612 GCA_964478885.1 uncultured Syntrophaceae bacterium | reverse complement strand
ACTTTACGAGCTTGAGGTTCGGTTTTCCCTTCGGCGCCGGCTCTTCCGGCCCGGGATCGCCCTGCTGACGATGCTGCAGGATGCGCTCGTTGAAGATATGGTTCTTGACGCGTACGGAGTTGATGATGAAGAACACGATGACGGACCGCTCCCACTCTTTGGTGGGCTGGAACTTCTCCATCTTCTGCTTGTAACGATCCCAGAGGGCGGCCAGCGACGCCTCGTCGAGGCTCAGGATCTTCTCGGCGATTTTTTCGAGGGTGTTTTCCAGCATGTTCCGCTCCCTTTTGCGCCCGTTTCGATCTTAGTCCCGGGCCCGTGAAAAGTCAAACCGAAAGCGGTCCGCAGGCCTGCAGAACCCAAAAAACACTTGTCTTTTTGAGGACGGGCGATATAATCACGGCGTTCCGGGAGGGTGAGGATTGAAGATCGGCGTCATCTCCGACACGCATCTCCGGGGGCCGGACGACAGGCTCCTCGCCATCGTCCGGACGCATTTCCACGACGCAGGGATGGTCCTCCACGCGGGAGACCTTGTCGACCTTGCGGTGCTGGAAGCCTTCGGGGACCGGGACGTGATCGCCGTCTGCGGCAACATGGATCCCCCGCGTGTCGGGGAGGAGATCCCCTACAAAAGGGTGATCGAGGTCGGCCGCTTCCGGATCGGCCTCATTCACGGGTGGGGCTCTCCCGTCGGCCTCGAGGACCGGCTGCGGCTCGAGTTCGAGAGCGTGGACTGCATCGTCTACGGACACAGCCATTGTCCCGCAAACCATGTCCGGGACGGGATCCTTTTTTTTAACCCCGGCTCGGCCTGCGACCGGCGTCACGCCCGATCCAACAGCGTGGGTCTTCTGGAGGTCGGCCCGGACGCCATCGAGGGGCGGATCATCGACGTGGGCGAGACGGCGCCCTGAAGGCAGGACGGAAGACATGAAGAGCATCTACGCGCCGTGGCGGATGGAATACATCAGGGGGAAGAAGGTGGAAGGGTGCATATTCTGCAGGGACTCCATACGGGACGGCGAGTTTGTGCTCCATGACGGCAGGCACGCCTTCATCATCATGAACCGCTACCCGTACATCACGGGCCACCTTATGGTTGCCCCGCACCGGCACGTCCATAACATCGAGGAGTTGAGCCTCGAGGAGCACTGCGAGATGTTCGAGCTCACGGCCCGGTGCGTCAGGGTGCTCAAGGAGGCGATGAACCCCCAGGGGTTCAACCTCGGGATGAACCTGGGCCGCGCCGCGGGGGCCGGCGTCGAGGACCACCTGCACATGCACATCGTACCCCGCTGGGTCGGCGACACGAACGCCCTGTCCGTCTTCGGAGAAGTGAGGGTCATCTCCGAGGATCTCATGAAAACGAAGGAGGCGCTCCTGCCTCATTTCCGGAAATACGAGGAGGGGGTCGGGACATGAGATTCATCTACCTGGTGGTCATTCTTGCCTTTGCCTTCTTTTTTGTCACCTTTGCCTTCGAGAACCCGTACAACGTATCGCTGAAGTACTACGGCTACCTCTACGCCGAGGTTCCGCTCTACATTATCGTGTTCGGCTTCTTCATCTGCGGGTTCGTCTTCGCCGCGCTGCTCGGCGCCATCGACAAGCTCCGCATGACGCTCCGGATGAACAAGCTCTACAAGAAGATCGACGACCTGGAACAGAAGAACCTCTCCCTCCTGCGCGGGTCCTCCACACAGCCGCCGCCCCCGCAGGCGGGGGTGATGTAGACCCGACGCCTGTCCTTCACCTGCCGGAACCCATGAAACTCCTTGCCGACCGATCCCTGGGGCGCCTGTCGCGATGGCTGAGGATGCTCGGCTTCGACACGGCGTACTGGCGCGGCGAAGCGGACCGTTCGTTCCTGCGCGCGGCCGAGAGGGAGGGAAGGGCGGTGCTGACCCGGCGCAGGGATGTCCTGGACCGGCAGCACCCCGGCATCGTCCTGTTCGTGGAGAGCGACCGGGCGGAGGGCCAGGTTGACGAGGTCCTGCGGAAGCTGAATGTCAAACCGGACCCCGAAGCCTTTTTCACGATCTGCCTCGAGTGCAATATCCCCCTGCATGAAGTGACCCGAGACGAAGTGAGGTCGGAGATTCCCGATTACGTGCACCGGACACAGCGCGAGTTCACGCGTTGCCCGGGGTGCAGGAGGGTTTACTGGCCCGGCACGCACCGGGCGCGGGCCCTGGAGACACTCCGTCGGATTTTGAAAGTGGATGCCAATGGCTCGACAGGCAGGAACGGATCAGAGGGTAAGAGGGTAAGAGGGTAAGAGGGTAAGAGGGAGAGTCTTTCCAACCTTCTCACCTTCTGTTTTTTCAGGATGCGCAGTCGGCAGGATCGCCCTTGATCTTCTCGATGGTGTGCTTGAGGGCGGGGAGGATCACGGCGAGGTTTTCGCGCACCCCCCTGGGGCTGCCCGGGAGGTTGACGATGAGGGTTTGCCTGCGGATGCCGGCGACGGCCCGGGAGATCATGGCGTGGGGGGTCTTGAGCATGCTCTCCCGCCGCATGGCCTCGGCCATGCCGGGGATTTCCCGGTCGATGACCTTCAGGGTTGCGTCGGGTGTGACGTCCCGGGGGCTCACGCCCGTGCCGCCCGT
>CAYZKT010000293.1:0-2620 GCA_964478885.1 uncultured Syntrophaceae bacterium | reverse complement strand
ATCTCATCGTCCCCGAGAAACGCCGCCTCCGTAAGGATGTGGGTCCGGATGAACCGGAACGCCTTGCTGAACGGGAAAATGTAGAATTCGAAGCCGAACATCTCCTTGACGGTTTCGTGGTTGTCGAGCTCGCCGATCCCGACGACCTTTCGGGTCCGGTTCAATTCGTCCCAGCGCATGAGCGTCTCTTTTTTCGGCCCTTTGAGCATGTAAGCAGGGAAATAGTAGCTCAGAAGGGCGCTCGCATAGCCCTTCAGCTGGCTCTGCCAGTCGGTCATGAAGTCCCAGATGCCGATCCCCGTGTAGCCCGAGACGGTCCAGTCGTTCCAGTTGAATGGTTTCACGTGAAACCTCGGCGCCCCCTCGTGGTCGGGATGGGCGATAAAGCCGAGCCCCCCCTTGCTTCGCACCCAGTCGATGTAGAACTGCGGGGAGATGTCCAGCTCATCCTCGTAGGGAAATACCCAGGACAGATCGCAGGTGATGAGGGGCTCGTCGATCCCGAAGGCGAGGTAATGATTGTAGCGGGGCGTCACCTCTATGCCGATGAAGAGGTGGACGCCGTCGTAGGAGCGCTCGTGGCCGTCGTGCTTGGCCTGGAGCCAGTTGTGGTCGGTGAGCATCACGAAGTCGATGCCGTTGGCACGGGCCGATTCCACGATTTCCTGGATCGATGCGCGCCCGTCATGGGAGTAGTCGGAATGCAGGTGGATGACGCCGGCGTAGTCGTTGAGCTTCAGGACGAAAGTTCGGCGGCCTTCCTTGAGCCTCTCTTTGAGAATTTCTTCCCGGACGAACACGGCTGTCTCCCCGTCGCCTCACGCACGCTCCATCTGCCCGGGAAGTTCCGGCCGGGCATTTCCCGCAGCGGGCACTGGCCGCATTGAGGCTTCTTACGGCAAAATCTTTTCCCCGTCTCTACGATGAGGGCGTGGTACTGGTTGTAAAGGCCCGCATCGGCCGGCAACACGTCCATGAAGAGCCGTTGGACATCCCCGTAGGACGGCCTTCCCGTGAGAATCCCGTGCCTTTCGAGAATTCGCCGTGTGTAGGCGTCGACCACGAAGAGGGGCCTTCCGCCGGCATAGAGCAGGATGCTGTCGGCCGTCTCCTCCCCGATCCCCGAAATAGCCAGAAGCCTCCGCCGCGATTCGAGGAGATCCCCGGAAAGCATCGCGGCCAGGTCGCCCCCGAAGTCCTCGCACAGCGCCGAGAGAAAGGCTTTCAGGCGCTTTGCCTTGACCCGGTAGAATCCAGACGGACGAACCAGTTCCTCCAGGTCTCCGTCATCGAGGCCTAACAGGACGAACGGTTCCATGACTCCCCGGGCCTTGATCCGCCCGATGGCTTTCTCCACGTTCGCCCAGTTCGTGTTCTGCGTCAGGATCGCCCCGACGGCAACCTCGAAGGGCGTGTCCCCCGGCCACCAGTGAAGCGGACCGAAGGTCCGGTTCAGTATCCGGTACAGACAGATCAGTGGATCCTTCGTATTCAACGGCTCGCCAGTGAGTTCGTTCCCTATTCCTTGCGGATGGCCACGTAGTAGGTCCCCTTGCCCCGGCGGATCAGGAGGAGGACCCGGTCATCGGCAGTTTTCTTGGAGATTTCCCTCTGGAAGTCCTTCACGGAACCCACCTTGACCCGGTTGACCTGCAGGACCACGTCGTAGGGCTGCAACCCGCCCTCGTCGGCCGCGCTTCCCTCGCGCACCCGCGTTACGATGACGCCCCCCGCAGAGGGCAAGCCGAGCTGCTTGGCGATCTCGGGAGTGATGTCCTGGACGGACATCCCGTAGGTGTCTTTGCTCTCCCCGCGGGCGGAGGCCATCTCTTTCTTGTCCTCACGCTCGGCCACCGTGAGTTGCAGCTCCTTCACCTGGCCCTCACGCAGAACCTTCACCGTCGCCTTCTTGCCGACGGGCAGGACGGCTACGAACCGCAGCAGCTCGTGGGTGTCCTTGACTTTCTTGCCGTCCACCTCGATGATGATATCCCCTTGCTTGATCCCGGCCTTGTCCGCCGGATCGCCTTCGAAGACCTCCGTAACCAGAGCCCCGTTTCGGTCCTTGAGCTTGAGGCTCTTCGCCAGATCCTCCGTGATGTCCTGCACGGAGACGCCGAGCCAGCCCCGGGTGACCTTTCCCTTCGCCTTGAGATCCTCGAGGATCTCCTTGGCCATGTTCACGGGGATGGCAAACCCGATCCCCTGCCCCTGGGCCACGATGGCCGTGTTGATCCCCACGACCTCGCCGGCCATGTTGAACAGAGGGCCGCCGCTGTTGCCCGGGTTGATGGAGGCATCGGTCTGGATGAAGTTGTCGTAAGGGCCCGCCCCGATGACACGTCCTTTCGCACTCACGATCCCCGCGGTCACCGTGTGATCGAGCCCGAAGGGGTTGCCGATGGCCATGACCCAGTCTCCCACCCGCAGCCTCTCCGAATCGCCCAGATTGACCGTCGGGAGGCTGTTGTCGGGGTTGATCTTGATGAGGGCGAGGTCCGTTCGCGGGTCCCTCCCCTTCACGGTGGCGTCGTATTCCTTGCCCGTCGAAAGACGCACCTTGATCTTGTCCGCCCGTTCGATCACGTGATTGTTTGTGAAGATGTAGCCGTCCTTGCTG
>CAYZKT010000292.1:0-2651 GCA_964478885.1 uncultured Syntrophaceae bacterium | reverse complement strand
TACCCGCTGCGAATTTCGCCACGGACACGGCCGAGAGGTCGCTGCCGTCGGCCCCGGCAGCGGCGGGTGCAAAAGAGACGAGGATGACGATGGCGGCAAGAATTGCCGCGATGCGAGCCGATACAATGGTTTTCTTCACGTTCATGGTCCTTGCGCAACGGAAGGGTCGTGCGGTTCACCGCACGCCGCAAGGACCTGCTGCCCTCCTTGGCGCGTCTGCCCAGACCAGGTCGAGTTCCGTCCCGTGAGTACTGCAGTCGAAAGATTCTCAGTAGATGAATCGGTCGATCTGCGCCGAAACTTGACTAGAGCAAACCCCGTGCCATCCGATGATGTGGCATCGCGAGCCACGGATCCCGACTTCGTCTGTCCCTCGCCCCTCGCGGGAGAGCCCTTCGACCGACCCAGGGCCGTGAGCTTGCCGAACGGGGAAGGGTGAGGGGGGATTGGGGGAGGGGAGACGAACGGGCCGTTTCTTAGCCGCCCGCGCCGACCGGGGCCGCAACTGTCTCCATGCAAGGCAGCTTCGCCCGCCGTGACAGAGAAGGCGCGCGGGGTTGACTCCGGGCGGCGATTCGGTTACCCTCTGCCGAAAACGGCAGTTGAAGGGATCTGGAATGATCAAGGTAGAAGAGGCCCTGAAAACCATCCTCGAGGGGATTCATCCCCTCGGCTTCGAGAATATCCCCATCACCTCGGCCCTCGGCTCTGTCCTAGGGGAGGACATCGTCTCGGGCCGCAACATCCCGCCCCTGGCCAACTCGGCCATGGACGGATACGCCGTCATAGCCGCAGACACGGCCTTTGCGGGCAAAACAAAGCCCGCCGTACTCGACGTCCTGGAAGACGTCCCCGCCGGCAAGGTGGCCACGCAGCCCATCCGGAAGGGACAGGCCATCCGGATCATGACGGGCGCGCCCCTGCCCGAGGGGGCCGATGCGGTGATGCGTGTCGAGGACACCGAGGCGGAGGGCAGCAGGGTGAAGATCTTTGTCGCCGCATCGACGGGGCTCGACATCCGCGAGGCGGGGGAGGACGTGAAGGCGGGCGAGCTCGTCATCCCGAGGGGGAGCGTGATCCGGGCCGCCGAGATCGGGATGCTCGCCGCCCTGGGCCGCTCCTACATTTCCGTGCACCAGCGGCCCGTCGTGGCGATTGTCTCCACGGGAGACGAACTCGTCGAGGTCGACCAGGCTCCCGGCCCGGGCAGGATCGTCAACAGCAACGGCTACTCCCTGGCGGCCCTGGTCCTGGAGGCCGGGGGGGTGCCCCTGCAGGTGGGCATCGCCCGCGATAACCGGGAGGACCTTCTCGAGAAGTTCAAGGCGGCCGCAAGAGCCGACATCGTCATCTCCTCCGGGGGCGTCTCCGTGGGGGACTACGATCTGGTGAAGGACATCATGGCCGAGGTCGGCAGCCGCATCCAGTTCTGGCGCGTAGCCATGCGACCAGGCCGCCCGCTGGCCTTCGGCCTGCTGGAAGGAAAGCCCCTCTTCGGCCTGCCGGGAAACCCCGTTTCCACCATGGTTTCCTTCGAGCAGTTCATCCGCCCTGCGATTTTCAAGATGAGGGGGTACAGGAATCTCTTCCGGAAGGCCGTGCGGGCAACGATGGTTGAGGGCTACGAGAAAAAGCTTGGGCTGAAATATTTCCTGCGGGCCCGCGTCGAGATGCGCGACGGGAAATACGTCGCCTCCCTCACGGGCGAGCAGGGCTCGGGGATTCTGAAATCCATGGTGCTCGCCAACGGCCTCGTCGTGCTGCCCGAGGACGTCGCGGCTGTCAAACCCGGCGGCGAGGTGTCCGTGCAGTTGTTGGATGACTCTCTCAATCTGGCGGCACGGCCGGAATATCTTTAAATCGCTTCGACATTCCATAAGTAGGCTGCTAAGTGCGCCGTGTCGAGAGGGTATTGGTCAATGCCACAGGTGCATACAAGAGACCGAGCGGCACCAGATTGCAGTATAACAGACCCCAGTAGGCATTGATATTTCTCCCGACAAAGAGGAAGATCAAGATGTAAGCTGCTATCGTCAGTCCCATTCTCTTCCCAAGGGCGTCCCGCCAGGCCAGAAAACCGAGAAGTGCTAACGGTACTAGGACGGCGGTACACCAGGAAGGAAGGATGAAAAGGAACGGCTGTACTTGAATCGTTGCCAGTACGTAGTCCCAACCGCTCAATGCGAGCCACTGCGTGAAATTCAGATTTGCATTGCTGTGAGTCAGAGCATGGACCTGGTTGGAGTGGATGGCCATCACGGAAAAAAATGCCAGAGCCCCTAGCAGCCAGGCGACGGCTTCTTTTCGGTTGCGATCCGCTAAAGACGCAAAAAACATGAGGGCGACAAACGGCAGCGCAAGTTCTCGAATGAATAAAGCGATGATCCCCGCCGTCAGCGAGAGTTTCCGCCATCCTTTCTCGTGAGCGAACAGGGAAATGGAAATCAGAATGCCCGCCCATAATTCATGCAGGACAAAAATAATCGCAATAAAACCGTAAACAGCCAATCCTGCCAATGAAATGACGCCAAGGGCGACTCGCGGAAGCGACATCCTGTTCGTCGCAACATTCACCCACAGCCATAAGGAGAAAAATTACAGGAGAATGACGATTACTTGTCCTGCATCCGGAGAGGGCAGTGTGCCGATTA
>CAYZKT010000291.1:0-2652 GCA_964478885.1 uncultured Syntrophaceae bacterium | reverse complement strand
CCCGTAGATGCTCGGCCGGATGAGGTCGTTCATCCCCGCGTCGACGATGACGAAGTTCTTCTCGTCGTTTCCCTTGGTGTAGAGGACCCTCGAGACGAGGATCCCCGCGTTGCCGACGATCACGCGCCCGGGCTCGAAGATGAAGGTCACCCTCAGGTCCCGCGCCGAGTCGATGACCGCGCGTGCATATTCCTCGGGGTGGGGGGGCATCTCCTCGTTGTAGGTGATCCCCAGGCCCCCGCCGAGATCCAGGTACCGGATCTCGATGCCCTCTTCCCCCAGCCGGCCGATGAGTTTCTTCAACCTCTCCAGGGCGTCGATGAAGGGGGAGATCTGCGTCACCTGGGAGCCGATGTGGCAGTCTACGCCGACGATCTGCACGTGCGGCAGCGTCCGGGCCCGCCGGTACTCGTCGAGCGACTTCTCGATGTTGATGCCGAACTTGTTGGACTTCAGCCCCGTCGAAATGTGCGGGTGCGTCTTGGGGTCCACGTCGGGATTGATGCGCAGCGAGATGCGCGCCTTCGCGCCCAGGAGGCCCGCCCTCTCGTTGATGACCCCCAGTTCCTCGGAGGACTCCACGTTGAACATGAGGATGCCCGCGCGAAGCGCGAAATCGATCTCGTCGATCCGCTTGCCCACCCCGGAGTAGACGATCTTCCCGGGGTCCGCCCCGACCCGGAGCGCCCGGTAAAGCTCCCCGCCGGAGACGATGTCGACGCCGCCCCCCTCCTTGACGAAGAGCCGCATGATGGCGAGGTTCGAGTTCGCCTTGGCCGCGTAGCAGATGATGTGGGGGACATCCCGAAGGGCCGCTTCGAAGACCCGGAAGTGCTGCAGCAGGGTTTTGTGGCTGTACAGGTAGAACGGCGTGCCGACTTTCTCGGCGATCACCTCGACAGGCACGTCCTCGCACCAGAGCCTGTCCTCGCGATAGTTGAAGTAGTTCATCCCGAACCCCTGTTGATCCCTGTGTTAGCGGGCCGGAACCGGTGCGGTCGGCCCTGCCGGCTGTTCTGCGCCGGTTTTCGCCTTCGGCTGCTCCGGCGGCAGCGGATCCCCCTTCTTCCCGCAGGCCGTGCCGGCCAGCAAAAAGAGGCCCATTATAATGACGGCGACCCGTCTCCACAAGCGCGTTCTTTTCATTATTTCCCTTTTGCCCTTCGCCCTTCGCCTTTCGCCGTTTTTTCGGCCCGGTCGATCTGCCGGAGCACCTCCTTCTTCGCCGTGCCGCCCGGGGTGGTCCGGGCGTTGACGGCCTTCGCCACCGGGATGACGGCGTAGACGCCGTCGTCGAATCCCGTGTAGAACTTCCTGAACTCCCGGAGGCTGATCTCCTCGAGCCCCTTGCCCCGGGCGATGCAGTAGGCCACGAGCCGGCCGACGATCCCGTGGGCCTCCCGGAAGGGAACCCCCTTCGTGACGAGGTACTCCGCCACGTCGGTGGCCGTCGAGAATCCCTTCGCGGCCTCCTCCATCATCCGCTGCCGGTTGAAGGAGAGGTTGCCGGCCATCCCGATCAGCACCATGAGGCTTGCCTTCACGGTGTCGACGGTGTCGAACAGGGGCTCCTTGTCCTCCTGCAGGTCCCGGTTGTAGGTCATGGGCAGCCCCTTCAGGATCGTGAGCATGCGCACGAGGTTGCCGTAGACGCGCCCGGTCTTGCCCCGGACGAGTTCGGCCACGTCGGGGTTTTTCTTCTGGGGCATGATGCTGGAGCCCGTCGTGTAGGCGTCGGCGATCTCGACAAAGCCGAATTCGCCGGAGGACCAGATGATGAGGTCCTCGCAGAAGCGGCTCAGGTGCATCATGAGCAGGCTTGCGTCGAAGATGAACTCGGCCGCAAAGTCCCGGTCCGAGACGGCGTCCATGCTGTTGGCCGTAATCGACCGGAAGCCCAGCTGCTTCGCCGTGAATTTCCGGTCGAGCGGCAGGCTCGTCCCCGCCAGGGCGGCCGAGCCCAGGGGCATGACGTTCACCCGCTCGAGGCACTCGCCGAGCCTCTGCGCGTCGCGTTCCAGCATCTCCCGGAAGGCGAGCAGGTAGTGCGCCAGCAGCACCGGCTGGGCCTTCTGCATGTGGGTGTAGCCCGGCAGGATCGTGTCCACCTCCCGCCTCGCCAGGCCGACGAACGTCTGCTGCAGCCCCGAGACGAGGTCGAGGATGTCCCCGATCTCGGCCCGGAGATAGAGCCGCATGTCGGTGGAGACCTGGTCGTTGCGGCTCCGGCCCGTGTGGACCTTCCCCCCGACGGGCCCGATCCGCTCGATGAGGCCCCGCTCGACGGCCATGTGGATGTCCTCGTCGTTCTGCACGAAGCGGAACGCGCCCGACCGGATCTCCTCCCGGATCGCTCCCAGCGCATCGACAATCCTCGACGCATCGGACGGGGGGATGATCCCCTGCCTGTCGAGCATCCTGCAGTGCGCGATGCTGCCCTCGATGTCGTGGTCGAAGAGCCTCACGTCGAAGGGCAGCGACGCCGTGAAGACCTCCACGAGGCGGTCCGTCTCGCCGCTGAACCTCCCGCTCCAGAGCTTTCTCCGTGTTTTTCCGCTCATGCACCACCAAAAAGAAAGGGTCTAGGGTTCAGGGTTCAGGGTACAGCAACTGTGTCGTCAAGTGATCATTGAGTGATAGTTTTTGTTCTTT
>CAYZKT010000290.1:0-2708 GCA_964478885.1 uncultured Syntrophaceae bacterium | reverse complement strand
CTGGAGGGGATGATCGTCTGCGGCTACGCCATCGGCGCCCGCCGGGGCTACATCTACGTCCGGGCCGAGTACCCCCTGGCGCTGAGGATGCTGCGCACGGCCATCGACCGGGCCCGCGAGAAGGGCTTTTTGGGTCGGAACATCCTGGGCACGGGGTTCGACTTCGACATCGACATCTACCCCGGCGCGGGGGCTTTCGTCTGCGGCGAGTCGACGGCGCTGATGTACTCCATCGAGGGAAAGCGCGGCATGCCGCGCATCAAGCCGCCCCGCTCCACCGAGTCGGGCCTCTGGGGAAGGCCCACGTGCCTCAACAACGTGGAGACCTTCGCCAACGTCCCCCAGATCGTCCTCAACGGGGGCGCGTGGTTCCGCTCCATCGGCACCGAGGACA
The DNA here is from genome assembly GCA_964478885.1 of uncultured Syntrophaceae bacterium. GTDB lineage: Bacteria > Desulfobacterota > Syntrophia > Syntrophales > UBA2192 > UBA2192. The sequence continues at coordinate 2,314 of CAYZKT010000290.1, read as the reverse complement.
GCACGGGCACGAAGGTCTTCTCGCTGACGGGGGCCGTGAAGAACGTGGGCCTCGTGGAGGTGCCCATGGGGACGGACCTGCGGACGATCATCTTCGAGATCGGCGGGGGGATCCGGGGAAACGCGCATTTCAAGGCTGTCCAGCTGGGCGGCCCCTCGGGGGGATGCCTCACGGAGCATCATCTCCACCTGCCGGTGACGTTCGATTCCCTGCAGGACGCGGGGGCCATGATGGGATCGGGCGGCGTCGTCGTCATGGACGACACGAACTGCATGGTGGACGTAGCCCGCTTCTTCACGCAGTTCAGCGTCGACGAGTCCTGTGGCAAGTGCGTCCCCTGCCGCGTGGGCCTCAAGGTCATGCTGGGCACGCTGGAGAAGATCATCGTCGGGCAGGGGGAGTCCTCGGACCTGGCGCTGCTGGAGAGGCAGGCCAGGCACATCGCCGCCACCTCCCACTGCGGCCTCGGGCAGGCGGCGCCCAACCCCGTCCTGAGCACCCTGCGCTACTTCCACGACGAGTACGAGGCCCACATCCGCGAGAAGCGCTGCCCGGCGCTCGTCTGCACGGACCTCATCCGCTTCGAGGTCGACGCGGAGGCCTGCAAGCGCTGCGGGCTCTGCGCGAAGGTCTGCCCTGTCGATGCCATCACCTGGCAGAAGAAGGAGGTGGCCGTCCTGCACCGCGAGAAGTGCATCCGCTGCAAGTCCTGCATCCGGGCCTGCAAGTTCAAGGCGATCCACTAGAGGAACCCCATGATCACCCTGAAAGTCAACGACATCGAGGTCAGCGTCCCCCGGGGGAGCACCATCCTGCAGGCCGCCGAGAAGGCCGGCGTCTTCGTCCCGACGCTCTGCCACGACAGGCGGATCACCCCCTACGGGGCCTGCCGCCTCTGCGTCGTCGAGGACCGCAAGAAGCCGGGCAGCCTCGTCCCGTCGTGTTTCACCCCCGCGCGTGACCGGATGGAGATCCTTACCGAAACCCCCGCCGTGCTCGACGCCGTGCGGACCCAGCTCCAGCTCATCCTCGTGAACCACCCCCTGGACTGCCCCGTCTGCGACAAGGCGGGCGAGTGTACCCTGCAGGACCTGGTGATCCGCTACAACATCACCGAGGCCCCCTTCGGGACGGAGCGCTTCGCGCGCTACGTGGACCGCCGCTCGCCGCTCATCGAGCGCGACATGACCCGCTGCGTCCTGTGCGGCCGCTGCGTGCGGATCTGCGGAGAGCTGCAGGGCCGCGACGAGCTGGAGTTTCTCCACCGGGGCCACAAGACGGTTGTGGGAACCGACGGGGGCCGGCCCCTCGACTGCGACTTCTGCGGGCTCTGCGTCTCCACGTGCCCCGTGGGCGCGCTCAACGACAAGCTCTTCAAGGACAGGACCCGTGTCTGGAAGATCCGCAGGGAGGCTTCCGTCTGCAGCCATTGCGGCCTGGCCTGCCGGGCCGACTTCCACCTCGAGGAGGGGCAGCTGCGGCGCGTGACGCCGGCAGCCCCGGCGGGAAGCGAAAAGGGGCTTCTCTGCGCGAGGGGGCAGTTCGGCTGGCGTGCCTTCGAGAGCCCGTCCCGGCTCGGGACCCCGCAGGTGCGCAGGAACGGGGCGCTGTGCGAGGCCGATTGGGACGAGGCCGTCAATCATGCCGCGAAGGCCCTCGACGCCGTCCGGCGCGCCCACGGCGCAGCGTCGATCGCCCTGCTCACGGCGGATCATCTCACCACGGAGGAGGCCGCGTCCTGGGGCGCCTTCTGGCGAGACACCCTCGGCGGCGGCCCGATCGGTTCGATCCAGGCGGGCGGGTACCGCCGGATCCTCGAAATCCTGGCCGGCGCCCGTGGCGCACGGGTTGCGGGAGGGACACCCCGGGACCTCGATGAGGCGGACGTCCTCGTCGTCCTGGGAGGCGGGGCCGCCGAGCTGCACCCCGTGCTCAAGCCCCTCGTCAACGGCTGGATGAGAAAAGGGGACAGGGACCTCGCCGTCGTCTCGTCCTGGCCCGACGCCCTCACGCGGCGGGCCACGTTGCCCCTCACCGTGGCTCCCGGCCTGGTGGAGGAATTCTGCGCCGAGCTTCTCGAGGCGCTCGGCCCGGAAAGGACAAAACCCCCGTCCGACCTGGCCCGGTTCGGCATCGACTCCTGCGCCCTGGCCCGCCTCATCGGCCTGCTCGAGGAAAAGAGGGAAATCGCGGTGCTCGTCGCGCCGGAGCCCTGCGGGGACAACCGGCAGAGAGCGCGTCTGGCGGCTTTCCTGCAGGACCGGGTCCGGGCCGTCGTGCCCCTGGGCGGGCAGGTCAACAGCGCCGGCGCCGT
>CAYZKT010000289.1:0-2722 GCA_964478885.1 uncultured Syntrophaceae bacterium | reverse complement strand
CTGCCCATCGTCGAGACCGAGGCCCAGGACATCTCGGCCTACATCCCGACGAACCTCATCTCGATCACGGACGGGCAGATCTACCTATCGCCGCGGCTCTTTCAGAAAGGCATCCTGCCCCCCGTCGACGTCGGAAAGTCGGTGTCCCGCGTGGGCGGGAAGGCCCAGCTGCCGGCCTACCGCGCCGTGGCCGGCGATCTGCGCATCTCCTACTCCCAGTTCGAGGAACTGGAGACCTTCTCCCGATTCGGCACGCGGCTCGACGAGGCGACGCGCCGGGTCCTGGAGCGCGGCTGGCGCGTCCGCGAAATCCTGAAACAGCCCCAGTACAAGCCCATCCGGGTGGCCGAGCAGATCGCGGCGCTGCTGGCCATCACGGGAGGGAGCTTGGATCCGATCCCGATCGGCAGGATCGGCGAGGCCGAGGCGTCCCTGCGGGAGAAGACGGTTGCGCAGGCCGCCGATCTCTGCGGGCGGATCGAGTCGGGGGAGAAGCTGACCCTGGAGGACCGCAAGACGCTTCTCGACACGGCCGGCGCGGCGACGGAATCCATGAAGGAAGAGACGAGCCATGCAAACGATTGAATCGTTGAAGCGCAACATCCAGAGCGCCCAGGACCTCCTCGGCGTCGTGAAGACGATGAAAGCCCTGGCGGCCGTGAGCATCCGGCAGTATCAGAAGGCCGTCGAGTCCCTGTCGGATTACAACCGGACCGTCGAGATGGGGCTTCAGGTGGTTCTCAAGCGAAGCCGGGGAAGCTTTGCGCCGATGCGTTCGGCGTCGGCAAAACGGATGGGGGCCATCGTCTTCGGCACCGACCAGGGTCTCTGCGGGCAGTTCAACAACCTCATCACGACCCATGCCCTCAAGGAGATGAACGCCCTGGGGATCGCGAAAGAGAACCGCGTCGTCATCGCCGTGGGCCTGCGGGCGGCCGACATCCTCGAGGACTCGGGGCAGAAGGTCATGGAAATCCTCGGCACCCCCGGCTCGACGGCCGGCATCACCTCCATGGTGCAGGACATCACCACGGTGCTCGAGGACTGGCGCTTCAGGAAACAGATCGAAACCATGTACCTGTACTACAACGAGTACGTCTCCGGGGCGACGTACCGCCCGAAGACCCTCAAGCTCCTTCCCGTAGACAAGGAGTGGCTCAAGAGCCTCGAAAAACGAAAGTGGGAGTCGCGGACCCTCCCCATGTTCACCCAGGACTGGGAGACGATGTTCCGGTCCCTCATCCGGGAATACCTGTTCGTCTCGCTCTACCGGGCGTTCGCCGATTCGCTGGCGAGCGAGAATGCAAGCCGCCTGGCGGCCATGCAGAGTGCCGAGAAGAACATCGAGGAGCGGCTCGAGGAGCTCTTCGGGCAGTTCCACCGCCAGCGCCAGAGCACGATTACGGAAGAGCTTCTCGACATCGTGTGCGGGTTCGAGGCCCTGGGGGGAACGAAACAGGCCGGAGCAAAGGCTGAAAGCGGCAGGCAAAAGGCAACAGGCTGAAACCAGGACGCCTCTATCGAGACGAAGGGGGTGAGAAATCATGAGTCTGGACAGAAAAGTATGTTCCATCTGCGCCTGGCGCGAGCACTGCCAGAAGCGCTTCCAGGTCGCCACGGACGCGCTCTGCAACGTGAACTGCCCCGACTACACGCGGGACGTGCAGATCAGGGACAGCGAGGTCGAGGCGCGGATCGTCCAGGAGCAGCTGGACAAGTGGCAGCGCGAGAAGGCCACGGAGAACGTGTTCACCATCACGATCTCCCGGCAGGCCGGCGCCGGAGGCAGTGAAATCGCGCGGGTCCTCGCCCAGAAGACCAAGATGGACCTCATGGCCGGGCAGATCATCCAGCACGTGGCGGAGAGCTCCAAGATGAGCACCAAGGTCGTCGAGACACTCGACGAGAAGGCCATGACCACCATGGAGAGCTGGGTCAACTCCATGTTCGTCTCCCGGCACCTGTGGCCGAGCGACTACCTGAAGCACCTCACGCGTGTGATCGGCACGATCGGCAAGCACGGCAACGCCATCATCGTGGGGCGGGGCGCCGGCTACATCCTGCCGCCGGAGATGACCTTCCGCATCAAGGTCATCGCGCCGCTCGATTACCGTATCGAAAGCATGATGCGGATCCGAAACCTTTCGCGTGCGGATGCCCAGAAGTACATCGAGAAGCGCGACACCGACCGGATCGCCTTCGTGAGGAAGTATTTCCAGACCGACGCGATGGATCCGCTGAACTACGACCTCGTGATCAACACGGAAAAAGTGGGGATCGATGGCGCCGTGGACACGATCCTGATCGCGTTCCGCGACTGGACGAAAAGCGTCGGCGAGAAAAAGCCCGGCGCCTCGAAACGGGCCAAAGCCCACTGAGTCCGGAAGGGCGAGGTACGCCGCATGTCAGGCAGGAGAGCCTTTCGCGGTGCGTGGGGATTTCTGTGTCCATCGTAAGGCGGTTGTTCCCGCAGGCTTGAAAGGAATGGCGTATGGAATCACAGCAGAAGACATGCGAAACATGCCGCGCCAAAGTTGCGTTCGTACAGTGCTTGGGATGCGGGGCGGGCGTCTGCGACGTCTGCGCACAGTTTGAACTCGTCGGGTCGGGCTGCGGGTGCGTCTGGCCCGCCTACTACTGCTCGATCTGCGCCTGGGACCCCTATGTGAACCCCAACGCGGCCTTTCGCGATCCGCCGAAGGAAAAGGGAGGCTTCACTTCT
>CAYZKT010000288.1:0-2730 GCA_964478885.1 uncultured Syntrophaceae bacterium | reverse complement strand
AAGGCCAGGTGAAGCTGGGCGGACATGACGTCCCCCATGGCGATGGACTCCGGTTTGTCGGGAACGCTCGCCAGCACGGCCTTCACGTTCCGCACCGCCAGGGGCAGGGTGAGCAGGACAACGAGGGTCAGCGGGGTGACGAGCTTTGCCAGCACCATGACGGTCACCACGATATAGGCCCCAGCCACGAGGCCCACGTAGATGGCCTTGGCGGCAGGCACGCCCAGCACCATGGCCATGGTCCGGATGTTCGCCTTGGCGTCGTGGGGGATGTCCCGCAGATTGTTGGCGTGGAGGATGGCCGCCACGAGGCAGCCCACGGGGAGCGACGCGTAGAGCACGGTCAGGCTGAACCCGCCCGTCAGGGCCAGATAGGAGCCGATCACCATGAGCGGCCCCATGAGGATGAAGACCAGGATGTCGCCCAGGGCAACATACTTGTAGGCGACGGGGCCGCCCGTGTAGAACCATCCCCCCAGGAGCCCTATGACACCCAGGATGAAGATGGGCCAGCCGCGGACGGCAACCAGCAGAAGCCCGAGGGAGAAACCCACGGCAAAGAGGAGGATGCCCGCTGCGAGGAGCTGCCTCGGGGTCAGGAGCCCTTCGGTGAGGACCCGGCTCGAACCGTAGGTCTCGTCGCGGTCCACTCCCTTGATGTAGTCGAAATAGTCGCTCACCATGTTTGTCCCGATGTGGAAAAGCAGCGAGCAGGCGACGATGAGGGGGAAGAGAGGCCAGTCGACAGGCCCGTCATGGGTTGCAGCCAGCATGGCTCCGATGACCACGGGCAGCACCGAGGCCGTCAGGGAAAAAGGCCGGGTCGCCTGGAACCAGACGCCCAGCAGGGTTCGTTTCTGATCGATGGTGGATGTATCTCTGTTGCCCATCATTCTGTCCCCGGCATTCGGATTCTTCTCCGGAAGGGCTTTTTTCACAAAGGGCCTGCCAAGTCAAGCCGAATCTGTTTCTGTAACAAGCGTATCATAATCACGATTCGAGCCGTTGCAAGCGGCGGCAATCATGCCGGGAAAATCGGAAAGGGAGCCGGCTGCAAGGTGCGCGAGAGAGGGGCCGGGATACAGCGCAAAACGACAAAAAAATCCCCCTCGTCCCCCTTTGCGAAAGGGGGCTGCAAGGGGGATTTCTTTCCTGTGGCCTGCAGCCTGATGCCTGTTCTCAGTCCACCTTCTTGAAGGCCTGCTTTTTCGCCCTGCACACGGGGCACTCGTCCGGGGCCTCGCCTTCGACCGTCATCCCGCAGACCTGGCAGACCCAGTAGTCCGTGTCGGGCGTCTTGCCCAGGTTCTCGAGCATGCTCCGGTAGAGCGCCGCATGGACCTTCTCGACGGCATTGGCGAACTCGAAGCTCCGCAGGGCCCCGGCTACGCCCTCGGCCTTCGCGTCTGCGATCATCCCGGGGTACATGCTCTGGAACTCGTGGGACTCGCCGTTGATGGCCTCTTCGAGGTTCTCCCTCGTGGACCGGATCCCGCCCAGTTCGCGCAGGTGCGCGTGGGCGTGTACCGTTTCCGCCTCGGCGGCTGCCCGGAACAGCTTTGCCGCCTGTTTGAACCCCTCCGACTCGGCCTTCCTGGCAAAGGCGAGGTACTTGCGGTTGGCCTGCGATTCGCCCGCAAAGGCGTCCTCGAGGTTCTGCTTCGTCTTCGACATGGCTTCCTCCTCCGGTTGATCTGACACGCAAGAACGATATCAACTTTTCCTCCGTCTGACAAACTTTTCCCACTCGACGGCGATAAAGGGGATGAAGGAGACGATCGCGCAGTACAGGAGTTCGCCCGCCGTGAGGGGATCGGTCTTGAAGACGACGTTCAGGGAGGGCACGTAGATGACCGAGAGCTGGAGCCCGACGCCGGCGAGCACCGCCCCCAGCATGGCCTTGTTGGTGAAAAGCCCCAGCGTGAAGAGGGATTCCTTCTCCGAGCGGACCGCGAGGGCCGTGGTCAGCTGCCCCCAGACGATGACGGTGAAGACCATGGTCCCCCAGCGTTCGTTGCCCCCTGCCAGTTCGAGGTACTGCACCCCGATGCAGACGGCCGCCATCAGCAGACCCACCCAGATGCAGAAGACGCCCAGCCCGTGGGCGAAGATGCTCTCCCTCGGGTCGCGGGGAGGCCGCTTCATCACCTCCCCCTCCGCGGGCTCCACCGCCAGGGCAAGCGCGGGGAGACTGTCCGTGACGAGGTTCATCCAGAGAATCTGGATGGGCTGCAGGGGCAGAGGCAGCCCCAGGATCGGCGCGAGAAAGAGCGTCCAGACCTCTCCGGAGTTGCAGGCCAGCAGGTACTTGATGAACTTCCGGATGTTGTCGTAGATCATCCGGCCTTCCTGGACGGCCTTGACGATGGTGGCGAAGTTGTCGTCCAGCAGGATCATGTGCGAGGCTTCCTTGGAGACATCCGTCCCCGTGATGCCCATGGCAATGCCGATATCGGCCCGCTTGAGGGCGGGGGCGTCGTTCACCCCGTCGCCCGTCATCGCCACGGACTGCCCCTTGTCCTGCAGGGCCTTGACGATCTTGAGCTTCTGCTCGGGGATCATCCGGGCGTACACGCGGATGTCCTCGACCCGGTCCTCGAAGACGTCCATGGAGATCTTCTCGAGGTCCCGGCAGGTCATCACGGCGCCCCCGTCGTCGATGATGCCGATCCGCCGGGCGATGGAGCGGGCCGTCAGCGGGTGATCGCCCGTGATCATGACGGGCCGGAT
>CAYZKT010000287.1:0-2744 GCA_964478885.1 uncultured Syntrophaceae bacterium | reverse complement strand
TTCCCGGGATATGGTAAGGATGGCCATAGCGTTGAGTCCCCGGCGGTTTTCCCGCGGTTGGAGTTGATCGGATCCCGCCGCGACGCGGCGGGCGTTCATTTTCTCGAAGCAATCTTGTACCGGACCCAGAGCTTGCCGATGCCAATGACGCCGACGGCGAAAAGGGCCTCCGTGGCGTATTGAAACACCGTCGAGGGGCTGAATTGTTCGACGATGACGGGGTCGGTGATGATCATCTCGGCCCCGACCTTGCCGAGAACGGCAGCCCCGATGTAGATGATGGCGGGGTACTTGTCCATCAGCATGGACAGCAGGCTGCTCGTGAAGACGACGAAGGGGATGCTCAGGCCGAGGCCGAAGAGGAGCAGGAAGAGGTTTCCCTTCGACGCACCGGCCACGGCCAGCACGTTGTCCACGGACATGGTGATGTCCGCGACCACGATGACCCAAAGCGCCTGCCAGATCGTCTTCGCATCCCGGTGAACCTCCTCGCCGGGGTTGCCCTCGATGAAGAGCTTCACGGCGATCCAGAGAATCAGGAGCCCCCCGACGAATTTCAGGTAGGGGGTCTGCAGGAGCTGGGCTGCGAAGAAGGTGAGGGCGACCCGCAGCAGCACCGCGGCGCCCGAACCGAACAGGATGCCCTTCTGCCGCTGTTTGCGGGGCAGGGAGCGCACCGCCATGGCGATGATCACGGCATTGTCACCCGCCAGGATGAGATCGATGAGAATGATGCTCAACAGGGCTGCGAAAAATTCCCAGCTGAAGCTGATGTGCCCCAGAATATCCGGCATCACTGCGGGGTGCTCTCCTGTCTCTCGCTTCGCCTCCGGGGCGTCCCGGGGCCTTTCGCTAAGTGGCGAAACTGGCACAAACCCTCTCGTTTGTCAATGAAATTATGGCCCTCCCGATAGCGCCGAATCGCCCGCTGCGCGGCCCTTTCGTCCCGCCGGAGGGGTCCGTCGAAGGCTCCGCGGGACCGCAGATTCGCGCTTGCAAGATGGGGGGTTGCTGTTATAATACTCAATCCTTGCGCCCGGGGTTCCCTGCGGGCGGGGGCGCGGGACAAAGGGGGAGAGGACATGTCCAGAGACGCCGAGTTCCTGAAGGAGTTGCAGCGCAAGTTCGAGCAGAAGCTCCGGGAGCACGAGATCGACGTCATCGAGCACTGGAAGGAGCGGCTGGACCGGATCTACGCCATGAGGCCCGAGGGGATCGCCCCGCTTCAGCTCGAGATCCGCAAGCTCTCTGAGAACATGGCCAACCGGGTCAAAACGCTGAAGAAGGGATGAGATGAAGGAGATCGCGAACTTTCTTTTCGAAGTGGGCATGCTGAACAAGACCCCGCGCACGGGGTTTCAATTTCTCGGCTCCGGCAAGGAGTCTGTCGCGGAGCACATCCTGAGGACCCTCTTCATCGGCTACTCGCTCTGCAAACTCGACCCGTCCGTCGACGAGCTGAAGGTGCTGCGGATGTGCCTCGTCCACGATCTGCCCGAGGCGCGGACGGGCGACATGAACTACATGTACAAGAAGTACGTCACCGTCGACGAGGAGAAGGCCGTGCGGGAGCTCACGGAGAACCTGCCCTTCGGCGCCGAGATCAAGTCCGTCCTCGCGGAGTTCAACGAGAAAAAGACAAGGGAGTCCCTGCTGGCCCACGACGCCGACCAGCTCGGCCTCATCCTCCTGCTCAAGGAGTACGGGGACCTCGGCAACAAGTACAGCCAGGAGTGGCTGGACTATGCCGTCCGCCGGCTCTGCACCGACGAGGGCAGAAAACTCGCGGATTCCATTCTCCGGACGGACTGGACGCAGTGGTGGTTCAGGGACAAGAGCGACTGGTGGGTCAACGGCAACCGGAAATAGCACAGGGAGAGAGGCGATGAAAAGAACCCGTTCGTGGATCGTGGGATTGGCGGCCCTGGCCGTGATGCTGTCGGGCTGCGTCTCCGATGCGGAACTCAAGGACAAGGCCAGGGGGCACCTCCGGATCGGGACGGCTCATATCCAGGCGGGCCAGTATCCACAGGCCCTCAAGGAACTGATGGAGGCCGAGAAGCTCACACCCGACGACCCGGTCATTCACTACAACCTGGGAATCGCTTACGAGCGAAGGGGTTTCGTCGACGACGCCGTCAAGGAATTCCAGAAGGCCATCGCGCTCAAGCCCGATTACTCCGAGGCGCACAACTACCTCGGCACGATCCAACTGGCCCGGGGAATGTACGACGAGGCCATCCTTTCCTTCAACCGGGCCCTGACCAACCCGCTGTACGAAACGCCCTCGGTGCCCCTGTACAACATGGGGCGGGCCTACGTGGCCAAGGGGGACATGAAAGGAGCCTACGCCAGCTTCAGCGAGGCGGTCCGCAAGGAACCGAGGACCCACCTCATGCCCGTCCTCGAACTGAACCTGGGGGTCATCGACTACCGCCAGGGCGTCTACCTGGAGGCCGAGAGGCACCTGCAGAAATCCGTGGCGGGGGCGCCCAACCTGGCGGAGGCGCATTACTGGCTCGGGATGACCCAGATGCAGCTTCGCAAGAGAAAGGAAGCCGCGGAGTCGTTCAAGAACGTCATCCAGTTCGCGCCCGATTCCGAGTGGGCGGTGAAAGCCAGGGAGAATCTGAGCAGGCTGTAACCCGGCCCGAGGCCGGGGCGGCGGAATCGAGTGATCATGGCAAGCAAGAGACAGAGACGGACCGAAGAATTCAAGACACGCAAGAAGAAGAAGACCTTCA
>CAYZKT010000286.1:0-2769 GCA_964478885.1 uncultured Syntrophaceae bacterium | reverse complement strand
GGCCCGGCGCAAGGACGGGCGGACCTTCCCCGTGATGATCAACGCCTCCCCGATCGTCCGGGGCGGCAGGGCCGCGGGCATCCGGGGCATCGTGGTCGACATCACCGACATCAAGCGCACGGAGACGGCCCTCCGGGAATCGGAGGCCATGTACCGGGCCCTCTTCGAAGGCTCCGGAACGGCGATGCTGATCGTCGAGGACGACACCACCATCCGGCTGGTGAACGCGGAGTTCGAGAAGTTCACCGGTCTGCCCCGCCGCGAGATCGAGGGGCGGCGGAGCTGGATCGAGTTCACGCCCCCCGACGAGCTTCTGCGGCTCAAGGAGTATCACGACCGGAGGCGCGAGAACCCCGACGCGGCCCCCCACCGCTACGAGCTCAAGGTGCGCGACGGCGAGAGCCGGGTCCGGCACGTTCTGCTGAGCGTCGCCATGATCCCGGGCACGGCGCACAGCATCGTCTCCATGCTCGACATCACGGAGCGCAAGCAGGCCGAGGAGGCGCTCAAGAAGGCCAAGGAGGAGGCCGAACGGGTCAACCGGGAACTCGAGGCGATCAACCGCCAGCTCGAGGAGTCCATCGAACGGGCCGGCATCATGGCCCAGGCCGCCGAGGCGGCCAACCGCGCGAAGTCGGAATTCCTGGCCAACATGAGCCACGAGATCCGCACGCCCATGAACGGCATCATCGGGTTCTCGACGCTGCTGCTGGAGACCGATCTCGACGGCGAGCAGCGCGAGTACGCCGAGGCCGTCAAGGTGTCTGCGGAGAACCTGCTGTCGCTCATCAACGACATCCTGGACTTCTCGAAGATCGAGGCGGGAAAGCTCACCATCGAACCCATCCCCTTCGACCTGCGCACCACGGTGGAAAAGCTGGCCGACCTGCTGGCCGTGCGGTCCGACGAGAAGGGCTTGAGCCTGATCGTGCGGTACCTCTGCGGGCCCGTGCGCCGCGTCATCGGAGACCCGGGGCGTATCCGGCAGGTGCTGACCAACCTGGTGAGCAACGCCGTCAAGTTCACCGAGACGGGCCACGTCATCATCGGCGTGAGCTGCGAGGCGAAGCCGGACGGCGCGACGGTTTTCCACTTCAGCGTGGAGGACACGGGGATCGGCATCCCCGAGGAGAAACTGGAGTACATCTTCGACAAGTTCACGCAGGCCGACGCGTCGACGACGCGTCGTTACGGAGGCACGGGCCTGGGCCTGGCCATCTCCAGGCAGCTCGTCGAGTGCATGGGCGGCACGATGGGGGTGACGAGCCGGGTGGGGAAGGGCTCCACGTTCCGGTTCTCCCTGCCCCTGGCGATCGATCCCGAGGCCGCCTCCGCGGTGGTCGAGGAGGCCGATCTCTCGGGGGTGCGGCTCCTCATCGTCGACGACCGGGAGATCAACCGCCGGACGCTGGAGGAGCAGGTCGCCGGCTGGGGGATGCGGCACACCAGCTGCGTGTCGAATGACGAAGCCTACCGGCTCCTGCTCGAGAGCCGGGACGCGGGGGACCCCTTCCGGATGGCCATCATCGCCTACCACGACGAGCAGAGCGCCAGCGAGGAGCTGGGACGCCGCATCAAGGAGGATGCCCGCCTGAAGGAGACCGTGCTCGTCATGATCGCCTCCATCGGCAAGCGCGGCGACGCCAAGCGGATGCAGGACGTGGGGTTTGTGGCCTACCTCGTCAAGCCCGTCCACCAGTCCATTCTGATGGACGCCCTCGTGACGGCCTGGAGCGCCACCCTGAAGGGGCAGCCCATTGCGCTCATCACCCGGCACAGCCTGGCGGAGGCGCGCGCGGAAAAGAAGGCCGTGCAGCCCGAAGCGATGACGGCCGAGCGGGTGCGGGTGCTCGTGGCGGAGGACAACCCCGTGAACCAGAAGCTGGCCATCCGGATGCTCGAGAAGTTCAACCTCTCCGTGGATGTGGCGGCAAACGGCCGGGAAGTGATCGACATGCTGGACAAGGCCGCCTACGACCTCGTGTTCATGGACTGCCACATGCCGGAGATGGACGGATACGAGGCCACCGCGTCGATCCGGCAGGCCGAGCGGGAAAGCGGGAGACATCTCTCGATCGTGGCGATGACGGCCAACGCCATGCAGGGCGACCGGGAGAAGTGCCTCTCGGCGGGCATGGACGATTACATCACGAAACCGATCCGCAGGGAAGCCATCCAGGAGATGCTCCAGAAGTGGATCACCAAAAACAGGGTCCAGGGTTCAGGGTAAAGGGTCCAGGGTACAGGATCAGAGCCGTTACGGACAGAGATCAAGAGAGATATCCGGAAAGAAGAGGAAACAATGAAATTCAGCGAGATGGCGGAGAACATCGGGCTCGACGAGCAGGATTTTCGGGAAATGGCCGAGCTGTTCGTCAGCGTGGGCGTGGCGGATCTGGACAAACTGCGCGATGCATACGCGAACCGCAACTGTCAGGGCGTCGTCATGTCCGCCCATTCCCTGAAGGGGGCGTCGGCAAACCTCGGGTTCAACGACATCTTCGAAATCGCCAGGCGCGTCGAGGCGGACGCCCGCGCGCAGAAGCTCGACGGAGCCGGCGAGGCCATCGGGGAACTCGAGCGCAAGCTCGCAACGATCTCCGCGGCCCTCGGGCATCATTGAGGTCCGGGCGCGGTCCGTCCCGCGCGGGACGGACCCGGCGCGACCCCGGAGCGTGATTGGAATGAACGAACAGAACGTCTCCATCCTGATTTCCGTGGACGATCCCGCCGAGCGCGGGACCCTGGCGAAGACCCTCGCCGGCGCGG
>CAYZKT010000285.1:0-2781 GCA_964478885.1 uncultured Syntrophaceae bacterium | reverse complement strand
ACTGGCCCCGGCCGCCGGATTGCCGGATGAACCGCCCTTCCGTGCGGACGGCCTTCCGGATCGTCTCCTTGTAGGCCACCTGGGGATGCCCGATGTCGGCCCCCAGCCCGAACTCCCGGGAAAGGCGGTCCACGATGATCTCGAGGTGGAGCTCGCCCATCCCCGAAATCAGCGTCTGCCCCGTCTCCCGGTCCACCTTGACCCTGAAGGAGGGGTCCTCCTTCTGGATCTTCTCCAGGGCCGTACCCATCTTCTCCTCGTCGGCCTTCGTCTTCGGCTCGATGGCGATGGCGATGACCGGCTCGGGGAAGCTCAGGGTCTCGAGGACGATCGGGTGTACCGGGTCGCACAGGGTGTCCCCCGTCGCCGTCGAGGACAGACCGACGGCGGCCACGATGTCGCCCGTCCGGGCCTCCTTGATGTCCTCGCGCTTGTCGGCGTGCATCTTGAGGATACGGCCGACACGCTCTCGTTTGTTCTTCGTCGCGTTGAAGATGGTGGAACCCGCGTTGAGCAACCCCGAGTACACCCGGAAGTAGGTCAGCTGCCCAACGTAAGGGTCCGTGACTATTTTGAAAGCGAGCGCAGCGAAAGGCTCGTCGTCGCTTGCCGCCCGCAGGACCTCGGCGCCTTTCGGTCCCTTCCCGGCCACCGGCGGCATGTCCGCAGGCGAGGGAAGGAAATCGACGACCGCGTCCAGGAGCGGCTGGATCCCTTTGTTCTTGAAGGCGGCGCCGCAGCAGACCGGGACGACCTTCATGGAGAGGGTCTGCCTCCGGAGCGCGGCCACGATCTCCCCGGGGGAGAACGCTGCGCCTTCCAGGTATTTCTGCATGATCGCGTCATCGACGTCCGCCAGGGACTCGATGAGCGTCTCTCGCGCTGCACGGGCCTCGTCGAGGACCTCGGCCGGGATGTCCCGGATCGAGAACTCCGCCCCGAGGCGATCTACGTCGTACATCATCGCCTGCATGCCGATGAGGTCGACGATGCCGCGGAATTTGTCTTCGGCGCCGACGGGGATCTGGACCGGGACGGCGTTGGCGGCCAGCCGGTCGCGGATCATCTCGACAGCCTTTGCAAACTCGGCCCCCACGCGGTCCATCTTGTTGATGAAGGCGATGCGGGGCACCCGGTAGCGGTCGGCCTGCCTCCACACGGTCTCGGACTGGGGCTCGACCCCTTCCACGGCCGTGAAGAGGGCCACGGCCCCGTCGAGGACCCGGAGCGAGCGCTCCACCTCGATCGTGAAGTCCACGTGGCCGGGCGTGTCGATGATGTTGACGCGGCAGTTGCGCCAGGAGCACGTCGTGGCGGCGGAGGTGATCGTGATCCCTCGCTCCTGCTCCTGCTCCATGAAGTCCATGACGGCCGTGCCGTCGTGGACCTCCCCCATCTTGTAGGAGATGCCCGTGTAGTAGAGGATGCGCTCGGTCACGGTCGTCTTGCCCGCATCGATATGAGCCATGATGCCGATGTTACGGACATTCTCCAATGCGGTCTGCCGTGCCACGATGAAACACCCGGATGTTGTAAAAGAGCGCTAGAACCGGTAGTGGGCGAAGGCCTTGTTGGCCTCGGCCATCTTGTGGACGTCTTCGCGCTTCTTCACGGAGGCGCCACGGTTTTGTGCTGCGTCCATGAGCTCGCCGGCAAGCTTTTCCCGCATCGTCTTCTCCGCGCGGGACATGGAGTTTCCGATGATCCACCGGAAGGCCAGGGCCTGCCTGCGGCCGGGGGCCACTTCCGTGGGGACCTGGTAGGTGGCGCCGCCGACGCGGCGGGAGCGCACCTCGATGACCGGCTTGACGTTGTCGAGAGCCTTTTCGAAGACGCCCAGCGGCGCGTCCTTGGTCTTCTTCTCGATAATGTCGAAGGCCCCGTAGAGGATGCTCTCGGCGGTGCTCTTCTTGCCCTTCTTCATGAGGCTGTTGACGAACTTTGCCACGAGCGCGCTGCCGTGTTTCGCGTCGGGCGTGATCTGTCGTTTCTGGATTTCTCGTCGTCTTGGCATGCTGTCAACCCCGATCAGCTCGGCTTCTTGGCGCCGTATTTCGAGCGGCTCTGCTTGCGGTCCTGGACGCCGACCGCATCCAGGGCGCCCCGGACGATGTGGTACCGAACGCCGGGAAGGTCCTTCACGCGGCCGCCCCGGACAAGCACCACCGAGTGCTCCTGCAGGTTGTGCCCGATGCCCGGGATGTAGGCGGTCACTTCGTAGCCGCTCGTGAGGCGCACGCGGGCCACCTTGCGAAGCGCCGAGTTGGGCTTCTTGGGCGTCGTCGTGTAGACGCGGACGCAGACGCCGCGGCGCTGCGGGCAGGACACGAGCGCGGGGGCCGGCGTCTTCTTCCGGATCTGCTGCCTTCCTTTTCGCACTAACTGGTTGATCGTCGGCATGAAAATCCTTCTATCCCTTTCTGTCCAAATTGAAGGGGCTTGCGAAAGTTTGATTTTCTATCAATTCGCCGCCTCGATGTCAAGCGTTTTCTGTGCCGCTTTCTCGATTTCCTCGCCGGCCCCCTCGACCACCATGCCCAGCTTCTTGTAGAGGGGAAGCCCGGATCCCGCGGGGATGAGACGGCCCATGATGACATTTTCTTTGATTCCGCGCAGATAGTCGATTTTCCCGGCCAGGGCCGCCTCGGTGAGGACCCGCGTGGTCTCCTGGAAGGAGGCCGCCGAGATGAAACTCTGCGTCGAGAGCGAGGCCTTCGTGATGCCCAGCAGGATCGGCTCGCCCACGGCGGGCTGCCCGCCCTTCTCCATGACCCGGTCGTT
>CAYZKT010000284.1:0-2925 GCA_964478885.1 uncultured Syntrophaceae bacterium | reverse complement strand
CCACGCGGCCCAGCATCTCGCGGGCGGCCTTGTTGGTGAACGTGGCCAGGAGGATTCTTTCCGGGGGCGTTCCCGTCTCGATGAGCCTCGCCACGCGGTACGTGAGAGTCCGCGTCTTGCCGCTCCCGGCCCCGGCGATGACGAGGATCGGCCCGCCCTTCGCCGTGACGACGCGGTACTGCTCCGGGTTCAGATCCCGTTCGTAATCAATCGGCAATTTCCTTCTCCTTGAGAGATGGAATATTAGTCCCTCTCCACCTCGCATGCCAACAAAAATCCCCCTCTTTCCCTCAACGGGGATGAAAGGGGGATCTGTCCTGTACCCTGTACCCTGTGCCCTGTACCCTCTACCTCAATGCCTTCTTCACCGCCTCCACCGTTTCGGCGCTCGAGAGGGAGGCGAAGTTCTTCAGGAGCCCTTCCTTCTCGTAGAAGCCGATCAGGGGCGCCGTCTTCTGGTTGTAGGTCTCCAGGCGGAACAGGATGGCCGCTTCCGTTTCGTCGTCGCGCTGCACGACCTTGCCGCCGCACTTCTTGCACGTCCCGTCCGGATTCGGGGGCATGCTCTTCACGTTGTAGATCTCCTGGCACGAGGGGTTGGAGCAGGTCCGGCGCGTCGTGAGGCGGTCGAGGATCACCTCTCGCGGCACCTCGAGGTTCACCACCATGTCGAGCTTCCGGTTCAGTTTCTTCAGCAGCGCCCCGAGCGCCTCGGCCTGGGCGATGGTCCTGGGGAACCCGTCGAGGATGAACCCCTTGGCGCAGTCGGGCTCCTGCAGCCTCACCTCCATGATCTTCATGATCAGCAAATCGGGCACCAGGTCCCCCCGGTCCATGTAGGCCTTGGCCTCTTTGCCGAGATCGGTCCCCTCGCGGACGGCGGCCCGCAGGATGTCCCCCGTGGAGATCTGGACGGAGCCGTCGTACTCGGTCAGCAGTTTCGCCACGGTGCCCTTCCCCGCGCCGGGCGCACCCAACAGGATGATTTTCATATCGTTCTCCCTTCGGTAACGAGCGGTTGTCTTGCTTCCGGGAAGCTGGAATCTTAGGGGAAATCGGATATTCGGTCAAGGAAAACTTGGAGGACCGCGTTGTGGTACGCGGTTTGCTTGTGTGTTCGAATCTAAGAAAAAAGTATTAAGTTCATTGTGCCGGGTGACGATAAAACCCATGGATCAGGGTCCGTTCGCCGGGGGCGCCCCGGGGAATCCTTTCGATCCGACCCGTTCTACCTGACAGGACCATACGGAAAGCGACCTGAATTCTCACGCTCGGGAGGCGAGATATGGACGTTCACGTCACTGCGTTGGATGATCGCTCAAGCCAGGGAGCGACAAGGGAAGGCAAGTACCTGACCTTTTCTCTGGCCGGCGAGGAGTACGGCATCGGCATCCTCAAGGTCCGGGAGATCATCGGCATGATGTCGATCACCCCGGTGCCCCAGACGCCCGACTTCGTCAAGGGGGTCGTCAACCTGCGCGGCAAGGTCATTCCCGTCATCGACCTGAGGCTCCGCTTCGGGCTCGACGCCACGGCGTACACGGAGCGCACCTGCATCATCGTCGTGGAGATCCATGGCGATTCGGGAGCGGTGCCCATGGGAATCGTGGTGGACGCCGTGTCTGAAGTACTCAACATCCGCGGGGCCGACATCGAGAACACCCCCACCTTCGGGGTGAAGCTCAACACGGACTTCATCCTGGGGATGGCGAAGACGGACGGGGGCGTCAAGATCCTGCTCGACATCGACAGGGTGCTCGGGACGTTCCAGTTCACCGTTCATTGATTGCGTTTCACCGGTTCCATTCATTCACGATCGATTCATTTTTTTCTTTTTTCTACGGGAGGTAGCAGCAGATGAAGAAGAGGACTCTCGGTTTCAAACTGACCTTCGGCGGGATCATGCTGGTGCTGGTCCCCATCGTGGTCATCGGGGGCTTCGCGCTCTACAAGGCGACAGGGGCCCTGGAAGAGATGGCCCGCGGACAGGCCGTGCAGATCGCCAAGAACATCTCGGACATGATCGAAGTGGCGCTGAAAGAGGAAATGAAGGTGGCGACCCATCTGGCGGTCCAACCCTACGTCGTCGATGCGGCGTCAAAATCCTCCAAGGACGGTGCGGCCAAGGCCTCGGGCGAACTCGAGCGGCTTTCGACGGAGTTCGCAAAGGTCATGAAGCACAGCGGCAGCGACTACGAATCCGTCTTCGTTGCCGATGCCGGCGGCACGATCGTCGCCGACGGAAGCAACGGCAAGACCAAAGGCATCGCTGTTGGAGACCGGGACTATTTCCGGGAGGCCAAAAGCGGCAAGGTCTATATCGGGGCCGCCATCAAATCCCGTGCCTCGGGCAAGCCCGTCTCGGTGGTCAGCTCACCGATCTACGGTTCGGGAGGTGAGTTCGTCGGCATGGTCGGCGCCATCCTCAATGTCGATTTTCTCTGCGAGCGGATCGCGTCCGTGAAAATCGGCCAAACGGGGTACGCCTGGATGATCGACAAGAGCGGCCTCTTCGTCGCACACCCGAAGAAAGAAAATATCCTCGAGGTCAACGCCGCCAACCTCGAGGGCATGAAGGATATCACCGGAAAGATGATCTCGCGCAGCGCAGGCGTCGAATCCTACACGTTCCAGGGCGTGAAGAAGATCGCGGGTTTCGCCCCCGTCGATTACACGACATGGAGCGTTGCCATGTCGCAGGACGAAGCGGAATTCCTTTCTTCGGCTCACATGATCCGCAACGTCATCCTGCTGATCGGCGCTGTTTTCCTCGGCCTTACCGTGGTGGCGGTGACCTTCTTCGCCCGCAGCATCACGGTGCCCGTCACGCGCTCCGTCAAGCATCTGAACGACGCCGCCGACCAGGTCGCCTCGGCATCGGGCCAGGTGTCCTCGGCGAGCCAGTCGCTGGCGGAAGGGGCCTCC
>CAYZKT010000283.1:0-2936 GCA_964478885.1 uncultured Syntrophaceae bacterium | reverse complement strand
TGACCGGGGCGAGCCCGCAGGCCCCGAGGCAGCGGACCGTCTCGTAGGTGAAGCGGCGGTCCTGCGTCGTCTCGCCTTCCTCGACCTTGAACTCCTTCACGATGCTCTCGGCGATGGCCTTGCCCCCGCGGACGTAACAGGCCGTTCCCAGGCACACACGGACCGTGTGGCGCCCGCGCGGCTTCATCGTAAAGAAGGAGTAGAACGTCACGACCCCGTAGTCCTGCGCCAGGGGGAGGTTCAGCCCGTCGGCGATCCTCTTCTGAACCGTCATGGGCAGGTAGTCCAGCACCACCTGGGCCTCCTCCGGGACAGGGATGAGACACCCGGGCTTTCCCTTGTGACGGGCGATGATCGCGTCGAGCTTCGCCGCCTGCTCGGCGGAGAACTCACGGAGCATATCGCTGTTGTCGTTTTTCATGGTTGCTCTCCTCTCTCGGGAGGGTTTCATGCCGACGCCCCGATGTCCTTCAGCCCCTCCGCGATGTGCTCGCGGAGAAACCCCGTGACCTCGGGGTGGTTCAGCGGAACGTCCTCCAATGCTTTTTTGATGTCTCTCGTGTCCAGCAGGTAAACCCTGCCGTCCGTTTCGTGCCTGTAGATGAAGTCGCTCGCCGGGTTTCCCACGATGAGCGCAATCAGGGTCGACGCGACGTCGCCCAGGGGCTGCCGGTCGATGTGGCTGAGGCCGAAGGAAGCCTCTACGACCGTCCCGGCCCGCGGCCTCGATCGCAGGCTCATCCGCCCGCCCGTTCTCCCGGCGGCGTCGGCGAGCATCGGCAGGCCCAGGCCGACGCGACGGACCTTTTTGGTCGTGTAGAAGGGGTCGAGGGCCTTTTCGCGCTCCTCGGAAGTCATGCCCCTGCCGTTGTCCGTGATCCGCACCAGAAAGAGGTCCGTCGACCGGCTCTCCCGGATGAGGATGCGCACGAGCGTCGCCCCGGCGCGAATGGAGTTTTCGACGATGTCCAGGATGTGCAGCGCCAGCTCGAGCACTCTCTCACTCCAGGATGCAGCGGCCGTCCCTCTTCTCGAAGGCCAGCTTCAGCTCCGCCAGCGTCGGTTCCTTCAGCATCGCTCGCGTGACCCCCGTCCCGATGTCGGTGATGATGTGGGAATCGGAGGATTCGATGAAGGCGAAGCGCGCGAGCTCCGGGTGGCGCCGCCTCGCTTCGGCCGGCCCCATCCGGCGGGTCACCTCGAGGGCGTCCAGGGGAAGCCCCTCGGGGATGAACCCCAGCTGCCCGAGGATGCCGAAGGCCTCGCGGTTGATGTGCGCCGCCACGGCCAGCCCGCCCGCGGCGTGGATGGCGTCCACGACACGCTCGAGCGGGAGCCCCGTGGCCCCGATGAGCAACCTCTCGCTGAGTCCCTCCACCTCGTCGTGCTCGTTGACGATGGCCTGGCAGCCGAAGGCGTCCTCGTCGTTTTTCCCGGGCAGGTGCCGGTAGACGAGGTCCTGCAGGGGGCCCAGGTTCTCCAGCTTGTCAAAGAGCGCCAGAACGTGAACTTCTTCGCAGCTCGTGACCTCCATGCCCGGAAAGACGGTCAGCCCGGTCCCTTCGGCGCACTTGATGACGTACGGAACGTTTTCGGATGCATTGTGGTCGCAGATGGCGATGATGTCGAGGCGGCGGGCCAGCGCCATCGATACGACGGCCCGGGGGTACATGTCGAGATCGGCACAGGGCGAAAGACAGGTGTGGACGTGGAAATCACAGCGGAACTCCCTGATCATCGGCGGAACCCCTTGAGGGCTGCTGCCGCTCTCCCCCCGGTCAGGCACGCGCAGGCCGTCAACGGCAAAAACCCGCTGAAGGAACGTCCCCGTTCGGCCCGTTCCTTTACTATAAATTCACGGAGGGATCAATTGATATATTCGGCCGACGATCTCGAAGGCCGACAGGTCCGTCACCAGGATGGGGATGCCCTCCGCGCCGGCCTTGGCCGCCGTGTCGGGGGCGGGATCGCTGCCCTGGATCAGGACGATGCCCGCGAGCTCCTTGAGGCTCGCCACGGCCACGATGTTCTGGTGAACCTGACGCGTGATCCAGAGGTCGCCTTCCCTGCTGTTGGCCATGACGTCGCTGAGCAGGTCCCCCACGTATCCGCCCCGAACCTCGCGCCCGAGCTTTCCCTCGGCGCAACACACCTTGAGGCCCAATTCCCGTACCAGTTCAGCGAGTTGCATAAACGTCCTCTCGTTACAAATGCGGAAGTTAAGAAGCTGTGAAATTGAGAAGCTTGGAGAAACGGTGAGGGTTTGTTCAGCTGTTGGCTTTTCCGAGCTTCATCACTTCAAAACTTCTCAGCTTCTTACCCCTTCAGAGCGTGATCGACGGCAGGTCCGGGTGAAGGATTTTCTGGAAGTTCATCACCATCATCTTCACACAGGTTCCCACGCCCAGCTCGGAGGTGATGATCAGGTGGTCGGAGTACTTCTTCATGTTCGCAAGCCCCATGCCTGCGCCGAACCCCATCTCCCGCACGGCGGCCGATGCCGTGGAATAGCCCTCCTTCATGGCGAGTTCGATGTCCGGGATCCCGGGGCCTTCGTCCTTCGTCTCGATCTTCACCGCCTCGTCGGTCACGGACAGGGTGATCGTGCCCCGCTTGGCATAGGACACGATGTTGATCTCCGACTCGTAGCAGATGATGGCGATCCGTCGCACGATGTCCGTCGAAACGCCCAGTTCCTTCAGGATGCTCTTGATCTGGCCCGAAACGGTTCCTGCATTCTGGAAGCTGCCGCCCTCCACCTCGAAGGATCTCTCGAAATTCAGCGCCTCCCCCATCGTCACATCTCGCCGCCGACCTTCTCGATGCACCCCGTGATCCCCCTGGCGTGCAGGCGCCCCGACGTCTCGAACAGGATGTATCTCGTGGAAAGAATGGGGATCTTGAGCTCTTCGGCTAGCTTAACGGTCTCCTCCGAG
>CAYZKT010000282.1:0-2942 GCA_964478885.1 uncultured Syntrophaceae bacterium | reverse complement strand
CGCTGCACGCCGTGGGGTTCGTGACGCTGTTCGCGTTCTTCTTCGTCCACGTCTACCTCGGGACGATCGGCAACCCCGGTTCGTTCCAGGCCATGATCACCGGTTGGGTCACGAAAGGCTGGGCCAGGAAGCAGCACCCCAAGTGGCTCAAGGAGATGGAGGAGCACGGTACCCTCGTCGTCTACGGGGAAGAGAAAAAACCCGCGGCCGGAGGGCACCACTAAAAGAGGGAAGTTGCGAAGTTAAGAAGATAGGAAGTTAGGTAAAGAAAGAGCACTGAAAGAAGGAAGTTCAGAAGTTAGGAAGATAGGAAGTTAGGAAAAGAAAGAGGGCCCGGTTCGAGAGAATCGGGCCCTTTCTTTTGCCGGTTCGGGCCGGGTTATCCCCATCTGCGGGAATCAACCCCTGATTTCCGCGTCGGCGATGCCGGAGGCGGGGACCTAATGCGCTGCCGCCCGAACCCGCCGTGCAGACAATGGCCGCTCCTCCGATGCGCCGTTTGCCTGGCGCACGCGCAGGGCGGCAGCCGCGATTTGCGGCAGTTGAGCGATTTCGTAGACGCAGAAGGAACGATAATCCGCCCCTTCCAGGATAACCGTCACTTCTTCGCGCCCGGGGCCTTCCTCGACCCGGAAACCCCATTCCTGAAACAGCCGGACCGCTTGCAAAACAGATACCTTCGCGAAACTCGATTCCAACAGAACCTCCCGAGACCGCGGATACCCCGGTCAACACGCGGCATTCATTTTGATCGAACCGTTTCCATCCCCCTTGATAATCCCCGCAGGGAATCGACCCGGCGACCCCTTTATGCCATTGAAGGCAGCGTGTCAAGGAAATTATGTCACTTATGACATAACATGGGTGCAGGCGCCCTCCGCCGGTACGCGGACCGCCCGCTTTTATCCCTTGATTCCGGTTTTCGGGATGCTATACTGGAAAGGACGAAGCGGCGGATCGAGATTGCCGCACACCGCTCCGGGCTTCTGCTTTTGCGGTTCCTATCAAATGCATGCGTCGATCCCCCAGATCAACCCCCCTTCGATTGCCTCTCCTTCCCGATCCGAATGGACGCGTCCCCTTCGAATCTCACCGGACAACGCCCGCGGCTTCTCGAGCCTGTCGGAAACGGACCGGCAACAGACTCCGTGCCGCATTGCGGCACGCGAACGATCCAACGAAGGGAGGGTCGAACGATGGCAAGCTACATCATCTTGATGACCCTGACGGATCAGGGTGTCCGGTCGGTGAGGGACGCCGCCCAGCTGCTGAAGAACGCCAGGAAGGACCTGGAAGACAAGGGCGGCAAGCTCAAGGACTTCTACTTCACCCTGGGCCGGCTCGACGCGGTGGCCGTTTGCGAGGCCCCGTCCGACGAGGCGATCCTGGGCTTCGTGTTCGGCATGGGGTCCACCGGGTACGTCAGGACGGAGACGCTGAAGGCCTTCACCACCGAGCACGTGGAAAAGGCGATCACGCACCTGGAGTGACAGGGCGCCCGGCAGCATCCCCTGCCCGAGCCGTGGAATGCGCCCGTGCAGGCTCCCGTCTCTATTTCACGATCCTGAAGATTTCCTTGAACTTCGGGTCGTCGGCCGAACGGATGAGTTCGAAGAGCACCATCTCGGTGCTCGCCAGACGGGCGCCCTCGTCGCGCATCTTCTCGATCCCGATCTCGCGGTTCCGGACGGTCCTCGAGGAAACGGCATCGGCGACGAGGTGAACGTCGTAGCCGAACCCCAGCAGGTCGACCGCGGTCTGGTAGACGCAGACGTGCGTCTCGATCCCGCACAGGAGCACCTGCTGCCGCTCGGCGGCCTTCAGGGCCTTCATGATCTTCTCGTCGCCGCAGCAGCTGAAGTCGGATTTCGGGATGCGCCGGGCCTCTGGAAGAAGAGACGCCACCGGCTCGATCGTGGGCCCCAGCTTCTCCGGGATCTGCTCGGTGACGAGGACGGGAATGCCGAAGACCTGCATGCCCCGGACGAGCTTCCGGACGTTCTCCAACAGAAACTGCTTGTCCTGCATGGATTCGTAGAGATTTCCCTGCATGTCGATGACCATCAAGACGCTATCTTCCTGTGACAGCAACGCCATATTCTCTCCTTTCTGCCTGCGGGGCGAAAGGCAAAGGGCGTATGGCTAAGGGCAGGGGATTCCGGCCTTTAGCCTTTAGCCTTTAGCCTTTAGCCTTTAGCCTGGCGTGTAAACCATTCTGCATCGGCCAGCACGACCGACGTCTCGATCTGCCGGTCGCTGATGGTCCAGTATGTCCTCAGCAGCCGGTCCTTCTCTTCGGGACTGACGAGGCGGAACCCATGCCTTTCGTAGAACCGGATCGCCCAGGCGGCGGCGGCCCAGGTGCCAACCAGCAGCGGTTTCGACGCCTGCATGCGAAGCGCCCCGAGGAGCCTCGACCCGACGCCCTGCCGGCGGTCTGCCGTTCGGACGTAGGCGTGCCGGATGAGGCTCACGTCGCCGACGTGCTGGATTCCCATCACCGCGACGAGCCGCCCCCCGCTCTCGGCCCCCCAGAACCGCACCCCGGCTTCGATCTCGTGCAGAAGCTCTTCTTCCGGCATGTAGGGCTCCGCCCAGCAGTCATTGGGGATGACCCCGCGGTACGCCTGCGCGGCGTCGTTGACGATCTGGAGCATCGAGGGGAAATCGAGCCGATTGCAGGGACGGATCATGGGGTTAGGCCTTGCGTTTGAACGTCAAACCCGTTAAGGATCAGGGCTATGAACACGATCACCGTCACGCGGCCCGCGGCGGACCGGTTGCGGGCCTTTTACCCCTGGGTGTACCGGACGGACATCCGGCAGGCCGCCGGCGACCCCGGGGCTCTCGTCGCCGTACACGCCCCCGGCGGGGCGTTCCTGGGGATGGGCTACCTGAACCCCGCCAGCGAAATCAGCGTGCGCATTCTATCGTTTTCCCGG
>CAYZKT010000281.1:0-2942 GCA_964478885.1 uncultured Syntrophaceae bacterium | reverse complement strand
GAAGACAGGGGCCAAGGTACAGGGAGTGGAAGGAGAATGTTCCCCCTCACCCTGCCCTCTCCCGCGAGGGGAGAGGGGATTAAGATGAAAAAGCCCGGGAGGCCGTCATCCGACCGTCCCGGGCTTCTCTCGATCAGTTCACGGCCTCGCTCACAGGCACCCCTCCAGGTACCGCTTGGCGATGTCCTCGGCCACGGTGTAGGGGTCGATCTCCTTCTTCATGACCTTCTCGATCAACCCTTCCATCTGGCCGCTGCTGAGAAGCTTCTGGAGGACCGGTTCCAGGATGCTCGCCCGGATGGCCTCGTTGAGTTCGACAACCGCCTTGCGGCGCATCCTGCTGCCGATGATGTCCTTGTCGACGAGGTGCTGGTGATGCTCGTCGATCTTGTTGCTGATGTCCTCCAGCGCCTTGTTGAAGCCCGTCGGTTCGAAGGCGTTCTCCACCTTCATGATGGGCGGCCGCCATCCGCCCTGGAACGTGGACGGCGGGGCCATGTCGAGCATGGCCATCAGCTCCCTCGAGAGCTTGGAGGAGCCCTCGCGGTCTGCCTTGTTCACGACGAAGATATCGGCGATCTCCAGGATGCCTGCCTTGATCGCCTGGATCTCGTCTCCCATCCCCGGCACGAGCACCACGAGAACCGTGTGGGAGTGGTTGATGATGTCCACTTCCTGCTGCCCCGTGCCGACGGTTTCGACGATGACGATATCCTTGCCCAGGACGTCCATCACGTGGATGGCATCGCCCACGGCCTTGGCCAGGCCGCCCAGGGCCCCGCGCGTGGCAAGGCTCCGGACGAAGACGCCCGGGTCCTCGGCGTGGCGCTGCATGCGGATGCGGTCGCCGAGGATGGCGCCCCCCGTGAAGGGGCTGGTGGGATCGACGGCCAGCACGCCGACGGTCTTGCCTTTCTTGCGGAACATGTCGATCAGGCCGTCGGTCAGCGTGCTCTTCCCGGCACCCGGCGAACCGGTAATGCCGATAACGTGCGCCTTCCCCGTGAGGGGGAACAGGTGCTTGATCGTGGTCTTCGCCTCGGGAACGCGATCTTCCAGATTACGGATGAGGCGAGAGGCGGCGCGTACGTCGCCGCCCTTGATCTTCTTTGTGGTTTCCATTCCCGATGTCCTTACCTAGTTTCTCGGTTTCACGTTTGTGTTGATCCAGGTGATGATCGACTCCAGCGTGGCGCCCGGCACGAAGATCGCTTTCAGGCCGGCGTCGTACATCAGCTGGAAGTCCTGCTCGGGGATGATCCCGCCGCCGATGACGGTGACATCGTCGATCCCCTTGTCCTTCATGAGCTTCGTGACCGCGGGATAGAGGTAGCGGTGGGCCCCGGAGAGGCAGCTCAGCCCCAGCAGGTCCACGTCTTCCTGGATGACCGCGGATACGATCTGCTCGGGCGTCTGGTGACAGCCCGTGTAAATCACCTCGTAGCCGGCGTCGCGGAAGCAGCGGGCCAGCACCCTGGCGCCGCGGTCGTGCCCGTCGAGACCCGGCTTTGCAACCATAACACGCAGTTTCTTATCTGCCATTGTCGTATCCCCTCCTTCCTAGTAGAGTCCCGGATCGCGGTATTCGCCGTAGACCTCGCGGTAGACGTCGCAGATCTCCTGCACGGAGCACAGGGCCTTGACCGCCTCGATGCAGTAGGGCATGACGTTCTCGCCCTTCTTGCAGGCCGCCTTGAGGTCGTCGAGGCACTTCTTGGCAGCCTTGCCGTCGCGCTTGCGACGCACGGCCTGGAGCCTCGCGATCTGCTCGGTCTCGATCTTGTCGTCGATCTCGAGGAAGGGGATGGACTCTTTCTCGGTGGAGACGTACTTGTTGACGCCGACCATGATCTTCTCGGCGCTGTCGATCTGGCGCTGGAACTTGTAGGCCGCATCGGAGATCTCGAGCTGGGGGAAGCCCTTCTCGATGGCCGCGACCATGCCGCCCATGTCGTCGATCTTGTGAATGTACTCCCAGGCCTGCTTTTCCATCTCGTTGGTGAGAGCCTCGACGAAGTAGGAGCCGGCCAGCGGGTCGATCGTGTTGGCCGCGCCCGTCTCCTCGGCGATGAGCTGCTGGGTGCGCAGGGCGATCTGGACGGCGAAGTCGGAGGGCAGGCACCACACCTCGTCGAGCGAGTTGGTGTGCAGCGACTGGGTCCCGCCGAGAACGGCCGCCAAGGCTTCCGTCGCCGTGCGGACGACGTTGTTGTAGGGCTGCTGGGCGGTGAGCGAGCAGCCTGCCGTCTGCGTATGGAACCGCATCCACCAGGAGCGCTCGTCCTTGGATTTGTACCTCTCCGTCATGGCCTTGGCCCAGATCCTGCGGGCCGCCCTCATCTTGCAGATCTCCTCGAAGAAGTCGATGTGGGAGTTGAAGAAGAAGGAGAGCCTCGGGGCGAAGGAGTCGACGTCGAGTTTCTTGCGGCGCAGCACGTCCTCGACGTACTCCATGCCGTCGCGCAGCGTGAAGGCCAGTTCCTGGACCGCCGTGGAGCCCGCCTCGCGGATGTGGTAGCCCGAAATCGAGATCGTGTTCCACTTGGGGACCTTCAGGGTGCCGAACTCGACGGTGTCGCTGATGAGCTTCACGGAGGGCTCGGGCGGGCACATCAGCGTCTTCTGGGCGATGAACTCCTTGAGCATGTCGTTCTGGATCGTGCCGCCGATCTTCGTCAGGGGGATGCCCTGGATCTCCGCCGCGGCGCAGTACATGGCCCAGAGTGCCGTCGCCGGCGGGTTGATCGTCATCGAAGTCGTGATCTTGTCGAGAGGAACGCCTTTGGTGAGAACGAGGAAGTCTTCGAGGGTGTCGATGGCCACGCCGCACTTGCCGCACTCGCCACGGGCTTTCGGGGAGTCCGTGTCATAGCCCATGAGGGTGGGGAAGTCGAAGGCCGTGCTCAGACCCGTCTGGCCTTCCTTCAGGAGCATGTGCCACC
>CAYZKT010000280.1:0-2944 GCA_964478885.1 uncultured Syntrophaceae bacterium | reverse complement strand
CCGTTGGCCGTGAGGATGCGGACGGCGTCCAGCACGGTGAGCGTCGGCTTGATGACCCGGATGAGATCGACCAGGCTCTCGTCGAGACGCTGGTGGACGCGGAACCGCACGCCCCCCATGACGCCCATCCAGTTCTTCATGCCCAGGGTGAGCCCCGAGAGGCTGTGGGTCTTGGCGATGGGGACGTTGATGACCTTGTCCGCCTCGAAGATCTCGCCGTACAGGGGCCAGGACTTCAGGGCCGTTCCGTTGAGCTTGACGTCCCGGTACTTCCGGCTGTCCATGTAGACCATCTCGGCGCCGGCGGCGGCGGCCGCGTCGGCGATCCCGCTCTGCCTGTAGCAGCGCCTCGCGTCGTTCACGGTGTTGTCGAAAACGCGGACCTTCTTCGCCCCTGCCTCGTAGCAGAGCTTCGCCAGGGCGCCGACGACGTCGGGGTTGGTGGTGGCGGCGTACTGGGGGCTGCGGTCCCACCCGATGTTGGGCTTCAGGACGACGACATCGCCCCTGGCGACGAAGCGCTTCATCCCGCCCAGGGCGTCCAGGGCCGCGCGCACGGTCTGCGGCGTCGAGGCCCCTTTGGCCACGATGAGATCGGGCCCCTGGGCGGCCTGCGCGATGCGCCCCAGCGCGGAGAGGCTGCCGGGCAGCGCCAGCCCCGCCGAGGACACCGCCGTCCACTTCAGAAAATCGCGCCTCTTCATTCGACACCTCTGCGAATCACCGCCCCAAAAATAGCACGACCGGCGGCCCGAGGCAAACCGAAAAGGAGATTCCGCTTTTCAGTTGTCCATCCCTGTGATAATCCTTTTCCCTCCCCTGCGCGGTGCGTGGGCAGGTTTCTGGATGTGAAGTCAGGCGCCTTTTTGGTAACCGCTCTTATCGAGGTGGAACGCCCGCAGGGCAAGTTTTTACGGCTGCAGTGGAACGAGATGCAGAGCGGTCAAAAAGCGCCTGTTCGCAGGAAGAATCCTGCTCACGCACCCCAGGGTAATACCCGACATCGAATCATCGAGGGTGACATGGGCCACATTGTGAACCCCGACAGGGAATACCGCCTCCTCCAGCAGCGTCTCGACCGTAACGTGACGGGAGCGCCGGACTCGCCCCACTTCATGGAAATCCTGAAAATCCTTTTCTCCCCCGAGGATGCTGCGATCGCCCGGCAGGTCCCGACGCGGTTCATCACCGTGGAGAGGCTCGCAAAAAAGCTGGGCATGGAAACGGCCCGCCTGGACGACTGGATCACCGGAATGGCCCTGCGGGGACTCGTGATCGACATCGGCCGGGGCAGGCGCCGCCTGGTGTCGCTTGCCCCCGTCGTCATCGGGTTTTTCGAGTACACATTCATGCGTACCGACGCTACGCTTCCCCTGAAAGAGCTCGCGACGCTTTTCGACGCCTACATGCACGAAGACGACCGCTTCGCCCGGTCGGTCTTCACGGAACGGACGCAGATCGGCCGCTCGCTGGTCCGCGAGGAGGCCCTGCCCGAGGGGGACCACACGGAGATCCTCGACTGGGAGCGGGCGTCGCGGCTCATCGAGTCGGCCACGGCGGCCTCCGTGTCGATCTGTGCCTGCCGGCACAAGGCCTCCCACCTCGGAAAGGCCTGCGACAGGCTCCAGGAAAACTGCATCGCCCTCAACATGGGCGCGGAGATCCTCGTGAAAAACGGTTTCGCCCGGCCCGTCTCGACGGCGGAGGCGATGAAGATCCTCGAGCGCAGCAAGGAGCAGGGCCTCGCCCAGACGGGGGACAACGTGCAGAAGGGCGCCGCCTACATCTGCAACTGCTGCGGCTGCTGCTGCGAGATGATGAAGGCCGTGCGGGTCATGGGCCTTCGCAACGCCATCGTCACCTCGAACTGGACCGTGGAGATCGACGAATCGAAGTGCAGGGGCTGCGGCCGCTGCGCCAAGCTCTGCCCCGTCGACCTGATCGACATGGTTCCCGCCGCGCCGGAGGGAGCGAAAAAGCCCCGGATGAAGGCGCGGCACGCAGGGGAGTTCTGCCTCGGGTGCGGCGTCTGCTACACGGGGTGCAAGTCCGGTGCGATCCGGATGAAGCCGCGGCCCAAGCGCGTGTTCACCCCCGAGACGACGTTCGACAAGATCATCGCCATGGCCATCGAGCGCGGCAGGCTTGCCAACCTCGTCTTCGAGGGTCACGAACAGTGGGGCTGGCGCGCCTTCGGCCGCATTGCGGCCGCCCTGGAAAAGACGCCGCCGGCCCGGGCCCTGATGGCCGTCGAGCCGCTGCGCTCGGCCTTCTTCGAGGCCGTGGTCCGCAGGGCGAAGCCCCCCGTCTGAGAGGCAGACCGCACCGATCGCGGCCCGCCGGGACATCTTTTGTGTGGATTTTGGCCCCCGGAGTGTTTAAGATAGCCGCATATCAAAAAGGAGGTTCGTCCATGAGATCAAGATCATGCCTTTTCGTGCTGATTGCGGTTTTGCTCGCCATCCTGGTCGGCGCCTCAACGGCGATGGCCAAGGAGCGGGTCGTTCAACTCATGCTGCCAGACTGTTCCTGACCTTTCACCCGGGAGAGGGTCAGTTGGACCCTCGAGAACATCGCCAAGGCGAAGGCCCTGGAAATCAACGAGTACAGCCACATCGCGATCGTGCAATTCGATGACGAGAAAACGACCATCGAAAAGATTGTCGATTCTCTCGAAAAGGCGGGTTTCCCGGTGAGCGGGCCGCCCAAATTCCTGAAATAAACGAAGCATGCAGCGGGGCGGGGCGGCCTCGGGAGGGTGGCCGCCCCGCCCGTTTCCGACACGATCTTCCCTCAACCCCCTTTTTCATCTCTGCGAGCAACAGACCCCGGAGGAGGGATTCCCATGGAAGGCTCCACGCGAGAAAAATTCCTCCATGCCCTGATGCAGTACCAGGAAAAATACGGTCAAGAGAAGGCCTCGGCCATCCAGGAGAGATTCTGG
>CAYZKT010000279.1:1237-2986 GCA_964478885.1 uncultured Syntrophaceae bacterium | reverse complement strand
CCCTGGTCTACGACCGCTGGGGGTACGGCGATTCGGAGGCCTTCACCCTGCCCCGCGACACGGGCTATCTCCACGACGAGGCGCTGACCGGCCTGCCGGCCGTGCTCGACGCGTGCCGGATCGGCAAGGCGATTCTCGTCGGCCACAGCGACGGCGGGTCGATCGCCCTGATCTACGCGTCGAGGCACCCCGAAAGCGTGCGCGCCGTGATCACCGAGGCCGCCCACGTGTTCGTGGAAGACGTAACTCTGGGAGGGATCCGGGAGGCCGTCGAGGTCTACACCTCGACGGATCTCGGCAAACGGCTTGCGCGTTACCACGGGGACAAGACCGACCTCGTCTTTCGAGGCTGGGCCGAGACGTGGCTTTCGCCTGCTTTCCGAGGCTGGAACATCGAGGAGTTCCTGCCGGGGGTCCGCTGCCCCGTCCTGATCATCCAGGGCATCGACGACCGCTACGGGACACCGGCACAGGTCCGGGCCATTGAGCGGCAGGTCTCCGGGCGGGCGGAAGCGCTGCTCCTTCGCTGCGGCCACATTCCCCACGCCGAGGCGCGGGACAAGGTCTTAGAGGCCATGGCGGGGTTCATTGAAGAATTGAAGAGAAGCTAAGAAGCTGGGAAGCTAAGAAGTTTGGACAGGCACCGGGTCGCAATTTTCTTCCAGCAGGTCCAAGCTTCGCAACTTCTGAGCTTCACAACTTCCGGGCAGTAAGAACAGGGGAGAGGGGAGCATGGTCAAGGACAGGGGAAAGGACGAACCCAACCAGGAGCTGGCGGCCCTGAAGAAGCGCGTCGCCGAGCTGGAGCAGACGCTCCAGAACGAGCGGGAGACCTTCGGCACCATCATCCAGAAATCGCCCTACGGCGTCCTGCTGCTCGGCGAGACGGGGAAGTTCATCTACATCAACCCGGAGTTCGTCCGGGTCACGGGCTATGCCCTCGAGGACGTCCCCACGGGCAAAGAGTGGTTCCTCAAGGCCTTCCCCGATGCCGAATACCGGAAAAAGGTCATCGAGACCTGGAAGGCCGACATGGCGGCCAACGTCAGGGGAAGCGCCCGCGTCTTCCACGTCGCCTGCCGCGACGGAAGCACGAAAGTTCTCGAGTTCCGGGCGGCGCGCATCGACGGGCGGCGCGCCATGGTCATGCTCACGGACATCACGGACCGCAAGCGCATCGAGTACGCCCTCATCGAGAGCGAGGAGCGCTTCCGGATCCTCTCGGACAACTCCCCCGTCGGCATCGCCCTGGCAAGGCCCGACGGGGTGTTCGAATACCTGAACCCCCGCTTCACGGAGATCTTCGGCTACACCATCGAGGACCTGCCCGACAACGAGACGTTCCTCAAGCGGGTCTTCCCGAACCCCTCGTACCGGGACCTCGTGCGGTACTTCTACCGCGAGGACCTGGAGAACTTCACGAAAAACCGCAAGGTGGGCGAGCGCGTCGTGACGATCCGCGTGCGCGGCGGCTCCGACCGGATCATGCACTCCCGCATGGTGGTCCTCGGCAACGGCAAACAGCTGATGACCTACGAAGACATCACGGACCTCAAGAAGATGGAGGCCGAGCTGTTCCACGCGCAGAACATGGAGGCCGTGGCCACCCTGGCCGGCGGGATCGCGCACGCCTTCAACAACATCCTCATGGGCATCCAGGGCTACACGGCGCTGATGCTCTCGGAGACGAAGGCCGACCACCCGGCCTACGGGCGGCTCAAGCGGATCGAGAAGCAGGTCAAGAGCGGC
>CAYZKT010000279.1:0-1137 GCA_964478885.1 uncultured Syntrophaceae bacterium | reverse complement strand
AACGTCACCCTCGACGAGGCCTACGTCCGCAACTACAAGGTCAAGCCCGGCAACTACGTCATGGTCTCCGTCACGGACACGGGGATGGGGATCGACGAGCGGACCAAGGAGCGGATCTTCGAGCCCTTCTACACCACCCGCGAGATGGGCCGGGGGCGCGGCCTCGGGCTTGCCTCGGCCTACGGCATCATCCGCGGGCACCAGGGGATCATCAACATCTACAGCGAGGAGGGCCAGGGGACGACGTTCAACCTTTTCCTGCCCGCCACGGACAAGGCGGCCGTCAAAGAGACGGTGCCTCCCAAGGGGCTGCTGGAAGGAAGCGAGACGATCCTCTTCGTCGACGACGAGGACGTGATCATCGACGTCAACCGGGAGATCCTCGAGTCGCTGGGCTACAAGGTCGTGGCGGCCAAGAGCGGCCAGGAGGCCATCGAGGTCTACCGCAAGCTCCGCGGCAAGATCGGCCTCATCATCCTGGACATGATCATGCCCGGCATGGACGGAGAGGCCACCTACGACAGTCTGAGAAAGATCAACGACGATGTGCGGGTCATCCTGTCCAGCGGGTACAGCAAGAACGAGCAGGCGAAGGCCATCCTCGAGAAAGGATGCCAGGCCTTCATCCAGAAGCCCTTCAGCATCAGCGACCTGTCCATGACGATCCGGCAGGTGCTCGACAAAAAATAAGGCGGCCCCCCTTCCGGGTGGCCGCCCTGTGTGCCTGGTTTTCGTCCGATCAGGACTTGCTGTCCGATGCCGCCGCAGCCGGCGCTGCCTCGGAGGCCGTCGCGGGGGTTTCCGCAGCGGTCTCGCTCTTCGCTGCGCTTTCCCTCACCGGCGCCTGGCGTCCGCCGTAATCCGTCACGTACCACCCGCTGCCCTTCAGGTGGAACGAAGAAACGGACATCAGCTTCGTCACGGGACCCTTGCAGAACTTGCAGCTCTTCAGCTCAGGGGCCGTGATCGACTGCACCACCTCGAACTCCCTGTTGCACTTCCTGCATCGATATTCGTAGATCGGCATGACAAAACCCTCCTGAACAAAACGTCGAAGCCCGATCGAAAGGGCTTCAACCGTAGGATTCGAGCAAACTGTAGCGGCTGCTGAAGCAGTCGAGCACGAGGCCCATGTCC
>CAYZKT010000278.1:0-3007 GCA_964478885.1 uncultured Syntrophaceae bacterium | reverse complement strand
GAGCGCCCCCTGCTTGTCCATGGGCCGGTTGTCGTTGCCGCACTTGGGCGAGAGGATGCAGGCGGGGCAGCCCGTCTCGCAGGGGCAGTCGCGGATCAGCTCCAGGGTCTGGCGCGTCACGCGCTCCATGAGTTCCTGGGCCTTCTCCGTGAGCCCGATGCCGCCCTCGTAGCCGTCGTAGAGAAAGATCGTGGGCTCCCCCGTGCCGGGGTGACCGGGCGTGGAGAGGCCGCCGATGTCCCAGCGGTCGCACATGACCTCGAAGGGCAGGATGGCGATCATGGCATGCTCGAGGGCGTGCAGGGCGCCGCCGAAGTTGAGGCCGCGGTCGTGAACGGCCCTCCGGAGCTCACCGGGGATCGCGAACCACAGCCCCGTCGTGCGGAAGCGCAGCGGGGGAAGCTCCAGCGTCTCCCTGGCCACAACCTGGTCGTCCTGGATCACCTTGTAGCCCAGGGTCGTCTCCGCCACCTCGAGCTCGCCCAGGCAGAAGACCATCCGGCCGATCCTGCGAATGTCCCTCGTGCCCAGGATTTCCAGGTCCACGGCCTTGATCGCCTGGGTGTAATAGTCCACGTCTTTTCGCTCCGCCTCGACGAGACGGTTCTCCGCGTCGAAGCGCCTCACCACGTAGGTCTCGCCCTGGTGCAGGAGCACGCCGCCCAGGTGGGCCTCCCGGAAGGCCTGGCTCACGTCCATCGTCTCGAGCAGCGCATCGCCGCAGGTGATCCGGTAGGCGTCGCGGGCGATGTGCTCGAGCCCCACGGCCTCCACGGGCCTTCCCCTTCCCGTGTAGACCCAGCCGTGGGGGGTCTCCCTCACGAGCCCCTCGGCGGCCAGTTCCGGGAGAAGCGTGGAGACGACCTCTCCGGTCAGGACGTCCTCCCGCCCGGCGTCGTAGGGAAGCTCGGCCACGGCGCACAGCAGCTGCCCCGAGAGGATGTAGGGGTTTGCGAGGTCGATGATGGCCTGCTCGTGGGGCTTTCCGAAGAAGGACCCGGGGTGCTTCATCAGGTACTGGTCGAGCGGGTTCTGGAAGGCCACGAGCACGGCCAGGGCGTCGCGGTTGCGCCTGCCCGAGCGGCCCGCCTGCTGCCAGGTGGCGAGCACCGTCCCGGGGTAGCCCGAGATGATCACGCAGTCGAGCGAGCCGATGTCGATGCCCACCTCCAGGGCGTTGGTCGAGGTCACCCCCGTCAGGAGGCCCCGCTTGAGGGCATCCTCGATCTCCCGGCGCTCCTGCGGCAGGTAGCCCGCCCGGTAGGCGGCGATCTGCTCCGAGAGCGCCGAGCCGGCCTTCGTCGCCTCCTTCGACCACAGGGCGATGAGCTCCGCCATCCGCCTCGAGGCCGTGAAGCACAGCGTCTGCAGCCCCCGCTTCACGAAGTACAGGAACAGGTCCCGCGTCTCCTGGTGGGGCGAGTGGGCGCCCGTCCCGTCGAAGAAGGGGTTGTAGAACAGGAAGGTCTTCCCGCCCCGGGGGGAGCCGTCCTCGGAGATGACGTCGAAGGGCAGGCCGACGAGCTTCTCGCCGAACTCCCGCGGGTTGGCCAGCGTTGCCGTGGAGAGGACGAACCGGGGCGAAGCGCCGTAGAAGCGGGCGATGCGGCGGAGCCTGCGGATGACGAAGGCCACGTTGGAGCCGAAGACCCCCCGGTATCGGTGGGCCTCGTCGAAGACGACGTAGTGAAGATTGCGGAAGAAGCGCTCCCACTTCGAATGCCAGGGAAGGACGTGGTGGAGCTCGTGGGGGTTGGTGAGGATGATCCGGGACATCTCGCGGATGCGGCCCCGGCGCGACGCCGGCGTGTCGCCGTCGTAGACGGCCGCGTCGGCCCGGATGCCCGTGGCGCGCTCCATGTCCTTGAAGACCTTGAGCTGGTCGTTGGAGAGGGCCTTCGTGGGGTAGACGAACAGGGCCGTGGCCTGGCGGTCGCGCTCGAGGGTCTCGAAAACGGGCAGGTCGAAGCCCAGCGTCTTGCCCGAGGCGGTGGGCGTGCAGAGCATGACGTTGCGGCCCGCGCGCAGGGCCTCGACGGCCTCGCACTGGTGGCTGTAGAGGCGGATGCGCCGGGCGTCGAGGTAATGGGAGATGCCCGCCGAAAGGGGCTCGCCGAGTTCCCCGTAATGCGGCTCACGGGCCGGCAGGACCTCGACGTGGGCGATGCGGTCGCGGAAGCGGGGGCTCTGTCTGATCGATTCCAGGGCGGTTGCGATCACGGCTGCCACTCCTCGTGGAGTTTCGAAAAGAGGCTCGCCAGCGTGAGAAGGTCGCGCCGGTTGTGCTCCACGATGGGGACGAGGGGGCCGGGGTTTCCCGTCCTCATGTAGCTCTCGTAGAACTCGGGCACCATCGCGCTCGGGACGTCGTCCTCGCGCTCGATGCCGAGGAAGCAGCGCTCGAGCGTCGTCAGTTTGCAGTCGGGCACGCAGTCCCGCCAGGCTCGCCGCGAAAAGTGGAGGACGTCGAAGTGGGGGCCCTCGAGATTGGCCCGGATGCCGTAGTAGGCCAGCCGCTCGCGGATGTAGGGAACGTCGAAGGTGCGCCCGTTGAAGGTGACGAAGGCCCGGCGGCCCCCGAGGTGATCGAGCAGGCCCGCGAGGGCCGCCGGCTCCTCGTCGATACGGCGCAGCAAGAACTGCTCCACCCGGATGCCGTCGCCCCGGACCCGTGCCAGGCCGAGCAGGATGATGGGTCGCTGGAACATCCCCAGGGTCTCGATGTCGATGAGGACGAAGTCCTCTTCGCTGTGAAAGCCCGAGGCGAGCAGGGCCAGCGGGTGCGATTTCTGGAACCACCGGCCGATCCAGTTTGTCAGCTCCGCCGTGTCGCCCGCCTCCACCATGCGCAGGATCTCCCGGGCCTGCCGGCCGAAGCGGGGGTGCTCGGCCAGGTCGGCAATCGACGCGAGGCCCTGCCTCTTGAGGGCCGCCTCGGTCACCTCGCCCACGCCGAAGAGGAGCTTGAGGTCGGCCAGGATGCGGCGGCGAACCGTGTCGGGATCGA
>CAYZKT010000277.1:0-3085 GCA_964478885.1 uncultured Syntrophaceae bacterium | reverse complement strand
CGTGGCGCCCAAGGTGGCCGCCTTCGCCGTGCTGCTTCGCCTGGGGCTCTCCCTGCCGGGCCCCGGCCCGGCGTTCTGGACGCAGGCCGTCCTCGCGATGTCCGCGGCCAGCATGATCGTCGGCAACCTCGCTGCGCTCCGGCAGAGCGGCTTCATCCGGATGCTCGCCTACTCCGGGATCGCCCAGGCGGGCACCATGCTCATCGGCCTTGCGGCCCTGCCGGCCCAGGGCGGGGCGGCCCTGACCTTCTACCTCCTGGTCTACCTCTTCATGAACCTGGGGGCCTTCGCCGCCGCCGTCGCCCTCGAGCGCCGAGAGGGCGGGCGCCTGCAGATCGAGGACCTCTCGGGGCTCGCCTCGCGCCGGCCTCTCTTCGCCTTCGCCCTGGCGTTGTTCATGGTCTCGCTGGCCGGGCTTCCGCCCACGGGCGGGTTTTTCGCCAAGTTCACCCTGTTCAAGGCCGGCATCGACGCGGGTCAGCTTCCCGTGGTCCTCGTGGCCCTCGCGATGACCGTCGTCTCCCTCTTCTATTACCTGCGAGTCGTGGCGGTCCTGTACATGCGCGACGACGCGGGCCGCCTGGAGATCCGCCCGGGGGCGCCGCTCCTGACAGGCTTCATCGGCGCGGCGGCGCTCGTGACGCTCCTTACGGGAATGCTCCCGGGGGAGTTTCTCCGGGAGATCCTCGCGGCCTTCCATGCAGCCGCCCTGTAAGGGAGTACGGCGCTTCTCACGGAGAGCAGGCGGGAGAGCCCGAAAAGTTTCTGTTGACGGCAGGTTCCTGCGGGCGTATAACCAGCCGAAATGAAAGCGCCTTCTTCCTTGATGCACGGTGAAGGCGTGTTTTTTTATCCGGCCTATGCACAAAAGAGAGCCCCTGCGGCTGAGACCGTTGCTGACGCGGCACCTCTCGCCGGCGAGGATCTTCATCCTCAGCTTTGCGGGCGTCATCCTGGCCGGCGCCATCCTGCTGTGGCTTCCCTTCGCTTCGACCCGGGAAATCCGCTTTGTCGATGCCCTCTTCATGTCGGCTTCGGCCGTCTGCGTGACGGGGCTTGCCACGGTGGACGTGGGCACCGATCTCACCACGGCGGGGCAGATCGTCCTCATCTGTCTTTTCCAGGTGGGCGGGCTGGGCATCCTGACGTTCTCGGCGTTTCTCTTCGGGATCATGGGCCGCGGCATTTCCTTCAAGGGCCGCGAGATCGTCCAGAGCTCCTTCCTGCACACGCCCCGGCGGGATTTCTTCGTCATCCTCAAGTCCGTCATCGTTTCCACGTTGATTATCGAATCCGCGGGCATGCTCCTGCTCTTCATCCGCTTCGCCCAGGAGTTTCCCGCTTCGACAGCCCTCTACTACGCCGTGTTTCACGCCATCTCGGCCTTCAACAACTGCGGGTTCTCCCTGTTTCCGGACAGTTTTGTCCGTTACCAGGGGGACCTGCTGTTCAACCTCACGGTCATGATGCTCATCATCCTGGGCGGGATCGGCTTCGTCGTTCACCACGAGGTGTTTGCGCGGCTGAGAGATCGCAACGCCAGGCTCTCGCTTCACAGCCGGATCGTCCTGGTCACCACGGCGGGCCTCATTGTCGCCGGGGCGGCAATGTTCTGGCTCTTCGAGGACGGCTACATCCTCAAGGGCCTCTCCCCCCAGACGCAGCTCCTGGTTTCGCTCTTCCAGTCCATCACGCCCCGCACGGCGGGGTTCAACACCGTCGAGATCGGCCAGCTGACCAACGCCACGATCCTCATGATGCTGGTGCTCATGTTCATCGGGGGTGCCCCCGGATCGACGGCGGGCGGGATCAAGACGACGAGCTTCGCCCTGCTGCTGCTCATGATGTGGAACCGCTGGCGCGGAAGCGAGGAAGTGACCGTCGCGAGTCGGACCGTGCCGAAGGAGCTGATCGGCCGGACGCTGTCCATCACCCTGGCCTCGATGCTCTCCGTTTTCTTTGTCGTGGCGGCGGTCATGGCGGCGGGGCACGTCGAGGCGGGGTCCGTGGAACGGCAGCGGTTCGTGGAATACATCTTCGAGACCATTTCGGCCTTCGGCACCGTGGGCCTCTCCATGGGGGTCACGCCGAAGCTGGGTGACTTCCAGAAGCTGATGATCGCCCTCACGATGTTCGCCGGGAGGGTGGGGCCCCTGACGCTGGCCTTTTCGCTGTCGTTCCGGGAAGGAAAGAAAAGCGTGGTGTACGCGGAAGAGACCGTCATGGTCGGGTAAGGAGGCGCTGCCATGAAAAAGCGGGTTGTCGTGGTCGGGCTGGGCATCTTCGGGATCAACATCGTCAGGGAGCTCAGCAAGAGCGGCGTCGAGGTGATTGCCATCGACAAGACGAAGGAGGCCGTTCAGCATGTGAGGGATTGCGCCACCAAGGCCATCGTCGCCGACGGCACGGACCCGGAGATCATGAGCGCCATCGGTCTGCGCGAGGACGACCTCGTCATCGTCTCCTTCGGGGAAGACCTGGCGGCCAGCACCCTGATCACCCTGCACCTCAAGCAGATGAAGGTGAAGAACATCATCGTCAAGGCCCCCAACGAGGACCACAAGCTGATCCTGGAGAAAGTCGGCGCCACGGAGGTCATCATCCCGGAAAAGGTCATGGCCGACAAGGTCGCCAAGAGCATCGTCTCGCCCAACGTCCTGGACTTCATCCCCCTCTCCGAGGACTATATCATCTGCGAAATTGCGCCGCCCGCCAGCTTCATCGGCAAGTCCATCGCCGAGCTGCAGCTGCGAAACCGGTATCACGTCGACGTGATCGCCGTTCGCGACACGCTCACGGACAAGATCCAGATGATCCCCTCGGCGAGTTTCGTCGTTAAGGACAGCGAGGTCCTCGTCGTCGTAGGCCGGGAAGCGGATGTCGATAAAATCAAGTGACGGCCCAAGGCTTACGGCGTAAGGCAAAGGGCAATATATTCCAGGGAAGGGCTCCGAGATGGCACGATATTCGCTCTTGTCTTTTCTGCACTAAGCCATTAGCCTTAAGCCCTGCGCCATGGAATTCATTGTAAACTACATCGACTTCGTCCTGCACATCGACCGGCACCTCGACGGGCTGATCCAGA
>CAYZKT010000276.1:0-3110 GCA_964478885.1 uncultured Syntrophaceae bacterium | reverse complement strand
CGAAGGAAGGCCGGACGGCAGTCGTCTCGATGAGGCCCGAGGTCGTCTCGGATTAAAGTCCCGGGTACAGGCAAAAACACAACAGCCCCCATTTCGCCTTCTGTAGAGGCAAAGCGGGGGCTGTTTTTTCCTTTCTCTTTCTTCCCTGAACCCTGGCCCCTGTGCCCGGTACCCTGGTTTTACTTCACCCTCGTCCACGTGTCCGTACGGCCGAGCAGGGAGAAGCCGATGTAGCCGCGGACATTGAGCACGTCCGGGGACTCCAAGGTCATCTTGCACTTGTAGTCCTTGCCGTTTTCCGGGTCGTAGATCAACCCGTTCTCCCAGAGACCGTCCTTCACGAAGGTAAAGTCGCGCAGGATGACGAGGCCCAGGATGGGCTGGCTCCGCTTCGACGCATCCGGGTTTTCCCGGTCAACCTTCTGCTTTCCCGCCATGCCTTTCTTGTCGTCGGCGGGATAGACCGGCTCCTTCAGCCAGACAATCTTTCCGTAGTACTTCCCGCCGGCCTTGTAGATTTCCACGTGGGCCGTCTGCTTGCCGTTGAGCCACTTGCCGACGATAACGTCCGGGCCGGCCGCGTAAGCCGCAGAGAACACGAACAGGAATGCCACGATCAACCCCAGCGCGAATCCGATCTTTTTCATCTTCCTCCTCCTCGGATGATGTTGATGGCCCTTGACAAAGGCGGTTCAATCGTGCAGAAGAGTGCCGGGTCTGTCAGGGGGCAAGCCGTCCTGCGGACGGCGGAAAGGCACCCCATGACGTTTGCGGCAATCGACGCGAAGCATACCGAAGAAACGCTTGAAAAGAAAGAGAAAAAGCTGACGCTCAGCGGCAACTGGGAGATCCGGGATCTCTTCGACGGGATCGACAGCGACCTGCGGATCACCATGATCCTCGACGGGCACCGGTAGACGCGGCCGTGCAGGCTGCCTAGCGAAGAGCAAGCGGCACCAGAATCGCTGCCAGAACGACCAGAGCCGCAAGGATCATTGCGGCCATCAGGAACCGGTGCGGGACGAACCGGACCGGGGCGACAGGCGGGGCATTCGTCCCTTCCGCATCGGCTGAGCATCCCGCGTTCCACTGCCGGATCAGGGCAAACGCGATCAGGCCGAGCAGCAGGGCGAAGCCGAAGAACAGCAGGGCCCCGCTGACATTCCCCGCCTGAAGGGCCTGGAAAACCATCCACAGACTCGCGAGGCCCGCAACGGCGAGCAGCATCCCCAGTCATCTCATCGGCGCACCCTTTCCCGATTCGTGGTTCGAACGTTGTGATCCTGCCCGGCGCTACCGGTCCTGTGCGATGCGCTCGGCGATTGCCCGCGCAGCCAGGATGCCGCTTGCCGAGGCCTGCAGAAGGCCGCGGGTGATCCCCGCGCCGTCCCCGACGGCGAAGAGGTTTGCGATCCTCGTCTCCAGCTCCTTCGACACTTCGATGCGGTTCGAATAGAACTTGACCTCCACGCCGTAGAGAAGCGTGTGGCGCGAGTTGACGCCCGGCGCGAGGCTGTCCATGGCCTGGAGCATCTCGATGATGTTTTTGAGGTGCCGGTAGGGGAAGACGAAGCTCAGATCCCCCGGGGTGGCGTCTCCGAGGGTCGGTCGCGTGAGGCACTTTGCGATGCGTTCCTTCGTGGACCGGCGCCCCTGCAGCAGATCGCCCAGCCGCTGGACGATCACTCCCTGTCCCAGGAGATTGGCAAGCTGCGCGATGTAGCGTCCGTAGGCGATGGGGTCGTCGAAGGGCTCCGTGAAGGAGCTGCTCACGAGGATGGCGAAATTGGTGTTGTCGGACTTCTTCGAGGCGTAACTGTGGCCGTTGACCGTGACGAGCCCCTCGTTGCTCTCGGCCACCACTTCCCCGTAGGGGTTCATGCAGAAGGTGCGCACCCGGTCGTCGAAGCTCTTCGAGTAGTAGACAAGCTTGGATTCGTAGCTCACGTCGGTCAGCGGTTTGAGAACCGTGGCGGGAAGCTCGACGCGGACGCCGATGTCGACGGCGCTCGCCGTCGTCCGGATCCCCAGCGATTTTGCCTCCCCCTTCATCCATCCGGCGCCCGAACGGCCCGGCGCCACGATGACGCGGCGGCCATGGCGGATCTCCCCGTCGGCGAGCTTTACGCCGACGACACGGCCTTCCTGGGCCAGCAGCGCTTCCACGTGGCAATCCGTGCAGATCTCGATTTTTCCCGAGAGGGACTCATACATGCGGCCGAGCACATTGACGCAGTTCTCGGTGCCGATGTGGCGGATCCGGGAGGGGATGAACTCGAGGCCGGCAAGGCGCGCCTTCTCCGACAGCTCCTCGACCTCGGGGGTGAGGTCGCCGAAGAGCCGGTCCGGGGCCCCGTGCTCCACGTAAATGCGGTCGGCTTCGGCCAGGAGATCGAACAGGGCCTTGTCGTCGAGGAACTCGCCCAGGTGCCCGCCCACCTCGGTGGAGAGGGTCAGCTTGCCGTCGCTGTATGCCCCGGCGCCGCCCCATCCGCACAGCATATCGCCGGCGCAGCTGCGGCTGCGGTCCCCGATCCCCTTGCCCTGCTCGAGCAGGAGGACGTCCTTCGCACCGCCTTCGGCCAGCGTCAGCGCCGCAAAGATCCCCGCAGGGCCTCCGCCGACGATGATGACCTCGTACTCTTTCATTCCGGCCTCCCGGTGGAAAGTTTCCCCCCCCCTCTCGTGCACGGACTGTGCCCGCATCGGTTCAGGGAGGGGCCGCGAGTGCGTTGACGCGGGCCGTGACGATGTTCAACTCGCCGAAAAGACCGAGGACCGCCCCCAGATTCATCGTGGCGGCCGGCATGAATACCGTGGCGAAGCGGTGCCTGCCGTCCAGGGGGCTTCCCGGGTTTTGCACGATTCCCGTCAGGCAGTTGATGCCGAGCCGGTCGACCGCCGCCGCGAGGAGATGCCCCTGCCCCCCGGACCTGAAGGGAAGAAAGATCAGGATCGATGCGCCGCGGCTGCGCGCCGCGGCTCTTGCGAGCACCCTCTCGCAGTCGTCCCAGATGTCGTCGTAGGGGTCGAGGAAGATCAGGTCATAGGGCTCGCCCGCTTCCAGTATATCACAGCCCGATCGCATTTCCAGCTGCTCAGCCGTCCCG
>CAYZKT010000275.1:2384-3139 GCA_964478885.1 uncultured Syntrophaceae bacterium | reverse complement strand
CCCCGTGTTAGTTTTTGGTTAACCGGGCCTAATTTAGCCCGTACAAGGTAAAGAGCGCCGGTCGGGAAAGGAGTTCAGGAAATGAACAAGAGGGACGCCTATGCGCAGAAGCTCAAGGCCCGACTCGACCAATGGAAAGCCGAGATCGACCGGATGAACGCAGGCGCCGACAGGCTCGAGGCCGACGCCCGGATCGAGTTCAGGAAGCAGATGGAACGGCTTCAGGCCCGGCGCGAAGAAGCTTCACGGAGGCTCGAAGACCTGGGGAAGGCCGCGGAGGGAAGCTGGGAGGACCTGCGGGAAGGGATGGACCGGGCCTGGGGCGAGCTGGACCGGGCGATCCGGGAAGCCGCTTCCCGGTTCCGGTAAGCCGCCCGCCATCGGACACGGACGCGAAAGGAGCGAAGGGAGCATGAAACGGACCAGGGACGCAAAGACGGCCGCCTCGCCGAGGAAGCGGGCCACATTCTCCCTCGACGCCCCGCATGCCCGGGAAGTGTCCGTGGCCGGGACGTTCAACGGCTGGGACCCGGCCAGGGATTTCCTGAAACGCAAAGGGGAGGGGAACTGGGTCCTCGTCAGGTATCTTCCGCCGGGCGCCCATGAGTACCGGTTCGTCGTCGACGGCATCTGGACGACCGACCCCCTTTGTGTCACACGGTGTCGAAACATCTACGGGGCCGAGAACTCCGTCCTCGAGATCTGACGGGCCCTGAAGGCGGAAAAGAAGTGGGCCGGGGGGAAGGGACCTCTCA
>CAYZKT010000275.1:0-2357 GCA_964478885.1 uncultured Syntrophaceae bacterium | reverse complement strand
GGGACCAAACTGCTTTAACCCTTCTCTGAGCCGTTTTCCCGATGTGCATGCTCCGGCAATCGGCGTCAGGTGTTCAGGAAAGAAAAAAGCACGGGGAACGACGGCAAGTTCCATGCCTGTACACGATGATTTCATCCCTGCGGGGTGAATGCCATGCCTTCGGCGCTCGTCACCGGATCCAACAGGGGCCTCGGCCTGGAATGGGTCAGGCAGTATGCCCAGCAGGGGTGGCGGGTTTTCGCGACCTGCCGCCATCCCCGCGAAGCCGACGACCTGCAGAATCTGAAGCGGGACTATCGCGAGGTGACCCTGCACCGCCTCGACGTCACGAAGGTCGAAGACATCCGTTCGCTCCAGTGGGAACTGGAAGGGCAGGCCATCGACGTCCTGGTCTCGAATGCCGGCATCTATCTCGACAAGAGAAAGTACGGGATCGGCTGTTTCCGGTTTCATGACTGGCTCAGGACCCTCGAGGTCAACACGCTGGGGGGACTGCGGGTCGTGGAGGCCCTGATCGGGAATCTGGCCAAAGGCTCGGGTAAGCTCATCATCGCCGTCAGCAGCCACATGGGCAGCATCGCGGACATCCATGATGCCGGCAACTACTACTACCGGTCCAGCAAGGCCGCCCTCAATGCGGTCATGTCGGGGCTGGCCGTGGAGCTCAAGCCCCTGGGGATCGGCGTGCTCATCCTGCACCCGGGAGGGGTGAAGACCCGGATGGGTCCCCCCTTCGGGATTCCGCCGGAAGAGAGCGTTCGGGGGATGATGCGCATCGCAGAGCGGTTCCGGCTCGAGGACAGCGGCGCCTTCCTTCGCTATGACGGCGT
Organism: uncultured Syntrophaceae bacterium; assembly: GCA_964478885.1. Classification (GTDB taxonomy): domain Bacteria; phylum Desulfobacterota; class Syntrophia; order Syntrophales; family UBA2192; genus UBA2192. Next base: position 1,527 of record CAYZKT010000275.1, on the reverse strand, counting down.
GAAGATGCCGTGGTAGGGGGGCGGACCTGCATCGGATCCGGCGTCGAATCCTGTCCCGACATCCGACGAAGCACGGGGCACCGATCTCTGCCGCCCTGACCGAAGGCCCGCCATGAAAGTGCCATAAGAACAGCGGCCTAGTGCTTCTCCCGGAACCCGGCCTCGGCCAGGGCCCCGTCGACGGTATGTGCGCTCACCAGCCGCACCGGGATACCGGCATTCGCGAACACGTAGCCGGGCCCTTTGTGCCTCAATTCTTCCTTCACCAGGAGAGTATCGATCTTTTGATCGACCAGCCACTCGGCGACGTGAATCCCCTTGCCGCGGGACACGGCATGTCGCGGCGTCTCCATAATCTCCCTTCTCTCGATCCGGTGATCCGGGAGCCGCAGATCCAGGAGCTCGAAACAGGGGGCCTCGCCGAAATGTTCGCTGATCGAGGTACGGTCGTCCCGGAGCGGCAGGGCGAGGCGCATCCTGTCCTGCGGGCGGGGTTCGATGTGAATCAACACCCGTTCCACGTGAGAGACCTGACGTCGGATCTTTTCCTCTATGGCGTGGCTGACCTCGTGGGCTTTTGCCAGGTCATCCGTCCGCATCACGATGTCCGACTGCAGGAAACGATACCTGCCGGCGCTCCGTCCCACCAGGCTCTTGACGCGGATGACCTTGGGCTCAGCCTCGATGATCCGTCGAACGCGCTCGAGCGTGCCGAAGTCGATCGATGCGTCGAGCAGGACCCTCATGCCGTCGGAAAGAAGTTCCCAGCCTGCCCGCGCGATGAAGACCAGCACGACCGCAGCGGTCAGGTGATCGAGGGAGAAGCCGAAGAGATCGACGGCGACGTCGAAGTATCCGATTACGACCGAACCCAGCACGACGGCCGACGAGAGCACGTCCGCGTGGCGATGCCGGCCCTCGGCCATGAGGGCCGGCGACCCGGTGCGCCGCCCGGCGGCAAGCACGACCTGCCCGAACAGAAACGTGACCAGCGTGCCCCCCAGCAGCCAGGCGACGACCGCCAGGGAGATATCGGGCGGCCTGGCGGCGGTTCGCAGCACGTGGCGGGCGATCTCGTAGCCGGTGAAAAAAATGAAGAGGGCGACAGCCACGGAGATGACATTTTCGATCTTGTACAGTCCGAGCGGAAACGCCCTCGTCTTGCGAGTCGAAAGCTTGAGCCCCCCGTACAGCACGAGGGACGCGACGGAATCGGCGCCCGAGTCCAGTGCGCTCGCCGTCACCGCAAGGCTCCCGGAGACGACGGCGAGCGCGGACTTCATCGCCGCAAGGCCCAGGTTGATGAGAAACCCGAAAAGGGCCAGCCTTTGGATCTCCCGGGTTTCAGTCCCCGGGCCGTCCGTTTCGTGTCTGTCGGAAGACATGGTTGCGACCCCTGCCGCGAAGGTTTCAGGATCTGTCCCCTCACAGGGAACCCAATACGATGACCAGCGCAACGCCCGCCAGGAGGGAAAAGATGGTCAGGTGGTTCTCCCCCGCGCACGAATTCGGGATGAGCTCGTCGAC
>CAYZKT010000274.1:0-3174 GCA_964478885.1 uncultured Syntrophaceae bacterium | reverse complement strand
ATCCCGATCGCCCTGTGCGCCCTGGGGATCGCCGTGGCCTTCCGCATGAACCTCTGGAACATCGGCGCCGAGGGGCAGCTTTACGCCGGGGCCATGGCCGCCACCTGGGTCGCCCTGTCCTTCCCCGGCTCCCACGCCGCCGCCGTGCTGCCCGCGATGGCGGCGGCCGGGATGGCTGCGGGCGCGCTCTGGGCGCTCCTGGCCGCCGTACCCCGGGCGTGGGTCGGCGCAAACGAGATCCTCACGACGCTCATGCTCAACTACGTGGCCGTCTTCCTCTCGGAGTACCTGATCCACGGCCCCTGGAAGGACCCGGCCGGCTTCAACTTCCCCCTCTCCCCGGCCTTCTCCGAGGCGGCCCGCCTGCCCGCCTTCGGCGACACGCGGATCCACGCGGGCCTGCTGCTCGCGCTCGCTGCGGCCGCCGCCCTCACCGTCGCGCTGCGCAAGACGAAATGGGGCTACGAACTGCGCCTCGTCGGGGCAAGCCCCGCCGTGGCAACCTACGCCGGGATCGGCATCGCGCGCCACGTCCTCGTCGCCATGGCCGTCGGCGGGGCGCTGGCGGGCCTGGCGGGCATGACGGAAGTCTCGGCCATCATCGGCCGTCTCCAGTACGGCCTGTCGCCGGGTTACGGCTACTCGGCCATCATCGTGGCCTGGCTCGCGAAGCTGAGCCCGGCGGGCATCCTCGTCATGTCCTTCCTCTTCGGGGGGCTGCTGGTGGGCGGCTACGCGGTCCAGTTCATCGGGGTCCCCGCGGCGGCGGTGAACATGCTCCAGGGGGCCATGCTTTTCTTCTGGCTTGCGGCGGAATTTTTCGGCCAGTACCGGGTCGCGCTGCGCGGCCGCGTGCGGGAGGTGCGCTGAAATGGAAATGGACGCCCTCACCGCCCTTCTGGCCGCGTCCGTCGGCGCCGGCACGCCGTTGCTCTACGCCGCCCTGGGGGAGATCCTCTGCGAGCGCTCGGGGGTGCTCAACCTCGGCGTCGAGGGCATGATGCTCGCGGGGGCCGTCTGCGGGTTTCTCGCGGCCGTGGAGACAAAGAGCCCCGGCGCGGGCGTCGCGGCGGCCATGCTTGCCGGGGGGGCGCTCGCCGCCGTTCACGCCTTCATGACGGTCACCCTGCGCGTCAACCAGATCATCAGCGGCCTGGCCCTCGCCCTGTTCGGCACGGGCGTGAGCAGCTACCTGGGAAAGCACCTCATCGGGGTCCCGCTGCCGGTCAATCCCGTACCCCTGCCGATCCCCGGCCTTGCGGAGATCCCCTTTCTGGGGCCCGTGCTGTTCCGCCAGGACCCGCTCGTCTACGCCTCGTACCTGCTCGTCCCGCTGACGTGGTTCTGGATTCACCGGACGAGGCCGGGGCTGCACCTGCGCGCCGTCGGCGAAAACCCGGCCACGGCCGACGCCATGGGGGTCGGCGTCTACGGGGTCCGCTACGGCTGCATCATCGCGGGGGGGATGCTGGCAGGCCTCGGGGGGGCCTACCTGTCGCTGTTCTACGCGCCCTGCTGGGTGGAGAACATGACGGCCGGCCGCGGCTGGATCGCATTGGCACTCGTGATCTTCGCCGTCTGGAGCCCGCTGAGGGCCCTGGCGGGCGCCTGGCTCTTCGGGGGCATCGAGGCGCTGGGGTTCCGCATCCAGGTCCTGGGCGCCGTCGTCTCGCCCTTCTTCCTCAAGATGCTCCCCTACCTGTTCACCATCGCCGTCCTCGTTCTCTTCACGGCCTGGAACCGGCGCCGGCGCATCGGCGCGCCGGAGGCGCTGGGGCTGCCCTACGAAAGGGAGTAGCTGAAAAAATCCTTGTATTGACCGGTTTAAAAGGTGTAAATTGTTAATCGCGTTGCACCATTTGCCCTTTGACGGCCGGTACGAAGAGACAAAACCGATCAACCATGCGGGTCAAGATACTCATTATCGCGGTTACGCTGTTCTTTGCAGGCCTCGATCTCTCCCTCGCGCAGACCGAATACCGCTACGCACCGGCAGCCAAAGACCGTTCCAGGGTGAGCACCGTCATCGGTCGGATGATCGTGCACACGGTGCAACCCGGCGAAACGCTCCTTGACATTGCGAGAACATACGGCCTCGGGTTTTCGGAACTGAAGGCCTTCCACCCCGACAAGGACCCTTGGCTGCTCGAGGAGGGGAGCCGGATCCAGATCCCTGCGCTCTGGATCGTTCCGCCCACGAAGCACCGGGCCATCGTGGTCAACGTGCCCGAGATGCGTCTCTACCGGTTTCACGCCAAACGGGGCACCGTCAGTACCTACCCCGTCACGGTGGGCGAGGAGGAAACCCAGACGCCGCTGGGGACCTACCGGGTCGTCGAGAAAGAGGAAGACCCCGAGTGGAACATCCCTCCCAAGCTGCGGCACAAGTACAAGACGAAGATCATGCCCGCCGGTCCGGACAACCCGATCGGCCGATACTGGCTGGGACTCTCTGCCCGGGGATACGGCATCCACGGAACGGACAACCCCTGGAGCGTGGGTCGCATCCTCAGCAACGGCTGCATTCGGCTCTACCCGGAGGACATCGAGAAACTCTATCCTGACGTCCCGAAGGGGACGATGGTGGAGATCCTCTACGAACCAGTCAAGTTCGGGGTCCGCGGCACCGTGATCTTCGTGGAGGTCCACGAGGACCCCTACGGGTTCATCGAGGACATGGAACGGCAGGCACGCCTCGCCGCGAAGAAACAGGGGATCGAGGAATACGTGAACTGGGAAAAAATCGATGAAGCCGTGGAAGTGAAAAACGGCGTCCCCGTCCCGGTGGGCGCCCTGCCGAAGGGAGGTGACGGGAAGAAGTCATCGCGTCGCAGATCATGAGGGGGCAAAACCTTTTAATCTTATATCAAAGGAGGTATTAGGGATGAAGTCACGGTTTGTCATGGTAACGGTGTTGATCTTTGTTGCAGCGCTCTTCACGGGCTGCGCCACGACGGGGGACCTGGACAAGGTCAATGCAAGGCTCAACGAGCTCTCTTCGAAAGTCGACCAGGCCCAGATGAAGGCCGACCAGGCCTCCAGGGATGCGGCGGCCGCCAAGGCCGGCGTCGCGGACGCCTCCCGCCAGGCCGCGCAGGCCGACGAGGCTGCGAAGAAGGCCGAAGCGGCGGCAGCCCGTGCCGAATCGGCGGCCAAGCTCGCCGAGGACAACGC
>CAYZKT010000273.1:0-3204 GCA_964478885.1 uncultured Syntrophaceae bacterium | reverse complement strand
CAGCACAACCTCAAGAACGTCAGCCTCGACATCCCCCGGGACAGCCTCGTCGTCATCACCGGCGTGAGCGGGTCGGGAAAATCCACGCTGGCCTTCGACACGATTTACGCCGAGGGGCAGCGGCGCTACGTCGAGTCGCTGTCGACCTACGCCCGCCAGTTCATCGGCCAGATGGACAAGCCCGAGGTGGAATCCATCGAGGGCCTCTCCCCCGCCATCGCGATCGAGCAGCGCAGCGCGAGCCACAACCCCCGCTCCACGGTGGGAACGGTCACGGAGATCTACGACTACCTGCGCCTGCTCTACGCGCGGATCGGCGTGCCCCACTGCACCCAATGCGGCCGCGAGATCCGCTCGCAGACGATCGACGCCATGGTGGAGCAGCTCCTGGCGCTGCCGGAGGGAACGGCCGTCTCCCTCATGGCCCCCGTCATCCGCGGCAAGAAAGGGGAGTTTCAGAGGGAACTCGCCCGGCTGCGGCGCGAGGGCTACGTGCGGGTGAGGGTGGACGGCGAGATCCGGGACCTCGCCGACGAGATCGCCATGGACCGCAACAGGCGCCACGACGTCGATGTGGTCGTCGACCGTCTCGTCGTCCGCGAGGGCATCCGCAAACGCCTGCGCGACTCCCTGGAGATCTCGGCCCGCCTCTCCGACGGCCTCGTCCGCGCGGACATCGCCGGGGGCGGCGAGCTTCTCTTCAGCGAGCGCTACGCCTGCCCCGACTGCAACGTGAGCCTCCCGGAGCTGGCGCCGCGGATGTTCTCCTTCAACAGCCCCTACGGGGCGTGCCCGGAGTGCGACGGGCTCGGCACCAAGATCTTCTTCGACGAGGACCTCGTCGTGCCCGACCCGGGGCTCTCGATCCGCGACGGGGCGATCGCCCCCTGGCAGAAACGCAATTCCATGATCTTCCACCAGATGCTCGAGGCCCTCTCGGAGCACTTCGGCTTCGACATCAACACGCCCTTCAAGGAGCTCCCCGCGTCGGTGCGGCGCGTGCTGCTCTACGGGTCGGGCGACGAGGCCGTCCGGTTCTACACGGACAACGGGGGCAAGCGGCACTTCACGGAGAAGCCCTTCGAGGGGATCATCCCGAACCTCGACCGGCGCTACCACGAGTCGGACTCCTACGACGTGCGCGCGGAGCTGGAGCAGTACCTGAACATGAGCGAGTGTCCCGCCTGCGGCGGGGCGCGCCTCAAGAAAGAGAGCCTCTCCGTGACGGTGGGCGGGAAGAGCATCCACGAACTGTGCTGCCTCTCCATCGCCGACGGCATGGACTTCCTGAGCACCCTTCCGCTCGCCAGGCAGGAAGCGGCCATCTCGGAGCGCATCCTGAAGGAGATCCGGGACCGGCTGCGGTTCCTTCTGGACGTGGGGATGGACTACCTGAGCCTCGAGAGGGCCTCGGGGACTCTCTCGGGCGGGGAGTGGCAGCGCATCCGCCTGGCCACCCAGATCGGCTCGGGCCTCACGGGGGTGCTCTACGTCCTGGACGAACCCACCATCGGACTTCACCCCCGGGACAACGGCCGCCTCATCTCGACGCTCGCCCGGCTCAAGGACATGGGCAACACGGTGCTCGTCGTCGAGCACGACGCCGACATGATGACGGCCTCGGACCGGATCGTCGACATGGGCCCGGGCGCGGGGCGCGAGGGCGGAGAGGTCGTCTTCCAGGGTACCCCGGCGGAGATTCTCGCAAGCGAAACATCCCTCACCGGCCGGTACCTGTCGGGCAGGCTCCGCATCCCCGTGCCGGAGAGGCGCCGGACGCCCGCGGGGCGGCACATCGTCCTCGAGGGCGCGACGGAGAACAACCTGAAGGACATCGACGTCCGCATCCCCGTCGGCGTGCTCACCTGCGTCACCGGGGTCTCGGGCTCGGGCAAGAGCACCCTTGTCCTGGAGACCCTGCACCGGGTGCTCGCCCGGCGGCTTTACCGCTACAGGGGAAAGGTCGGCAAGATCCGCAACGTCAAGGACCTGGGGAGGATCGAGCGGGTCATCGTGATGAACCAGCAGCCCATCGGCCGGACGCCGCGCTCCAACCCCATCACCTACACGGGGGCCTTCACCTTCATCCGCGACCTCTTCGCCCAGTTGCCCGAGTCGAGGACCCGGGGGTACAGGCCGGGACGCTTCAGCTTCAACGTCAAGGGCGGCCGCTGCGAGGCCTGCGAGGGCAACGGCCTCATCCGGATCGAAATGCACTTCCTGCCCGACGTGTACGTAACCTGCGACGCGTGCCACGGCAGGCGCTTCAACCGCGACACCCTGGACATCCAGTACAAGGGGAAGAGCGTCGCCGAGGTCCTGGACATGACGGTGAGCGAGGCGATCGGATTTTTCGAAAACGTCCCGCCGATCCGCTCGAAGCTCAAGCTCCTTCTCGACGTGGGACTGGGCTACATCCGTCTGGGCCAGTCGGCCACGACGCTCTCCGGCGGCGAGGCCCAGCGGATCAAGCTCGCCCGCGAGCTGGGCAAGCCTTCCCGCGGCGACACGCTCTACATCCTCGACGAGCCGACGATCGGCCTGCACTTCGCCGACGTGCAGAAGCTGCTCGACGTGCTCATGCGCCTCGTCGACATGGGAAACTCCATCGTCGTGATCGAGCACAACCTCGACGTGATCAAGTCGGCCGACTGGATCATCGACCTGGGGCCCGAGGGCGGCCCGGGCGGCGGAAGGATCGTGGCCGAGGGGACGCCGGAGGACGTGGCGCGCACGGAAGGGTCGCTGACGGGGAAGTTCCTGCAGAAGGTCCTGAAGGAGGGTACAGGCTGAAGAAAAAGAACAGGAAAGGGACAAGAAAATCCCCCTTCATCTTTTCTTTGAGGAATGGATGAAGGGGGATTTGCGTACCTCAGAAACACAACGGCTCCGGTCAGAGCGCGGTCAGCCCGTCCAGAAAGTCGTCCATCCACTCGTTGATCATCCGGAAGAAATTCAAATCGGTCAGCATGTCCGCCGGGCCCTGGATGTAGGGCCCCTCGGTGAGGTCCTCGCGGCAGTTGTGCACGAGCTGCTCGACGCTCTCCCTCGTGGATTCGAGGTGGAACTGCAACGCCACGGCGCGCTCCCCGAAGGAAAACGCCTGGTTTTCGCAGGCCTTGCTCCGGGCGAGGTGGATCGCCCCGCGAGGGATCTCGAAGGTGTCGCCGTGCCAGTGGAACGCCGCGAACCGGTCCGGCAGGA
>CAYZKT010000272.1:0-3206 GCA_964478885.1 uncultured Syntrophaceae bacterium | reverse complement strand
GCGGGCTGCCCGGCCTGCAAGAACACGGGGTTCAAGGGCCGCACGGCCCTCTTCGAAATCCTCGTGAACGACAATGGGCTGCGGGAGGCGATCCTCAAGGGCGCCGACGCGGCCGAGATCAAGGCCGTCGCGGAGCGGGACGGCAATTTCCGCCCGCTGAAGCAGGACGCTATCAACAAGGTGCTCCAGGGGGTCATCAGCCTCGAGGACGCCGTCACGGTCATGAAAATGTGAGCGAAAGCCAGGCAGGAAGGACGAAAGAAGGCAGCGCGATGGGGGCGCTGCCTTTTTGCTGGATCCGGGAGGTTGGTCTCAGGTCAGGGTGAGGATCTTTTCGATCTCGTTCATCACCTCGACAGGGGTGACGGGCTTGGCAAGGATGGGGTGGCCGTGTATCTGGCCGAGGCGCTCTTCCGCCTCGTCCTTCTTGATCGCCGCCGTGATGAAGATGAGGGGGATGTTCCGGGTGCCCTCGTCGTCGAGGAGGTACTCGGCGGCTTCCGTGCCGTCCATGTCGGGCATCATGAGGTCCAGCAGGATCACGTCGGGCTTCTCAATCTGTGCGTAACGGACCCCCATTCTCGCGTCGGTGAAGGTCGTCACTTCGTATTTTCCCGTCTTTTCGAGGTATTCCTTCATCAGACGGCAGATTTCCTTGTTGTCGTCGATCATGAGCACTTTCGGTCGCTGGACCATGACTCCTCCCCTTGCAATCGGAAATCTTGCAGCCGTCGATTCTCTCAGGTTCATCTTCCTCCTGCCTTCCGGGACTGGAGATGCCCCGCTCCGCAGCCCGAAGAGAATGTTCCGGGTTCGGCCGTGATGCACAACCGATCGGTTTCACCGTGCAAATTAGCAAATTCCGTACCACGCGACCGTCCCTTTTTTTGCCCGGCGGGCTAAAGTTTTCCGCCGGCCTGCCGATATCAGAATTGACGCGCCTGAAAAGGGCAAACCGTCCGAAAGGATGGGGCGCAAAGCCTCATGGCCTACGTCCCGGGAACACGCGGGATAGGGCTGCAGGGCTGCCAGGCGAGCCGAGCAGCCGACCGATCCGGAACTCCCGGGCCCGGGGGCTGCCTCCGGCGCCCCGCCTCGCATCCCCGATCCTTTCCTGCATGAATGCCCCGTTCCCGTCGTGACCACCCGCACACCCGCTCGTCATGGAGCCGCTGGGCGCCTCAGGAGGGAAGCCATGAAAACCCGCACCATCGTCCTCGCCGTTGTTCTGCTCGCGCTGTTCGCCGTATCGTCCGCTCTCGCCCAGACCGCGCCGCTGTACATCAAGCAGTTCGGCTCGGACAACTACGACTATGCGATGAAAACCGTGACCGACTCCGAGGGAAATGTCTATGTGGCAGGCATGACCATGGGTGCTTTCAGCGCACCGGCTCCGGCCACGCCGAACACGAACAGCGGGAGTACGGACATCGTCGTCGCAAAGTTCGATCCCGCCGGCACGTTGCTCTGGGTCAGCCAATTCGGCTCATCGGCAGAAGATAACATCGGTGGGGTTGCCCTGGGATCGCCTTCAGGCTTTCTCACCCTCTATGTGACGGGCTGGACGAAGGGGGCCATGCCCGGAGGGATGCAGGGCTGGCGGAATGCAAACGCCGGTGCCGAGGGCACGACGGACATCTTTGTGGCGAAGATCCATCCCGCCAGCGGGACGGTCAACTGGATCAGGCAGCACGGGACACCTGGAAACGACTACGCAAACGGGATCGCAACCGACGCCAGCAGCATGATCTATCTGGCCGGATCGACAACCGGGACATTCGGCGGCTCCGCGGTCACCCGCTCCACTCCGGAAGCTTTTCTTCTGCGGCTCAGTTCCGAGGGGGACTGGATGAACTGGGTGACCCAGTTCAATGTCGCTTCCAACCCGACAGGCACTGCGGCTTACGCGGTGGCTGTCGAATCGCCGAACAGCTTCTCCAACGTCTTTGTCACCGGACTCGTCTCCGGCAACCTGCAGGGGTCGCTGTTTGTCGCCAAATTCAGTTACGATTTCGAGCCCCTGGCGACGGTAACCCTGGGCGGTCCGAACAGGGGAAGCGATCAAGACCAGGGGCTGGCCATCGCCGTGGACAGAAGCCGGAACGTCATCGTCGCCGGCTCCTCGCAGGGAAACTTCGAAGGAAACGCCTCGTCGGGAGCAGGCGATATCATCCTCGCGAAATTCGATCATAACCTGGCTTTGCTCTGGACACACCAATACGGCACGGACGGTCATGACACCGCCCACGGGGTTGCCGTCGACGCCGAGGGGAGCATCTACGTCACCGGGGTCACGGAACCCTCCGCCTCGAGCAGGGGCCTCGACGGGCAGGCGCCTCTCGGCGGAGCCGATATTTTCCTGTCCCGTCTCGCACCGGAGGACGGCCGCAGGCTCTATACACGCCTGACCGGCACGGCGGATCTGGATTGGGGTTACGGGATCGCCCTGGACCCGACAGGGGCCGTTTATGTAGCCGCTCTAACTGCCGGTGCCATGAGCGGGCCATCCCTCGGCCTCTGGGATGCAGTCTTGATCAAGTACGGCCCGGACGGGCCCGTGCCTCTTCCCGTGACGGAGTTCTTCATCAACGGCACCGTGCAGGAGCTTCCGCAGGGCTCTGGGCTCGAGGGGGTCAGCATCACCGTGAAGGACGAGCTCGGTCAGGTCCTGGGCGACTACACCACCGACTCGGCGGGCAGGTTCGCCTCGAAGGTCTCGAAGGCGGGCAAGTATTTCATCCACAAACTCAAGATCGGCTACCGCGCACAGGTGGACCCCGACGTCGTGGAGGTCTCGCAGGCCTCCCCCGCCTCCGCCCCGGTCTCCTACATGGAGAAGATCGTCGTCCCGACCTCGATCGCCTTCCGCAAGGGTTACAACACGGTCCGGTTCGACAAGCTCCCCGCCGGCGATCGCTCCGTCAACGCCGTGTTCGGGCCTTACGCGGGCAACCCCTACGTGGGGCTCATCTTCAGTTTCGACCGGCCGATGCAGTTCCTCATCCTGGCAAAGCCGAGGACCGCCGGCAACCTCAGGACGATGGAGTTCAACCGCAGCTACATGATCTACACGAGCCGGGCCTTCACTCTTGACACGACGAACTGGGCAAGCCGGCCGACCGTTCCCTCCACGGTCCTTCCGGGTGCGAAGGTTCGCGGCAAGATCCAGCCCTACTGAGCCTGGACGGTAAAACCCGCCGGATGCC
>CAYZKT010000271.1:0-3213 GCA_964478885.1 uncultured Syntrophaceae bacterium | reverse complement strand
CAGGGGCAGTCCCTGGGAAGCCCCGGCAAGCGCGGGGAGGTGGTGCACCTCGTGTACCCCGAGGGGAAGCGCGTGGAGAAAAAGAAGCCGGAAGATCCGAAACCGGCCGCGGAATAACACAGCAGCCAGGCCCGGACCTCAGGCACCGGGCCATGCGGCAGCAAGGAGACAGACACCATGTTTGGATTGGGAATGCCGGAACTGATCATCATCCTCGTCATCATCCTCATCGTCTTCGGGGCGGGCAAGCTCCCCGAGATCGGTGGCGCCATCGGCAAGGGGATCCGGAATTTCAAGAAGTCCTCCAAGGAAGGCGAAGAGGAAACGGAGGCGAAGAAGCTCGAGGAAAAGAAATAGCTCCGGTCCCGTCCGGAAAGGGCGCGAATGGAAACCCGCGGATCGCGGGCTTACCCAGGCACTGAAAAGACGAACGCAAAAAACCCGGTTGGATGACCGGGTTTTCTTGCCTTTAGCCTTTGGCCTTTAGCCTTCTTCAGAACGGCACGTCCTCGTCGGGGGCCTGCTCGCCTCCGCCGTAGGAGGGCATCCCGCTGTCGGCGCCGGCGACCTCGCGGCTTCCGCCGCTCCCCTTCGACTCGAGCATCTGCATGTTGGAGGCGACGATTTCCGTCATGTAGCGTTTCTGGCCCTCCTTGTCCTCCCACGACCGTGTCTGGAGTTTCCCCTCGATGAACACCAGGCGTCCCTTGGACAGGTAGCTCCCGCAGATCTCCGCGAGCTTGCGGAACGTGACGACCCGGTGCCACTCGGTCTTCTGGACCTTCTCCCCGCTCTTGTCCTTCCACGACTCGTCCGTGGCGATGCGAAGGGTCGTGACCATCGTCCCGTCCTGCGTGTAACGCACTTCGGGGTCCGCCCCGAGCCTGCCGACGAGGATTACCTTGTTGACCATCCGTTCCCCCCTTTCGCGGCTTGCTCACGTCCAACCGGACAAGATCGGTTTCCAGACGATGCGTGGCATGCACCCTTCGACCTTGCGAAGTTAGGAAGTTGAGAAGTTAGGAAGCTGAGAAGGGGTGGACTGGAAAGTCCTCGGACTTTTCCAAGCTTCTTAACTTCCCAACTTCTTAACTTCCCGTACGGCCGAAATCCGTTGCAGCAAACCGCGTTCGTTGTATTGGCCCATGACGTCCGTTTGCGGGTCAAGAGCGGGGTCATCATATAGAAGACCGGTCCTCTTCGCAACTCAAATCGTCCGGCGCCGGGCCCGGAGCCCGAAACGGCTGTGCCCGGCCCCGGAGCGGGCAGATTCCCTGTTGACTTCGACCGGCATATCAAGTAGTAATATCAGGTTAAATTTAATAAATCATTACGGTTTTCGGGAAGCTTATGTTCCGGTCGGCCATCCTGGTCCTCCTGGGGACATCGATCACGGCCTTTGTTTCCTTCTTCGTCGTCGTCTCCTACCGCCTGTTTCCCCGCGGGGAGTACACGACGCACCGCGTATCCGTGCTCTGGGCCAAGATCCTGCTCCGCATCTCGAGCGTCCGGGTGACCGTGGAAGGCCGGGAAAACATCCTGAGGGGCGGGGCCCAGGTCTTCATGGCCAATCACCAGAGCGGCTTCGACATCCTGATCGTGCTGGCGAACATCGACACCTACTTCGCCTGGATCGCCAAGAAGGAGCTGTTCGCCATCCCCGTGTTCGGTCGCGCCCTGGCAAGGACGGGCTCCATCCCGATCGACCGGAAGAATTTCGTGCGGGCCATGCGCAGCATCCAGGACGCGTCGCGCCGCATCCGGGAAGGGAAGTCGGTCATGACGTTCCCCGAGGGGACAAGAAGCATGGACGGGCAGATCCACCCGTTCAAGAAAGGGGTCTTCCACCTGGCCCTGAAGGCGGGGGTCCCCATCGTGCCGGTCACGATCGTCGGCAGCGGGGAGATCATGCCCAGGAAGTCCATCCGGGTCCACCCGGGGCGCGTCACCCTGGTCATCGACAAGCCCATCGACGTGAGCCCCTACACGGAAGAGACGCTGGACGATCTGCTCAACCGGGTCTACGACGTCATCGCATCGCACTACTACCTGCGGCGGCCGGAGATGGCCCTCGGAAAGGAGAAAGCGGCGTGAGCCTGATGGAAGGGATCCTCCTCGGCATCGTGCAGGGGATGACGGAGCTGCTGCCCGTGAGCAGCTCGGCCCACCTCGTGTTCGCCCAGAGCCTCATCAAGGGATTCAAGCAGCCCGGGGTCCTCTTCGACGTGATGCTCCACGTGGGGACGACCGTGGCCGTCGCCCTGTTCTTCCGGAGGGAAATCGGGGAGATCCTCGTGGCGCTGCTGCCGAGAGCGTATCGCCGATCGCTCTCGGGCCGCCTCGACACGGCGCTCAACGACGGGTGGGTCGGCACGCGCAGGCGATTCCTGCTGTACCTCGTCGTGGCCACGGCGATCACGGCCGCCATCGGCCTCGGGTTCAAGGACGTCATCCACGAGCTCTTCGAGTCGGTGGTGCTGGCCGCCTCGATGCTCCTCGTGACGGGAGTGCTCCTCTTCCTGTCCGACCGCGTGAAGAACCCGCTGCGGACCGAGGCCGAGATGAACCTCCTCGACGGCATCGTCATCGGCGTGATCCAGGGGATCGCCGTCCTTCCCGGCATCTCGCGCTCGGGCTCGACGATCACCTTCGGCCTCTTCCGGGGAATCGAGGGCGAGACGGCGGCGCGGTTCTCCTTTTTGCTGTCGATCCCGGCCATCGCGGGCGCCGCGGTTCTCGAGGCGAGGCATGCCGAGGCCATCCCGCAGGACCAGATTGCCGTGTACGCAGCCGGCGCCCTTGCCGCGGCGGTGGTGGCGTACCTGACCCTGAAGTTCCTCTTCTTCGTGGTGCGGAAGCGCAACCTGCGGTTCTTCGCCTATTACTGCTGGATCGTGGGGGCGACGGTTCTCGCCCTGAATCTGCCATGAAGCGCCGGGAACCCATGGCCGAACGAAAACCCCTGCAGGGGCGGGCGCGCGAGATCGCGGGGGTGGTCCTCTTCGCCCTGGCGGTTTTCCTGTTCCTCGCGGTCATCTCCTACTCCCCCTCGGACCCCTCGCTGTCGAACTACGAGACGTCGCGGGCGAAGATCTCCAACATCGGAGGGATCATCGGCTCCTACCTGGCCGACATCCTGATCCGGTTCCTGGGGCTCTCCGCCTACTGGCTGCCGCTGTTTCTGCTCATCACCTCGGTGAAGCTCTTCCTCGA
>CAYZKT010000270.1:0-3217 GCA_964478885.1 uncultured Syntrophaceae bacterium | reverse complement strand
GAGACGCTGCGCATCCTCAAGCCCGGGGGCCGCTTCGCCATCCTCGAGTTCTCCCTGCCCGAGACCCCCGTGATCCGCCAGTTCTACCTGTTCTATTTCCGGCGGGTCCTGCCCCTGATCGGCGCCGCCATCGCCGGCAAGAAGGAGCCCTACTTCTACCTCCGCGACTCCGTGCTGGACTTCGAACCCCCGAAGGCCCTCGAGCAGCGGATCCTGAGAAACGGCTTTCGCCTCGCCGTCTCGAGGCCCTTCACCTTCGGCATCTGCCACCTCTACGTGGCGGAAAAACCCTGAGAGAAATCTGATATTGCATTTCCCCGCATGAACCGTTACCCTTCTCGCCAACCCGGGGGTCCGGACCCCAACATATGGGTTCGGGTGCACTTTAGGACCCCCACATGTAGTATGTTTTTTGACGCTTTGAGGAAACCCGACACCGGCGGCCCGAATGTCCCGAAAGGCCCTCCCAGGGCGCTTTTCGAGGAAATCGGCTCCCCAAACCCCGTCAAAAAACAGGCACTTGCCCCCAAAATGAGCTTTTTGCCGCCCACAAATTTTTTTGGCCCTCCGGCGGCAAGAGCCCGGTCGGTTCCTCGAACGATCAGTTATTCCGGGGAGTTGGCCGTCAACAAACCTCGAGAAAGATTTTTTAATTTTCTCTTGACTAGATGTAGTGTTTGCATCAAAATTGCACCACTATATCTTGTGCGACACGGACACTTTGCGTAGAGGGGACGCAAACCTACTCCTGTCCATCTCAATCTCATGCTCGCGTTCTATAAAATCTAAGCAAAGGGGGAACCGAATGTTCACTCAAATTCGGAAGCGGGACGGACGTGTTGTCAAATTCGACCCGGAAAAGATCACCAGTGCCATCGCCAAGGCCGGGGCTGCCACGGCTGAATACGAAACGGGCACCGCGAAGCGCCTGACCATCAAGGTGCTCGCGCTGGCCGAGCAGCTCCTGGGCGACCGCATTCCCAGCGTCGAAGAAATCCAGGACATCGTCGAGGAGACGCTGCTCCAGTCTCCGTACCGCAAGACCGCCAAGGCCTACATCATCTACCGCGACCAGCACGCGCGCCTGCGCGAGGTGGTCAACAAGATGGAGGTGGACCTGGTGGACCAGTATCTCCAGAAGAACGACTGGAAGATCAACGAAAACTCCAACATGGACTACTCCCTCCAGGGGCTCAACAACTACATCTCCTCGGAGGTGAGCAAGGTCTACTGGCTCAACGAGATCTATACCCCCGAGATCAAGAAGGCACACACCGACGGCGACTTCCACATCCACGACCTGAGCCTCCTTTCGGTCTACTGCGTCGGGTGGGACCTTTACGATCTCCTCATCGAGGGCTTCCGCGGCGTGACGGGCAAGGTGGAGAGCCGCCCGGCCAAGCACCTGCGCAGCGCCCTGGGGCAGGTGGTCAACTTCTTCTACACCCTGCAGGGCGAGGCGGCCGGCGCCCAGGCCTTCTCGAACTTCGACACGCTGCTGGCGCCCTTCATCCGCTACGACAGGCTCACCTACCAGGAAGTGAAGCAGGCCCTGCAGGAGTTCATCTTCAACATCAACGTCCCCACACGGGTGGGCTTCCAGACGCCCTTCACCAACGTGACGCTCGACGTCAACGTGCCGAAGCACTACGCCGACCGCAACGTCATCATCGGCGGCGTGCCGCGGAAGGAGACCTACGGCGAGTTCCAGGAAGAGCTGAACCTTTTCAACAAGGCGTTCTTAGAGGTGATGGCGGAGGGGGATGCGAAGGGCAGGGTCTTCACATTCCCCATCCCCACCTACAGCATCACCCGCGACTTCGACTGGGACAACCCCCTGATGAAGGGCCTCTGGGAGATGACGGCCAAGTACGGCGTGCCGTACTTCTCCAACTTCGTCAACTCCGACATGAGCCCCGAGGACGCCCGCAGCATGTGCTGCCGGCTCCGCATCGACAACCGCGAGCTGGTCAAGCGCGGCGGCGGCCTCTTCGGCTCCAACCCCCTGACGGGCTCCATCGGCGTCGTGACGCTCAACATGCCCCGGCTGGGCTACCTGTCCAAGTCCGAGGAGGAGTTCTTCGAGCGCCTCGAGCGGCTCATGTACCACGCCAAGGAGAGCCTCGAGATCAAGCGCAAGGTCCTGGAGACCTTCACGGACCGCAACCTCTACCCCTACACGAAGCACTACCTCAGGGGCATCCGGGAGCGCATGGGCAGCTACTGGAAGAACCACTTCTCCACGATCGGGCTGGTGGGCATGAACGAGGCCTGCCTGAACCTCATGGGCCGCACGATCGCCGAGCGCGAGGGCATGGACTTCGCCAAGCGCGTGCTGGACTTCATGAACGCCAAACTCCTCGAGTACCAGGCCGAGACGGGCAACAACTTCAACCTGGAAGCCACGCCGGCCGAGGGCACGTCCTTCAGCCTCGCGCGGATCGACAAGGCGAAGTACCCCGACATCATCTCGGCCAACGAGAACGGCGGACCCGCCTTCTACACCAACTCGACGCAGCTGCCGGTGAACTACACCGACGACATCTTCGAGGCGCTGGATCTGCAGGACGAGATTCAGGTGAAGTACACGGGCGGCACCGTGTTTCACACCTTCATCGGCGAGCGCATCGCCGAGTCCGAGGCGGCCAAGGTGCTGGTGCGCAAGATCTGCGAGACCTACCACATGCCCTACTTCACGCTGACGCCCACCTTCAGCGTCTGCCCGGACCACGGCTACATCCGCGGCGAGGTCGAGGCCTGCCCGGACTGCAACACGGCCACCGAGATCTACTCGCGCGTCGTGGGCTACCTGCGGCCCGTCAAGCAGTGGAACAAGGGCAAGCAGGCCGAGTTCGGGCTGCGGCAGACCTACCGCGTCAACGGGACGGCGTCGGAGGAGACAGAGGACAAAGAGGCGCGGGTCTACCTCGTGGAGACCGCCCAACAGTCGGGGGCCGCGCGCTGAGCATTCCGGGGCCAGGGTACAGGGCTCAGGGTACAGGTAAGAAGTGACAAGAACCGGGCTGCTGGGGCGCTTGCGAGCGCATCGGCAGCCCGGTTTGTTTTTGGGGGGGCCAACGGGGTCAGGCCTGATTATTGACTTTTGCCGCAAATTAGGGGACGTCCCACAGATTTGCAGTTTCACAGTAAGATGCTCGCGAGAAAAATCCTCCCCTGCCCCTCCTCATTGCAGAAAAAGGTCACGGAAACGGGGATT
>CAYZKT010000269.1:0-3235 GCA_964478885.1 uncultured Syntrophaceae bacterium | reverse complement strand
CATCAACGCCATGGAGGTCCTGAAGAAGCGATACCTCACCAAGGACGACGGGCGCAACGTCGTCGAGACCCCCGGCGAGCTCTTCCGCCGCGTGGCGCGCCACGTGGCCGGGGCGGAGAAGCGCTTCCGGTCGGCCGTCTCGGCCACCGAGGCCGAGGAGACCTTCTACGACATGATGCGCGATTTGGCCTTTCTGCCCAACTCGCCTACCCTCATGAACGCGGGCACGGCGCTGGGCCAGCTCTCGGCCTGCTTCGTGCTTCCCGTGGACGACTCCATCGACGGGATCTTCGGGGCCCTGCGCCACATGGCCAAGATCCACCAGTCCGGCGGGGGCACGGGCTTCAGCTTCTCGCGCCTTCGGCCCAAGGGGGACATGGTGAGGACGACCAAGGGCGAGGCCTCGGGGCCGGTCTCCTTCATGAGCATCTTCGACGCGGCCACGGGGGTGATCGTCCAGGGGGGAAGGCGCCGCGGGGCCAACATGGGGATCCTGCGCTGCGACCACCCGGACGTCATGGAGTTCATCGAGGCAAAGATCGACAGGGGCCGCTTCGCCAACTTCAACCTCTCCGTGGCCGTCACGGATCGCTTCATGGACGCCGTCCGCCGAAACGGCACCTTCGACCTCGTCAACCCCCGGACGGGCAAGAGAGACCGGAAGGTGAGGGCCCGGACGATCTTCGACCTCATCGTCTACGGCGCCTGGCGCACGGGCGACCCGGGGCTCATCTTCGACGACACGGTGAACCGCAGGAACCCCACCCCCGCCCTCGGGCGCATCGAGGCCACCAACCCCTGCGGGGAGCTGCCGCTGCTGCCCTACGAGAGCTGCAACCTGGGGTCCGTCAACCTGGCGCGGATGGTGAAGGACGGCAGGCCCGACTGGGAGCGGCTGGCCGAGACGATCCGCTGGGGCGTCCGCTTCCTCGACGACGTCATCGAGGTCAACAACTTCCCCCTCGAGGAGATCGGCGCCATCACCCGCGCAAACCGCAAGATCGGGCTGGGGATCATGGGTTTTGCCGACATGCTCATCCGCCTGGGGATCCCCTATAACTCCCGGGAGGCGGAGCTGTTCGCCCGCAGGCTCATGACCTTCATCCGCCGCGAGTCCCTGAAGGCCTCGTCGCAGCTGGCCGCCGAACGGGGCGTCTTCCCGAACTACGCCCAGTCGATCTACGCGCGGAAGAACCTCCCCGTCCGGAACGCCACGGTCAACACCGTCGCCCCCACGGGGACGATCAGCATCATCGCCGGCTGCTCGAGCGGCATCGAACCGCTCTTCGCCATCAGCTACGTGCGAAACGTCCTGTCGGGCACCCGGCTCTTCGAGATCAACCCGATCTTCGAGAGGGTCGCCCGGGCCCGGGGGATCTACAAGCGGGAGATCCTCGCCGAGATCGCCCGCTGGGGGTCGCTGCGACGCATCAGGGGGATTCCCCGGGATATCAAGCGGGTCTTCGTGACGGCCTTCGACGTGGAGCCCGAGCAGCACCTGCGGATCCAGGCCGCCTTCCAGGAACACTGCGACAACTCGGTGTCCAAGACGATCAACCTGCCCGCGGAGTCCACGATCGACGACGTGCGCAACATCTACCTCGCGGCACACCGGCTCAAGTGCAAGGGGATCACGATCTACCGATACGGGAGCCGGGCCGAGCAGGTCCTGTCCTTCCGCGGGACCGACGGGGGGCCCGTGATCCTCGAGGAGGACCTCGTGGCGGCGGATTCCGAGTTCGCCGGTGGCTGCATGACGGGAACGTGCGCGTTTTAAGGACAGGCTCGAGGCGTAAGGCACACGGCGAAAGGCAGCCGGGAACAAATCCAACACAGAGGACAGGGATGAACGAGAGTCGCATCGAGGAAGCGGTAAAGAGGCATCAGAGCGGGTTCAGCTGCGCCCAGGCGATCCTGGCGACCTACGGGCCGGGGCTGGGCATGGACCGGGAAACGGCGCTCAAGGTGGCCGGCGGGTTCGGCAGCGGCATGGGCCGCATGGCCGGGACCTGCGGGGCCGTGACGGGGGCCTACATGGTCATCGGCCTTCTTCACGGCATGACGAAGGCGGACGACCAGAAACAGAAGGAACTCTCCTACGAGGTCGTGCGCCGCTTCGCGGAGAAGTTCAGGCAGCGCCATGGGTCACTGGAGTGCCGGGAGCTGATGGGGGTCGACGTGAGCAGGCCCGAGGGGCTTGCCGTCGCGAGGCAGAAGAACATCTTCCGGACCGTCTGCCCCGGGTACGTGCGGGACGCGGCGGAGATTCTCGAAGAGGTGCTGGCCGAATCCGGCGATGCCGCAGGCAAAGGGACGGCCGCCCCGTTCCCGCTGTACCGCGAGGAATAACGGACCCCTTGTGTCACCGCGCCATGAAGAAGAAAGAAACCCGCAAACTCGAGGACCTCTACTCGGTGGGGCCGGCCACGGTCCGCGATCTGAAGCTCCTCGGCATTAGGCACGTGGAGCAGCTGGTCGGCAAGGACGCCCGGGCGCTTTATGAACGGCTGGGCGGCCTTTCGGGTAAACGCCCCGATCCCTGCGTGATGGATGTCCTCTCGGCGGCGATCGCCCAGGCGCAGGACCCCGACCTGCCGAGAGAAAAGAGCCGGTGGTGGTACTGGAGCCGGATCCGTAAATCCAGGGAAACGTGATGATGTTGCCGCGCCCCGTTTATATCTGAAGATCTCCCGTCGAGACGACCTCCGCATAAATCCCCTGCAGGGCCGCCATGAAGGCGCCGTGCACCGCCCAGGCCGGGACGGTCTCCCCCTTGAAGGCGAGGTTGCGCGTCGCGCAGGCGTCCTCGACGACGGTGCACTTGAATCCCAGATCGAAGGCGGCTCGCGTCGTGGCGTCGATGCACATGTGGGACATGGCGCCGCAGATGACGAGGTGCCGGACCTCTTGCTTCTTCAGCAGATCATCGAGGTTCGTGCCCCGGAAGCTGTTCGGGAAAACCTTCGTGATGACGGGCTCCGCGGGCAGCGGCTCGACGGCGGGATGGATCTCCACCCCGCTCGTGCCGGGCAGGAAGAACGTCGCCCCCGGGCGCTTGGAAACGTGCTGGACGTGAAAGACAGGCTCCGAACGCTCGCGGAAAACCTGGAGGAGAGAGCTTGCCTTCCCTGCCGCCGCCTCCATACCCGCGAGTTGCATCGCCCCGCCCGTGAAGTAGTCGTTCTGGATGTCCACCAGCAGCAGTGCCCGCTTCATGCGCGCCCCTCCTTTCAGG
>CAYZKT010000268.1:0-3239 GCA_964478885.1 uncultured Syntrophaceae bacterium | reverse complement strand
TCGTAGGGAAGCTGGCGGTAGAGGTCCCAGAAGTGGTCGAGGTAGTCGATCTGCTGGCGCGAGATGACCTTCAGGACGCGACCCTCCCCGCAGTTGTAGGCGGCCAGGGCCGTCAGCCAGTCGCCGAAGAGGCCGTGGAGGTCCGTCAGGTACGCAATGGCGGCCTGGGTCGACTTCTCGACGTTCATGCGCTCGTCGATGTAGAGGTCACGGTTGAGGCCGTACTTGTAGCCCGTGGACGGGATGAACTGCCAGGGCCCGAGCGCCCGCGCCCTGGAGAGCGCGTGGACTTGAAATCCGCTCTCCACGAGGGGCAGCCAGGCCAGCTCCTCGGGAATCCCCGCCTGCCTCAGCAGCTGCTTCATGATGGGGAGGTAGTAGCCTGCCCTCTCGTAGGAACGTTCGAAAAAACTCCGCTCCACCGTCTGGAAGCTCCGGATCTCCTTTTCCACGTCGGCGTTCATGATGAGCGGGATCTCGCTCTGCTTCCCGATCGTGGACAACCGCTTGCCGGTGTAGATGTCAAGGATTTTTCTCGCGATCAGCAGCCGCAGGTCGTCTTTCTGGCGGACGACGGTCGAGCTGTCTTCCTCCTCGCCCAGCAGGATGCCGTAGGCCTTGTCGAGGGACTTCAGGGCGTTGTCCATGTCGCCCTTGTCCCGGTAGGCCTGCGCGAGCCGCAGGAGTTCCACGATCTCGTCGATATCCTCGTCAATCTCCGAGTCCCCGTTCACCAGGCCGTTGCTCCCGTTGGGCCTGACGGTTTGCCCCGTTGCGAGCGTCCGGGGCTCCGTACCGGGCGGACAATCCTCGGGCGGCTTCGCCGAGGGATCGACGCCGGAAAACCCGGGGCCGAGCCCCTGGGGCTTCGCCTCGATTCCCCTCGCGGACGAGGGGGCGGAGCCGTTCGTCTTGCCGTTTTTCCTTGCCGAGGGCTTGTCCGGTTTGTCCGCAGAGGTGATCTTTCCCTGGGGGTCGGTTTGAATCTGCGCCGTCGTCGAGCAGGCGCACAGAAAGAGAAGGATGAGGAGGCAACAGCCCCACCGTAATGCCGGCATTCGATTGATCCTTTCGCGGCTGTCCCGACTGCGCGGGCTCAACCTTTACGGCTTCTAACAGACTACGTTCCGGACTGTCAACGGGGGAATTGCCCCGCCGGCCCTGCAGGGGCTATTCCCATGCAATTTCCGGGTCATTTCTCACGATGCCGGCTGCGCGGCGCCGATCAGGTAGGTTTCGATGAACTCGTCCAGGTCCCCGTCCAGGACCTTCTGGACGTTCCCCACCTCGAGGTTGGTCCGGTGGTCCTTGATCATCTTGTAGGGGTGAAGCACGTACGAGCGAATCTGGCTGCCCCAGGCGATGTCCTTCTTCGTCTTGTGCAGCTCGTCCATCTTGGCGCTCTGTTCCTGGAGCTTGATCTCGTAGAGTCGAGAGCGGAGAACCTTCAGGGCCATGGCCTTGTTCTTGTGCTGCGAGCGCTCGTTCTGGCACTGCACGACGATCCCCGTGGGCAGATGGGTGATCCGGACGGCCGAGTCCGTCTTGTTGACATGCTGCCCCCCCTTGCCCGACGAGCGGTAGGTGTCGATCTTCAGGTCCTTCTCGTCAATGTCGATGACGATCTCGTCGCCCACCTCGGGGTAGACGAAGACCGAGGCAAAGGAGGTGTGCCGTCTCGCGGCGGCGTCGAAGGGCGAAATCCGGACGAGGCGGTGAATCCCCGATTCCGCCTTGGCATAGCCGAAGGCGTACTCCCCTTCTACCTCCACCGTTGCGCTCTTGAGTCCCGCCTCCTCGCCGGGCTGGAAGTCAAGGATCTGGGTCTTGAAACTCCGTTTTTCCGCCCACCGGAGGTACATGCGCAGGAGGATCTCCGCCCAGTCCTGGGCCTCCGTCCCCCCGGCTCCGGCATGAATGGTGAGGATGGCGTTCAGCCGGTCCTCTTCCCTGCCCAGCATGCGCCGGATCTCCTCGCCCCGCACGGCCGATGCGAGGTGGTCGAGCCCCCCCTTGACCTCTTCGAGGGTCGTTTCGTCCTGGGCCTCGCGGGCCAGTTCGAAGAGCACATCGAGATCCTTCAGATCCCCGTCGATGCCCGACCAGGTCTTCAGCACGGATTCGATTCGGTTCTTTTCCCGCAGGACGTCCTTCGCCCGTTCCGGGTCGTCCCACAGGTTCGACCTGGCGGTCTCCTTCTCCAAATCGGCCAGTTTTCCGTTCAGTCCCTCGATGTCAAAGACAACCTCGGAGGTTTTCCACCCTCTTCCTGAGATCTGTCATCAATTCCTGGATTTCTTCAACCATGGTCTCGATCCTCCCGGTCTGTAGAATAGCACAAGCAGGGCGATCAGGCATGCAAAGACGAACCAGTCGCCCGTCGCCGTGTAAAAGGTCCCGATCCGATGGATCTTCACGGGAGCCGTCAGGGTCGTTCGTTCGAAGAGCCCGGTCCGGGCCGTGATCCGACCCGTAGCGTCGATCACGGCGCTCACCCCCGTGTTGGCCGCCCTCGCCACGTAGAGGCGGTTCTCCACGGCCCTGAACACCGTCATGGACAGGTGTTGATACGGTGCAGAGGTCGTGCCAAACCAGGCGTCATTCGTGACGTTGACGAGCAGGGTCGCCCCGTTTCGGCCGTAGGCCCTCCCGATTTCGGGGAAAATCCCTTCGTAGCAGATCAGGAACCCCACGCGCGCCTCGCCGGCGTCCACGGGTTCGAACCCCGTGCCGGCGAGGAAGTCGCCCACGCCCACGGCCAGTTTCTCGACGAAGGGGAACAACGGCCGCAGAGGCACGTACTCCCCGTAAGGAACGAGATGGACCTTGCTGTACGATCCGGCGATTTCGCCTTCGGGCGAGAGCACGACGGCGCTGTTCTGGAAGCGGAGCGCCCCTTCGTGCCTCGTGTAGCTCGGGGTTCCGAAGAGCAGCCACGCCCCGGTCGCCCGGGCCGTGCCGATCACGGCGTCGTGCAGCTCGTCGCGGTTCTGGAACATGAAGGGGGTCGCCGTCTCGGGCCAGATGATGAACCGGATGCCGCTCGTTGCGGCCCCCAGGGAAAGGTCCCGGTAGATCCGCAGGGTCTCCTTCTGGAACGACGGGTCCCACTTGATGCTCTGGTCGATGTTCCCCTGGACGAGCGCCACCTGCCGTTCGGGAACGGGGTCGAACCGCGCGGCCACGTCCGCCATCCGCCACACGCCGTATCCCGCGGAGAGGGCGACGAGCAGCCCCGC
>CAYZKT010000267.1:0-3251 GCA_964478885.1 uncultured Syntrophaceae bacterium | reverse complement strand
CCTTCATCACCGCCGAGAAGCGACGCCGGTACATCCTCCAGGAAGTCGAGGCCCTCCGGGGCGAGCGCAACAAGGCCTCCAAGGAGATCGGGACCCTGAAGAAGGAGAAGAAGGACGCCTCGGAGCTCGTCGCCAAGATGGCAAGCATCTCCGATCGCATCAAGGCTCTCGACGCGGAGCTGGCCCAGGTGGAGGCCGACGTCCAGAGCTTCGTCCTGGTCGTCCCCAACGTCCTGCACGACTCCGTCGAGTACGGCATCAGCTCCGAGGACAACCCCATCGTGCGCCACTGGGGCGAGAAGCCCGTCTTCGACTTCGAGCCCAAGCCCCACTGGGACATCGGCGAGAACCTCAAGATCCTCGACTTCGCCTGCGGTGCGAAGATCACGGGCGCCCGCTTCACCCTCTACCGGGGCTGGGGCGCCAAGCTCGAGAGGGCCCTCTTCAACTACATGCTCGACCTGCACACCTTCCAGCACGCCTACACGGAGGTGCTCACCCCCTTCATGGTCAACAAGGAGAGCATGACCGGCACGGGGCAGCTCCCCAAGTTCGAGCAGGACCTCTTCAAGATCCAGGGGATGGACTACTACCTCATCCCCACGGCCGAGGTGCCCGTCACCAACATCCACCGCGACGAGATCCTGAGCGAGAAGGACCTGCCCATCTACTACGTGGCCTACTCGCCCTGCTTCCGCAGCGAGGCGGGCTCCTACGGCAAGGACACCCGCGGCCTCATCCGCCAGCACCAGTTCAACAAGGTGGAGCTCGTGAAGTTCTCCGCCCCCGAGACCTCCTACGACGAGCTCGAGAAGCTCACCCTGGACGCCGAGGACATCCTCAAGACCCTGGGCCTGCACTTCCGCACGGTGAGCCTCTGCACGGCCGACCTGGGCTTCTCCTCGGCCAAGACCTACGACCTCGAGGTGTGGCTGCCCGGCCAGAACGTCTACCGCGAGATCTCCTCGTGCAGCAACTTCGGCGACTTCCAGGCCCGGCGGGCCTCGATCCGCTTCAGAAGGGAAGGCTCGGGCAAGGTGGAGTTCGTCCACACCCTCAACGGCTCGGGCCTCGCCGTAGGGCGCACGGTTGTCGCCATCCTGGAGAACTACCAGCAGAAGGACGGCAGCGTCGTCATTCCCGAGCCCCTGCGGCCCTACATGAAAGGGATTGACAGAATACCCGCCGGCGGGTAATATGCCGTTTTCCAAAACGGGTATCCTGCCGGCCGGGCCCGGCCGGTTCCATGAAACGGGCAAAGCCGGAGGGATGGCCGAGTGGTCTAAGGCGGCGGTCTTGAAAACCGTTAACCGAAAGGTTCGCGGGTTCGAATCCTGCTCCCTCCGCCATAGAAATAACGCCCTACCCTTTTCGTAATTACCGCTCTCCCTTGGCGGGAGAGGCCGGGTGAGGGTGATAATACGAGAGGCCGATCGAGCGCGGAGAGATGCCAGAGAGGCCGAATGGGTTCGCCTGCTAAGCGAATGTACGCCCTTTAAAGGTGTACCGGGGGTTCGAATCCCCCTCTCTCCGCCATTTCTACAACCGAATCACGCGCGCCCTTAGCTCAGTTGGATAGAGCGTTGGACTACGAATCCAAAGGTCCTAGGTTCGAGCCCTAGAGGGCGCGCCAGAAACATCAAGGGGTTATCCGCAGGCGGGTAACCCCTTGATGCTTTTGTGACCCTATTGGGAGCGATTGCCGATGGTTTGTCGGGGCGATTCTGCAAGTGCGTGGGACGTCCGCGGTTTCCGTGCGGGGATTCGGCTTCGGAATAGAATCAGGCGCTCAACTCTGAAAGCCACCTGGCCGCATGGACGATATCCACCCCGGCGATGCTCTGTTCCCGTCGCAGATTGTGGACGAGCTGAACGGCTGAAACCTTGGGAAACATGGCCCGGATATGGCGAAGGCCGGGCGAGAGACTGTCGTCGGAGAGTTTCACCTCGAGAAGTTGATCGACTTTGCCCTTCCTGGCGACGGCGAAATCGATCTCACGGCCGTCACGCGTGCGGATGTAATGCAGTGCAACGTCTTCCCCCGTGGTGTCCTGCAGATACTGGACATGCTTCAGAAGACACACGGCGCAGGTATTCTCGAGCCTGATGCCTTCGTCTTCACGGACATAGCCGCTGTCGTAAAAGTAGACCTTCGGCTCTCTCAGTATGGCCCGGGCCACGTTGGCGTGATAGGGGCGGACCAGGAAGATGATGCAGAGGCTCTCCAGGATCTCGACGTACTTTCGTACCGTATTGGGGGCAACCTGAAGGTCTCCGGCCAGCGAGGTGCACGACAGAGGCGAGCCCACCCGCTCTCGCAACATTTCCAGCAGAAGCCGGATGGACCGTACTTCCTGGATCCGACTGAACTCCAGGATATCTTCGCGGACCAGGTCCGTGTAATACTGATTTCTCCACCGTGCTGCTTCTTCTTCCGAGCCTGACAGGAACGGCTCCGGAAACCCTCCGAAGCGATTGAGGAGCGACAAGGCTTCAACCGGTTTCGTCGTGCCCTTGAGTTCCCGGACAGAGACCGGGTTGAGGCGGAAGTGAAAGTATCGGCCGGCAAGGGATTCGCCGCCTCTGCGAAAGGTGTCCAGCCTCGCGCTTCCCGTAACCAGGATGGCCTGCCGCGCCGGGCGTGTGTCGAAGGCACCTTTGAGGAATTTCTTCCACTCCTTCATCTTGTGGATTTCATCAAAGACGAGCATGTCCGCATGGATCGGCCATGTGTGGGCCCGGATGATCTTTGCGTCGTCGAAGCTGTCGTAATTCAGATACTGGGGGTTCTTGAACTCTTTCATCAACTCGCGGGCAAGCCATGTCTTGCCGATCTGGCGGGGCCCCGTCAGGATAACCATTTTGCGGGTGAGATCCTTCTTGACCGGCTCGTAGAGGTAGCGCTCCATGGCTGACATTTATGCAACATTTTGCACGATAGTCAAGACTTTTGTGCAGCATAATGCATATTTGCCACTCCCGTTTCAGGCTGTTCCCACCGTACGCGCCCGGTGATCACGGACAGAGGGGAGAAGGGACGAGGACCCCAGAGGGCGCACCGGTAAAATCAAGGGGTTATCCGCACGCGGGTAACCCCTTTTGTTATTTTGGCTGAGTGGTGGCTGACGAAGAGGGACTCTCTCTTTCCCGGTAACCGCCAAATTCCGTTTCCGTTAAGATCTTCGTGATGCTATGGAATGTGTCGTATACCATTATTAATCGAGCGGGGCAGCATTGATCGTTTTACCGTT
>CAYZKT010000266.1:0-3321 GCA_964478885.1 uncultured Syntrophaceae bacterium | reverse complement strand
GCCAGCATGGCGAACACGAGCCACACGAGGCCGGCATCCGGCCGGGACCGGACGATCTTCCCCGTCACGAAGGCGGCGGCGATGAACCCGACGAGGTACCCCCCCGTGGGCCCCAGGAAAACGCCAAGTCCGGCCTTGCCGCCCGAGAAGACGGGAAGCCCGATCGCGCCGAGGATGACGTAGATCACCTGGCTGAGCGCCCCGAGGCTTCCCCCCAGGAGCGAGCCCGCCAGGTACATAAACATCGTCTGCAGCGTCACCGGAACCGGCTGCAGCGGGATCGAGATCAGGGCGCCCATGGCCGTGAGGGCCCCGAACAGGGAGGCGTAGATCATTCCCCTTGTCGTCAATGCCGTGCCGCTCATTCGGTCAACCCCCGTTTTTCACGTAATTCGTTTCCTGCCGGCCGCAGCGGCGGGGGCACTCGCGGAAAGACGCGCCAGTTTGTTCCCTGTCGCCTGATGCCTATTGCATTCATATGTATTCCACATCCCCTGCCATCACGCGCTCGAGAGCTCCTCCCGCACCCGTCAGCAGGAGTACGCCGTCGTCGTCGATCCCCGCGATGACGCCCTCGAGGGGCCCGCCGAAGGAATGCACCCGGACCCGCCGGCCCGCCATGTCCGAGAGTTCTCGCCAGCGCCGGATCGCGGGGCCGAACCCTTCCCGTTCCGCGCGGTCGTACTCGCGCTCGAAGCGCTCGAGGACGTCGCCGAGAACCCCGGCACGGGAAACGGTGTGCCCGATCTCGGCTGCAAGCGAGGTCGCCCTCTCCCCGAGTTCGGGTGGGAAGCCCCCTGCCGGCATGTTGACGTTGATCCCGATACCGACGATCATGTAGTCGATGGCGTCGATCTGCGTGGCGGCCTCGACCAGGATGCCTGCGACCTTCTTCCCGCCCGCCAGGATGTCGTTGGGCCACTTGATGGTCACGGGGGTCGGGACGATGGGAAGGAGCGCCTCCGCCAGCGCCACCCCTGCCAGGAGGGTCGTCTTCGGCGCCTCGGCGGGCTGGAACCCCGGCCGCAGCACGAGCGACAGGTAGATCCCCTCGCCCGGGGGGGAGTACCAGCTGCGGCCCTTCCTGCCCCGCCCCGCCGTCTGGGCCTCGGCGACGACGATCGTCCCCTCGCCGGCCCCGGCGATCGCCAGGTCCCTGGCCAGGCGGTTCGTCGAATCCACCTCCCGCTCGAACACGACCGGTCGGCCCAGGCGCGCCGTCCTCAGGGAGGCCTCGATCTCGGAGGGCACGAGCCTGTCGAGGGCCTCCCGGAGCAGATAGCCCTTGCGCGTCGAGGACTCGATGACGTGGCCTTCGGCCCTCAGGCTGCAGGCGTGCTTCCAGATTGCCGTGCGCGTCACGCCGAGCCTCCGGCTCAATTCCTCGCCCGAGACCCAGCTCCCCCTGGCCTCCTTGAGGCTCGAAAGCAGCCGATTTCTTGTGCTCGTCGCCATGATATCCACGCCCCCGCCGCGGGAGGCGTTGTTTTCTAGCATGGCCACCGGCAATTGTCAACCATGTTGTTCATTAAGGTTGACATATAGGCACATAAAAAAGGCCCCGTCCCGATGCAGTGGGACGGGGCCCTCGTTCCTAAAATCGGTTGAATTTATTTCACTTTCCGGTTCAGGAAATACCCGTCAGGGTCGCAGACCTCCCGAAGCAGGCGGAGATCCTCCGCCGTCGGCTCCGCCATCTCCTTCAAATCCGGCGAGATGAGGAGATCGAAACTCACCATGTCCTGGATGTCCTTGGCCTTCTTGCCGGGGAGGACTTCCAGCAGCACCATGCGCCTCGTCTTGTCGTCGAACCCGAACAGGGCCTGATTCGTGATCACGCGGTAGGGCCCCGCCCCCGTCACGCCGGCCTTCTCACGGTAGTCCGCCGAGCCGTCGCCGAACCCGATGCTCGTGAGAAACTCCACCTTCTCGGTGAAACGCCTCTTCTCGAGGGCCATGATAATGATGGACTTCTCGCAGTTGGCAGCCATGGCGCCGGCCCCGCCGCTGCCGGGAAAGCGCGTCTGGGGCGTGTTGTAGGTCCCCCCCTCGAAGGTGGAGCAGACGTTTCCGTACATGTCGATCTGGGCGCCGCCGATGAAGGCGTAGTCCGAATACCCCCTCTGGGTCAGCTCGAACACGGCGCTCAGGCCCTTCAGGAAGCAGGCCTTGCGGCAGGCCCGGGTGTCGCCGACGGACAGGGGCATCCCCATCTCCAGGACAGGGCTCAGCGGCCCGGACTCGAAAATCATCGACAGGCCGGGGGCGTGCGTGAGCTGGGCGTGCATCGACGCGATGATGGGAAGGCCCGTCCCCACGAACACGATCTTTTCATCTTCCAGAACTCTGGATCCCGTGTAGGCGATCATTTCAAACGGCGTATAGTCAGGCATACAACGATCCTCCTTGGCTTCGATCTGGGTGGAATGGTTTACGAAAGGATGATGGGCTGGCCGCCGTCCATGTCCCTTAACTCCCGGAGCTTCTTGTAGCCCAACTTGGAGAGGAAATCGTCGTACGTATCGCAGCCGAAGATGTACTCGTCAAAGTACTTCTTCAACGCATCTTTCTTCCCCGTCTTGCGGAACTCGTCGCAGATCCCCCGGAACATCTTGATGTGATCCATGTCGAACCAGTAGTACCCGTAGGAAGCACCGGGGTAGGCCCCGTAGGGCTGCTCCACGAGGGCGTCGACGGTGGCGTAGGGGATCTCCGTGAGGTTGGGGTACGTCCGGATGTTCTCGTTGGGGATGATCCGCTCGGTCGTCACGATCGTGTGCGCGGCCGCCATGGCGATCTCGGGGCAGGTGCAGTGCGCGCCGAAGATCCGGCTGTTGCCATAGATATCCGCAGCGCTCACGTGGACGATCCCCAGATCGGGATGGCAGGCGGGAACGAGATAGACGTTCTTCCCCGTGAAGGGGCATTCCACCATCCGGCCCCGGTTGACGAGCTCCATGTCGGAGCCGCCGTGGTCCCGCGTCGGGACGAAGGGGATCCCCATGGCCGCGGCCTTGAATCTCGCCGACATACCGTAGTTGGTGTAGTCGTCGAGGCGGATCATGCCGTTCGACGTGAGATACCGCAGCAGAGGGGCGATGCCGATGACCTCGTAACCCCACCAGGCCAGCTCCACGCGCCGGATGGACACCCGGTCGGGGTCGAGGATCATGGCCCCGGCCAGGAGCTCGGCGCAGATGGAATTCGACTGGAACGACAGGGTCAGGTCCCTCGCGCCGTGCCGGATGATCTCGTGCACGATCGCCACGGGGACCCTCGTGTTGACGAACCCGCCGATGCCGATGTTGATGCCGTCCCGGA
>CAYZKT010000265.1:0-3337 GCA_964478885.1 uncultured Syntrophaceae bacterium | reverse complement strand
CCGCGGGGCCTCCGGGAACTCGTGGAGGAGAGGCTCCTGCCCATGCAGGATGCCGGTGCCGGGCAGGTCCGCCGGTGGGTCGAAGAGACCTGGCGGGAGATGGACGAGAGGCAGCGCTTCGTCTGGAACCGGATGCTCACGGGCGGTTTCCGTGCCGGCGTCTCGCGGCAGACGGTCCTGCGCGCGCTCGGCGAGTTCGCCGGTGTCGAGGCCGGCGCCATCGCTCACCGCCTTCTGGCGCCCTGGGAACCGACGGCGGAGTTCTACCGCGCCCTGCTCTCCTCCGACGGAAGCGGCGCGGCGGTCAGCCGCCCCTACCCGTTCCACCTCGCCTGCCCGCTCGATGCGATGCCGGAGACTTTGGGTCCCCGGCGGCACTGGAGCGCCGAGTGGAAGTGGGACGGGATCCGGGCCCAGGCCGTGAAGCGCGCCGGGAGCGTGTTCCTCTGGTCCCGCGGCGGTGAGCTGATCAACCGCGCATTCCCGGAACTTGCCGGGGCGGCGGCCGCCTTGCCCGACGGCACGGTCCTCGACGGTGAGATCCTGCCGTGGAGGGGCGGGGGGGCCCTTCCCTTCGGCCTGCTGCAGAAGCGGATCGGGCGCCTGTCCGTGCCCCTCGACCTCTACGAGGAGGTCCCCGTGGTCTACATGGCCTTCGATGCTCTCGAGTGGGAGGGCAGGGACCTCCGGCAGGCACCCCTGCGGGAGCGGCGGGACGCCCTGGAAAGGGCCCTCGCGCGGTCCGGCGCGGGGGAAAGGCTCCGCCTCTCGCCCGTCCTGGCCGATGACGCCTGGGAGGACTTGACGGCGAGGCGCAGGAACTGCCGGGACGTCCGGGCCGGGGGGCTGATGCTCAAGCGCCTCGACTCGCCCTACGAGGCGGGGAGGCACCGGGGCGGCTGGTGGAAATGGAAGATCGAGCCGCGCACAATCGACGCGATCCTCCTCTACGCTCAGCCGGCCGATGGGGAACGGGAGGGCCCCCTGGAGGACTGCACGTTCGGCCTGTGGCGCCGGGGACAACTCGTCCCCGTGGCGAAAATTGCGGGAGGGCTCACGGGCGAGGAACTCCGGCGCATCGACGCTTTCGCCCGCCGCAACACCCTCGATCGATTCGGCCCCGTCCGGGCGGTCCGGCCGCAGCTCGTCTTCGAGATCGCCTTCGAGGACGTCGAACCGTCGGCGCGGCGTAAATCGGGCATCGCCCTGCGCAGGCCCCGCATCGTGAAGTGGAAGGACAAGCCGCCCGAGGAGGCGGATTCGCTCGAGTCGCTCAAGGCCCTGCTAAGGGACAGCGGAAGAAGTGCATGAGTGCAGAAGTGCGGGAGTGAAGACGGGCATGAAGCCGACAGGCAACAGCCCGCAGCCGGAAAACGGCTACAGATTCTTCCTGGAGGCTTCGCCTGCAAACTGTTAAATGCCGTTCAGCGGCATGACGGGATAGACCGAATAGACCGGACAGACTGAATAGACGTCTTCGAGGCCGAAGGCATTCACTTCTTCGTCAGATTTCGTATGCCGAAATAGAAGGCGATTCCGAGGAGGACGACGAAGCCCGTGAGACGGACCAGCAGGGCGAAATCGGCATCCTCCGTGATGGAGGGCATTCCTGCGCGGAACAGCTCCGGCCACGCCGAGTACCACAGCCAGGCGAGCACACCGGCCGCAACGGCCACGGGCAGGATTCGAACAAGACGGTTCATGGGGGCCTCCTCGCCGGCTTCGCGCCGTCCATACCTTTTGTCCCTGTCGCCGGTGTACCCGATTCCAAGGGAAACGGAATCGGGTACGATGAAGACAAACCCGCTCAGGCTTCTTCCGCGGGCAGGTAGCTCACGGTGAATCCGCCCCCCGCCGCGTCGAATCGCAGGCAGGAGTTTTTCCGCCATAGGACGTCGTCCTGCCCCGGGCAGTCGCTCCGCAGGAAACTCCCGCGGCTCTCCCCTCTTCCGATGCCCGCCTGCAGGACGGCTCTCAGCGTCAGGGCCCCGGCACGGAGGTCGCAGTGTGCGATCCTCTCCGCCGCGGTCCGCGGCGCAAGCCGGCCCAGCCGTGCCTCGATCCCGTCGAGCGCGGAGAGCGCCCCGCCCATGGAACCTTCCGTACGGACGATCCCGGCCCCCGCCCAGGCTGCCTCCCGCAGGTCTCTGAGGATTTCACGGTAATCCGGCGCCGTACCCGCGGTACCGGCAAGGGGCGCCGGCTTCGCTTTCTGCCCGGAGGTCGGGAAGGCCCCCCGGCCCAGGGCACGCTCCGCTGCAAACCGGCCCGCGAGGGCTCCCGACACGATGCACTCCGTCAGGGCGTTTCCGCCCAGGCGGTTCGCCCCGTGAAGGCCCCAGAGGATCTCCCCGCATGCAAAGAGCCCTGCCAGCTCCGTCTCTCCCGTCTCGGCGGCCCGCACGCCGCCCATCATGAAGTGCGCGGCGGGCGCGACGGCCACAGGTCGTTCCCGAAAGGGGAAACGGAGGCGCCGGAAGATGGCCAGGGGGTGAATGTCCCAGGCTGCGTCGGGGACGCCCCGCAGGTCGAGAAAGGCACCCCCCGATTTCGCCTCCGCGAAGAGCAGGGCCGAAAAGAAATCGCGCTTCTTGACGATTGCGTCGTTGACGTCAGCGAGGCCGTGCTTTGCGAGGATGTCGGCGCCGGAGGCGTCGCTGAGCCTTGCCTCGCGCGAAAAGGGCGGGTACACGATCAGGGCCGGAAGCCCGGAATCGGCCAGCACGAGGGGATAGAACTGCACGAACTCCATGTCCAGCAGGGGAAGACCGGCCCGTGCGGCCAGCGCGTAGCCCTGCCCCATGATCCGCTTCTGGTTGTCGTGCCTTTGCCAGACGGCCCCGGCCCCGCCCGTCGCCAGGATGACGGACGGCGCTTCGATCTGCGCCTGCTCGCCGTTGCGATCGATCCCCAGGACCCCGCAGGCGCGTCCGTCGCGGCACAGGAGTTCCGTCACGCAGAAGCCGGACAGCACACGGACGCCGTCGAGGCGCCGCACGCGATCCGCCAGCAACCGCATCAGGGTCACCCCGGGGATCACCGGCGGCTCGGGCGACACGACCGTTCTCTGGGCGCCGCGCTCCCTGATGGGAACCCCGGCGGAGCGGAGATTCCGGAAGGCCGACGGCGCCTCGCGGGCCGTGAGCCGGACCCGTGCGGCGCTGTTGAGCCCGCCCCCCGCGCGCAGCGTGTCGCGGATGTACTCCTCGGCGCCGTCCCGCTCCGCGGGGCCCGACATCACCCCGTTTGCCAGGGCGGAGTTCGTCCCCAGGCCGATGGGGCCCCGGTCGACAACGAGCACCGAAGCCCCTTCCTGTTGCGCGGCGCAGGCGGCCGT
>CAYZKT010000264.1:0-3340 GCA_964478885.1 uncultured Syntrophaceae bacterium | reverse complement strand
CAGCAGACGGGACTTTTTCAACTGCCCTACAGGGTGGTGGTCAGATCCTTGCCCATCACCCTCTGCAGGAAAAACAGCGGGATGAGAACGGAAACGATGAGGATGGTGGCGTAGGCCGATGCGGGGCCGAACTCGCCGCTGCCCATCCGCTGGAAGATCTCCACGGTCATCGTCGCCCAGGGTCCGTAGTACAGGACAATCGTGGAGCTGAGCTCCGCCAGCGTTGTCACCCACATGATGATGGCCCCGGCGACGATCCCCGGGAGCATCGTGGGGACCACCACCTTGAGGAAGGAGCGAAAGGGGGGCACGCCGAGGTTGATCGAGGCTTCCTCGACGGACTTGTCGATCTGCTCGAGCAGCGACGAGGTCGTCTTGATCGAGAAGGGCACCTTGCGGATGAAGTACGCGAGCGCCAGGATCATCCAGGTCCCCGTCAGCACGATAAACCCCGTGTTGTATGTCGCCGCGAGGGCGATCCCCTGCACGGTCCCCGCGATGGCCAGGGGCAGCATGACCAGGGCGTCGAGCAGGTAGCTCATCTTCCCACGCCGCCTCACGAGCAGGTAGCTCACCAGCAGGCCGAAGACGATCCCCGCGAGGGTCGACACGGTGGCGAGGAAGAAGGAGTTCACGATGGGACGCGGCGCGATGGTGAAGGCCTTCACGAAGTTCTCCAGGCTGAACTCCCCGTAGTACATGACGGGGCCCGACGTCTTGGTGACGGAGGAGACCACGACGACGGCAAAGGGGAAGAGGGCCGTGAACACGATCCCCGCGCAGAAGAGCCACATCAGGAGCGTGGCAAGGGGCCTGGCCCGAACGACCTCGGGCCGCTGGACGGCCGACATGGCGTAGCTTTTGCGCTCGACCCAGTACTTCTGGAGGAGCGTGAGGCTCATGGTGACGACGA
Organism: uncultured Syntrophaceae bacterium; assembly: GCA_964478885.1. Taxonomy (GTDB): domain Bacteria; phylum Desulfobacterota; class Syntrophia; order Syntrophales; family UBA2192; genus UBA2192. The sequence continues at coordinate 2,427 of CAYZKT010000264.1, read as the reverse complement.
GCAGCACCATGCTGAGGGCCCCCGCCATGGAAGGGTTGCCGCCCATCTCGCTGATGAACTCGTTGTAGGCCTGCACGGAGAGCACGCGGAAGTCCTCGCCGATGAGGATGGGCACGCCGAAGTTCTCGATGGAGAGATAGAAGACAATGAGCGCCCCCGCAAGGACGGCCGGCGTGACCGTCGGGACGGTGACGGTGAGGAAGACCCTGAGCCGGCCTGCGCCGAGGTTCGTGGCCGCCTCTTCGAGGGAGCGGTCGATGGAGTTGATGGCGGCCGAGACCATGAGAAAGACGTAGGGGAAAAACTGCAGGGTGAAGACGAGCACGATCCCCTTCCAACCGTAGATGCTCGGCAGCTCGATCCCCACTTTCTGGAACAGGTTGAAGAACAGGCCGTTGCGGCCGGCCAGCAAAAGCCACGCCTCGGCCCCGATGAACGTGGGCAGGATCAGGGGCAGCGTTGCCAGAGTCTTGATGACGTTCTTGCCCGGCATCTCGTAGCGCGACAGAAAAAAGGCGAAGGGCACGCCGATCGCCACGGAAAGCACCGTGGAAACCACGCTCACGAAGAGGCTGTTCTCGAGGCAGCGCCGGTAGAAGGGGTAGTGGAAGATGGCCCGGTAGCTCTCCAGGGACCAGCCGCCCGTCTCGGGGCTGAGGAAGCTCGCCCGGAAGATCGTGAACATGGGGTAGACGACGGCCAGGAAGATGATGGCGAAGGCCAGGACGAACACCCCGTTCCAGGCATTGACGATGCGCGGCATGGCTCCCCCTCAGTCCCCCAGGATCGCGAGCCGCTCCGGGTCGAACCGGAACCGAAGGGCCGCGCCCTCGCGCCGGATGTCCTCCGAGCGGGGGTTGTGGACTTCGATCGTGATCCGGCCGTCGAGGGTTTTCACGCGGTACCGCACCAGCGCGCCCAGGAAGGTCGTGCTCTCCACGGTGCCCTCGATGACGTCCTCGCCCGCATCCTCCGTGAGGAGGATCCACTCGGGCCGCACGGAGAGATAGGCCCGATCGCCCACGGGCCGGGGGGCCCTCAGCGAGAGGGCTGCTCCGTTGACCTCTGCGCGAAGCCTCGACGCCGTTTCGTCGTAGGAGAGCACCCGGATCTCGAGGATGTTGCTGCCGCCCATGAACTCGGCGGCAAAGCGGCTGCGGGGGTGGAAGTAGATTTCGTCCGGGGTGCCCAGCTGCTCGAGTCTTCCCAGGTTGAGGATGGCGATCCGGTCCGAGACGGCCATCGCCTCCTCCTGGTCGTGGGTGACGTAGATCGTGGTGATCCCGAGCTGCTTCTGGATGCGCCGGATCTCCTCGCGCATGGCGACGCGCAGCTTGGCGTCGAGGTTCGAGAGCGGCTCGTCCATGAGAAGGATCTGCGGCGAGATGACGAGCGCCCGGGCGAGCGCGACCCGCTGCTGCTGCCCGCCCGAGAGCTGGCTCGGGAACCGCTTTTCGAGCCCCTCGAGGCGCACGCTGCGGATCATCTCCCCGATCCGGGCATCCCTCTCGGCACGGCCGACGTTGCGGACCTTCAGGCCGTAGGCGATGTTCTCCCGGACGGTGAGATGGGGAAAGAGGGCGTAGTTCTGGAAGACCATCCCCGTCTCGCGCCGGTGCGGCGGGACGTCGTTCACGAGCCGCTCGCCGAAGACCACCTCCCCCCCGTCAGGCGGGTAGAAGCCGGCAATGACCCGCAGCAGCGTCGTCTTGCCGCAGCCGCTGGGGCCCAGAAGGGTGAAGAAATCCCCGTCGCCGATCTCGAGGCTCACATCGTCCACGGCGCGAAGCTTTCCGAATACCTTGCTGATGCCCTTCAGGACGACCCGCATGCCCGGCCTACTTCGAGAGGATGATCTGCTTCCACTGCTTCAGGATCTCTTTTTCCTTCACCGTGGCCTCCATGGGATCGAAGCTCTTCAGCACCGGGATGCCCTTGAGGGCGGGCAGCCCCTTGACGGCCGTCGCGTCGGGCCGGGCCGGCCGGCGGGAGAACTGCCGGAAGATCTCGTCCTGGACCTCCTTGGTGAGCAGGTAGTCGAAGAACTTCTTCGCCTCCTCCGGGTGCGGGGCGCCCTTGACGATCGCCGCTGCCTCGGGGGCGAGGAAGGCCCCGTCTGCGGGGTAGACGATGGCCACGTTCCTGTCTCCGCCCGCGATGTAGCGGTGGGCGGCGTACTCCATGGTGATCCCCAGGGGGTACTCGCCCGCGGCCACGCCCTTGTAGATCAGGCTCGAGCTGTCGAGGACCTTGGCGTTGGCGATGAGCTTCTTGATGCCGTCCCAGTCGTAGAGCTTCCAGATCCCGTAGACCTGGGCGTATGCCGAGCCGGACTTCTCGGGGTTGGCCATGACGACCTTGCCCTTCCACTTCGGGTCGAGGAGGTCCTTCCAGGCCCTCGGCCTCTCGGCGTCCTTCACGAGGGAC
>CAYZKT010000263.1:0-3361 GCA_964478885.1 uncultured Syntrophaceae bacterium | reverse complement strand
AGACCATGAGCGCCCTGAAGAAGAAGTAAGGCGGCTTCAGGGACGTCATCCCGGCGCCGCCCGACACGACGGAAGAGGAAAGGGACCGTGGAGAAGAAGAGAAGGGCCTTCGGGCTCGACACGGCGATGGCCGCGCTGGAGAAGCTGCTCGTCGGGGCCGCCAGCCTCGCCCTGCTCGTGCTCACCGGGCTGACGACGGCCGACGCCCTGGGGCGGTACCTGCTCAACTCTCCCATCCCCGGCACGGGGGAGATCATCGAGGACTACTTCATGATCGCCCTGATCTTCCTGCCCCTGAGCTACTCCTTCATGCAGGAGGGGCACGTGCACGTGACGATGATCGAGCGTTACTTCCCCGGGGGCGTGAAGCGGGCCGTCGGGAAGATGAACCTGCTGCTGAGCTTCGCGCTCTTCGGCCTGATCGTCCTGGCGGGCTGGGAGCGCTTCGTCGAGGCCTGGCGGATCGAAGAGATCTCGACGAGCTCCGTGGGCTACCCCATGTGGCCCTGCTACCTCATGGTCCCCATCGGCTGCGGCCTGCTGTGCCTGCGCATCGTCCAGGTCTTCTTCGGGGGAGCGAAGAAGGGGCACGCCGGGACGCATGACGAGGACCGCGTTGCCTGAGTGAGAATCCGCGCGCCCTCCATCAGCCGGAGGGCCCGTACGAGGAAGGGAACAGAGGAGATGCCGGACCCGTTGATCATGGCGCTACCCCTGATCGGGATGATCGTCCTGATTGCGATCGGGATGCCCGTGGCCTTCGCCATGGGCGTCAGCGGCGCCGTGGGCATCTACTTCATGGGCGGCTTCGACAGCCTGATGGGCATCCTGGCGACCTCGCCCTACCGGACGGCGGCCTCCTACACGCTCACGACGGTGCCGCTGTTCATCCTCATGGCCGAGTTCATCGTCAAGTCCGAGATCGTCCACGAGATCTTCGAAGCGGGCTACAAGTGGCTGGGGCACCTGCCGGGCGGGGTGGCCATCGCCACCGTCCTGGCCGACGCGGGCTTCGGGGCCATGTGCGGCTCCTCCACCGCCGCCGCGGCCGCCATGTCCTCCGTGGCCATCCCCCAGATGAAGCGCCTGAAGTACCGGGATTCCCTCTCGGGGGGCGTCGTGGCCGTCGCGGGGACGCTCGCGATCATGATCCCCCCGAGCATCGTCTTCATCATCTACGGCTCCGTGACGGAGACCTCCATCGGCAAGCTGCTCATCGCGGGGATTATGCCGGGCGTCCTCACCGCCCTGGCCTACGCCGCCGCCATCTACATCTGGGTGAAGATCGACCCCTCCGTCTCCCCTCCGCAGATGGCCTGGTCCTGGTCCGAGCGGGTTCATTCGCTGAAATACGTCTGGCCCATGATCGTCCTGTTTGCCGTCGTCGTCGGGACCATCTACGCAGGGGTGGCCACGCCCACGGAGAGCGCCGCCTTCGGCGCCACGGCCGCCCTGCTCATCGGCCTGGCGCAGGGGAGGCTCGACCGGGAAAAGATTTTCACGGCCTGCCTGGCCACGATCCGGAGCACCGTCATGATCTTCGTCCTCATCATCGGGGCGATGATCTTCGGCTACTACATGACCCTCACCCAGATGGCCCAGGACCTCGTCAAGGTCATCGCCGCCTCCAACCTGGACCGCTGGGTGATCATGGGGGGGCTCGTCGTCCTGTACGTTGCGCTGGGCTGTATCCTGGACCAGATCGCGATCCTGCTGCTCACCCTGCCCATCACCTTCCCGCTCGTCATGTCGCTGGGGTTCGACCCCATCTGGTTCGGGGTGGTCATCACGGCCCTGGCGGAGATCGGGCTCATCACGCCGCCCGTGGGCCTCAACTGCTTTATCGTCAGCCAGGTCTCCCGGCTCCCCCTGGAGGAGGTGTTCAAGGGCGCCTGCATCCTGCTGGTCGGCGAGTTGATCGTCATGGCGCTGCTGATCGGGTTTCCGGAAATCTCGCTGTGGCTGCCGTCCATGATGCAATGAGGGCGCTTGCAGGGGCGCCTGCGGATATGCGATACACCGGTTGCCGAAAAAAAGGAGGTAGAACCATGAAACGCATTCTCATCGTTTTGGCCGCGGTCGCGCTGGCCGCCCTCGCGGGGGCGCCCGCCGCAACGGCGCAGGACAAGCCGTTCACGCTGATCTACGAGTCGGTCTACCCGAAGGGGCACATGCGCTTCCTCGTGGTGGAGGAGATGCTCGACCGGATCGAGGCCGGCTCGAAGGGCCGCATCAAGTTCGACCGCCACTACGGCGAGCCCGTGAGCCAGAAGGAGGCCCTGAGCGCCCTGACCCGCGGCGCCATCGACGTGCTGGTGGCCTATCCCACCTACTACGACGGCAAGATCGCCATCGGCGACTGGATGCAGCTGCCCGCCAACTTCCGCAGCTGGCAGGACTGCTGGGACCTGACGGTCAACGGCCGCGTGGCCGAGATCATGGACCGGGTCTACATGAAGAACGCCCGCGTCAAGTACCTCACGGCGACCCCGGTGGCCCCCTACAACTTCCAGGTCGCCAAGAAGGCCAAGAAGATCCGCACCTTCGAGGACTTCAAGGGCATGAAGATCCGCAGCGCCGGCGGCTCGGCCTCGATCGCCATCAAGGCCCTCGGCGCCTCGCCCGTCATGACCATCGGGGGCGAGTACTACCAGGCCATGCAGAAGGGCGTCGTGGACGCCGGCCTCATGACCACCTACTCGCTCAAGCAGTACCGCCTCTGGGAGGTGGCCGACCAGGTCGTGGACCCGCCGCTGGTGGGCTACTCGGTGGCTTTCATGTGGATGAGCCTCAAGACCTGGGACAAGCTCCCCAAAGACCTGCAGGATCTGGTCGTCAAGACCGCCCGCTCGAAGGATCTCTGGGAGAAGTGGAACCGGGTCTACGACAAGGAGCAGGACGGCCCCATTATCGCCGAGGCGAAGAAGATGGGCGTCGAGTTCTTCGTCCTGCCCGAGCGGGAGGCCGAGAAGATGTACAAGGCCACCGACAGCGTCTGGGACTGGTACGTCCAGGAATGCGAGAAGCAGGGGGCCGGGGCCGAAGCCCGCGAAGTCCGCAAGCTGATCCAGGAGCGTTTCCACGCCAAGGGCAAGAAGAAGTAGCGGGCAAACCCCGGGGGGAGGGATCGCCCCTTCCCCCCGGAGGCGGCCGCACGAGCGGGCGCCGGGGAGAATCGGAGAGGAAGACGTCATGAGCGTACCGATCGGTCAGGGGCATCCGGGAAGGCCGGAGGGCCGCATCGAGTGGGTCTGCCGGCAGACGGGCTGGATCGCGGGAAGCCTTGCCGTGATCATGATGCTCGCGCTGATCCGCGAGGTGGTGGGCCGCTACTTCTTCAACCGGCCCACGGACTGGGCCG
>CAYZKT010000262.1:0-3394 GCA_964478885.1 uncultured Syntrophaceae bacterium | reverse complement strand
TCCTGCCCGTCGACATCTACATCCCGGGATGCCCCGTCAAGCCGGAGGCGCTGCTAGACGGCCTCATCCGGCTCCAGGAAAAAATCGCCCGCGAGGCGGCAGGAGGCGCGCGATGAACCTCGACGCCACCCGGTCGCGCTTCGGCACGGCCCTCGGCGAGCCGAATACGTTTCGCGGCGAAACGAGCCTGGCGGTTGATCGCGGCAGCATCGTTGCGCTCTGCGAATTTCTGCGCGACGACGACACCCTCGCCTTCGATTTCCTTGCCGATCTGTGCGGCGTGGACCGCCACCCCGCCGCGCCGCGTTTCGAGGTCGTTTACCACCTCTATTCGGTGAGGCACGGTCACCGTCTCCGCCTCAAGGTCGCACTCGGGGAGGAGGACCCTGTCGTCGACTCCGTCACCGCCGTCTGGGAGACGGCGGACTGGCACGAGCGGGAGTGCTTCGATCTCTTCGGGATCCGGTTCCGCAACCACCCGGACCTCAGGCGCATCCTGCTGCCCGAGGATTTCGAGGGCCACCCGCTGCGGAAGGATTTCCCCCTGGAGGGAACGGGAAAGTCATGAGCGCCGAGACCCTGAGCCTCAACCTGGGCCCCCAGCACCCGAGCACCCACGGGGTTCTGCGCGTCGTCCTCGAACTCGACGGCGAGACCGTCGTCGACGCCCGACCCGACATCGGCTTTCTGCACCGGGGCATCGAGAAGCTCGCCGAGAACCGCACGTACCACCAGGTCATCGTGCTCACCGACCGCCTCGACTACCTGGCGGCCCTGAGCAACAACCTGGCCTACGTTCTGGCGGTGGAAAAGCTCATGGACATCGAGGTCCCCCGGCGGGCGCGCTACGTCCGGGTGGCCCTGGCGGAGCTGCAGCGGATCGCGAGCCACCTGTTCTGGCTCGGCACCCACGCCCACGACCTCGGGGCCATGACGCCCCTGTTCTACGCCCTGCGCGAGCGGGAGGCCCTCATGGACATCTTCGAGACCCTGTCGGGCTCCCGCCTGACGCCGAGCTTTCTGCGGATCGGGGGCCTGGCGGCCGATATTGACGCCCGCTTCGTCGAGTCCGTGCAGGCCTTCACGGACACCTTCCAGGGGCGGGTGGACGAGTACGAGACGCTGCTGACGGAAAACCCCATCTGGAAGTACCGGACGAAGGGGGTCGGCGTCCTCGATGCGGGCCAGTGCATCCGCCTGGGCATCTCGGGGCCCATGCTGCGAAGCGCCGGCATGCAGCACGACCTCCGAAAGGCCCAGCCCTACTCCTGTTATGACGAATTTCATTTTGAAATACCCGCCGGGAAGGCAGGCGACGTCTACGACCGGTACCTCGTCCGCATCCGGGAGATGCGCGAAAGCGCCCGCGTCGCCAGGCAGGCCGTCGACGGTCTCCCCGAGGGGCCCTGGACGGCGGCGGGCTCGCCGGCCGTCTTCCCCGCGAAGGACGAGTTGAAGCAAAACATCGCCGGCCTCATCCGGCATTTCGGCCTCGTCATGGAGGGCATGAAGCCCCCGGCGGGAGAGGTCTACCACGCCGTCGAGTCGCCGCGGGGCGAGCTGGGCTCCTACATCGTCAGCGACGGCGGCCCCCGGCCCCTGCGGCTCAAAGTCCGCCCCCCGTCCTTCGTCAACCTCCAGGGCCTGGTAAAGATGATCCGCGGCAGGCTCCTGGCCGACGTGGTGGCCGTCATCGGGGCCGTGGACATCGTGCTGGCCGAGGTGGACAGGTAAAAGAAGGCGAAAGGCGAAGGGCAAAAGGCAAAAGGCAAAAGGCAAAAGGTCGAGGGATAAGGAAATCGATGAGACAGGATCTCGTAAGGCAATTTTCGGAAGAGCAGATGGCGAAAGTGGACGCCCTGATCGAGGCGCACCGCAGGGTGCCCGGCTCCCTGCTCGTGGTGCTCGAGAAGGCGCAGGATATCACCCTGTACCTGCCCGTGAACCTCCAGCGCTACATCGCCGCGGGGATGGGGATCCCCCCGAGCAAGGTCACCGGGGTGGTGACCTTCTACTCCTACTTCAGCACCGTCCCGCGGGGGCGCAAGGTCGTCAAGGTCTGCAGCGGGACGGCCTGCTACGTGAAGCGCTCCGGCGAGATCATGGACCGGCTCAAGCAGAAGATCGGGGTCGGGGAAGGGGAGGTTTCCGCCGACGGCGAGTATTCCATCGAGGAGGTCCGGTGCCTGGGGGCCTGCGGGCTGGCGCCCGTCGTCGTCATCGGCGAGGAGACCTTCGGCCTCATCGATCCGGAGCACGTGGAAGAGATCATCGAAAAAACCTGAAACCGGGGTGAGCGTTCATGACCATCAAGGAATTGAGTGAAATCAAGGAAGCCTACATCGGCGAGCGCAAGAAGGAGCTCGAGGAGGGCGTGGCGACCGTCGACGTCCACATGGGCACCTGCGGCATCGCCGCCGGGGGGCGCAGCGTCTTTTCGGCCCTGCAGGGGGAGATCGAGCGCCTCGGGGTCGCCAACGTGAAGCTGCGCGTCACGGGCTGCGCGGGGCTCTGCAGCATGGAGCCCATGATCACCGTGCACCTTCCCGGGCAGGCGCCCGTCAAGTACGGCAAGCTCGACGCCGCGAAGACCCGGGAGATCTTTTACAGCCACATCCTCGGCGGGCACCCGAAGGCGGAATACGCCATTGGCCAGGGCCTCGAGAGACCTCAGAAACGAGTGGAGATCGAATGATCTCGTCGGTCAGCAAGATCGCCTACTGCGCGAGCCGGAGCTGCAAGTTCCGCAAGCCCGTCGACGTGCGCGCGCTGCTGGAGAAGGCCCTCGACGAGCTGGGATACCGCGACCGGATCGGCCTCGTGGAGACGGAGTGCCTGATCTCATGCTACCAGGGCCCCTCCATCATGTTCCTGCCGGGCGGCAAGGTCTTCCAGGTGCTCTCGGAGGAGCGCTTCACGGAGACGCTGAAGGGCTTCTTCGCCTCGCTGCAGCACCCCACCTCGCCGCTGCTGAGCGAGCCTCGCACCGAGAAGGAGATCCCCGGGATCGAGCACCTGGACTTTTTCGCGAAGCAGAAGCTCATCGTGCTGCGCAACCGCGGCCACATCGACGCCGAGGCGATCGAGGAGTACATCGCCCACGACGGCTACCTCGCCCTGTACAAGGCCCTGACGGCCATGACGCCCGAGGAGGTCATCGGCGAGGTGAAACTCTCGGGCCTGCGCGGCCGGGGCGGCGCGGGGTTTCCCACGGGCACCAAGTGGGAGGAGGCGCGCAAATACGCGACCTTCCCGAAGTACGTCATCTGCAACGGTGACGAGGGTGACCCCGGCGCCTTCATGGACCGCAGCGTCATGGAGTCGGACCCCCACGCCGTGCTGGAGGGGATGATCGTCTGCGGCTACGCCATCGGCGCCCGCCGGGGCTACATCT
>CAYZKT010000261.1:0-3419 GCA_964478885.1 uncultured Syntrophaceae bacterium | reverse complement strand
GTCCCCCCTGTTTCCTGACCCAACCTTTTCCCTCCCGTTGGCTTCGCTTTTGCACGTTTCCCGTTGGTCGACGCCGATGCCCGCGCGAGCCGCCGGCAGACGCGCCGCCCAAGAACTGCAAACGGGATGTTTCCTCATGAACCGGATACCGATGATCGGTCTTTTCGTTTTGATCCTGTCCGTCTCGGCTCCCGAGCCTTCCTGTGCCTCCTGGCAGGTCTTCTACACCGGCAAGGCCCAGAAGATGTTCGGGGCCCACGGGAGGGGCAGCTTTGCCACCCGCGCGCAGTGCGAGGCCTACATCCGGTCGAGCTCGTTTTTTGAAAGGAATCATTCCTATTGCTCGGGCTTCGATGCCCCCACAGCCAAGGCTCCTTCCCAGGGAGGTGCCGCCAAGACGGGCAAGGTTGCGACAGGCAGCCAGTCACAGCAGAAGATCGAGCTCCAGAAAAAGCAGGCCGAGGAACAGGCCCGGCAGCAGCAATTCGACAGGGAGAAGAATCAGCTCCTGGGCTCGCTGAAGGGGTCGACGGGGAACGGCGCACCCGGCCTGAAATCCGCAGGCCCTCCTGGCCTGGCCCTGAAGGGCGCAGGGCCCGCAAAACCCGCCGCCTCGGAGGCGTGGACGCCGGAGCAGTGCCGCATCGCGCAGGATCGCGTGACCGCCTGCCGGGCTGCCCTGAAGCAGACGGCGGAGGTGGCCGAGCGTTTCAACAAGACCATCGCGGCCGACCAGGCGCTGCGGGTGGAGTGGGAAAAGACGATGACCGACGCCTCGGAGCGGGCCAAGAACCGCGGGCAGTTTCTCTGGCTGGCCCTGCCCCTCGGGAAGCTCCTGCGGATCAACGGCGCCGCCGCGGAGGGCCTGGAGAAAAACGGCGCCGACCTGGCCGATCTGCTGGCGGGCGCGACGGACCCCGCGAAGCGGGAGCAGATCCGCATCGCGCGGCAGTTCGTGTCGCGGGAGAAGGAGGTCGTGGGGAAGCTCGGCAAGAGCTACGAAAACATCAACAGCGCCCTGACCCTGGGCGGCAACGCGCCTCTCATGCTGGAGGACCCCGACGAGTCGCCGACCTCTCCCTTCCAGGGGGACGGCATGAAGCTGCGCGAGGCGGGCGACATGCTGTTCGGGCTGATGGTCGAAAGGGACAAGTGGAAACGGATCGCCGCCAACGCGCCCTGGGCGAAGTACCTGGCCGGCGGCCTGGCCACCGCCTTTGCCGCCGAAGCGGCCGCCCGCGCCATGTTCGACTCGTGGTACGACGCCTTCGCCGCCGGGCTGGCCTGGGAGCAACTGGCCAACATGAATCTCGACTCCGCCCGCTACCTCGAGGCGGTGAAGAAGCTCGGGGCGGAGATGCGCAGGCGGCAGGAAAACCTTCAGCGGGCCGAGGCGGAATTCGCCGCCGAGTGTTCGAAGCCCCGTTAGCCCCCGTCACTCAGGGGATCCGCTTCAGTTCCAGCACGTAGCCCGGCGCGTCCTTCCGGTTCGTCTGCCGGCAGATCAGTTCGTCGGACAGGATCGACTTGAACCGCATGTCGTACTCGAGCGTCACGCGCTTGTAGACAAGCCGCATCCGGCCGGCGGCGCTGTCGACGGTGCCCTCGAAGGGGCCCGTACGTTCCGGCAGTTCACAATGCTTCGAGCTCCTGCCTGCCGGCTGGACATACACCCCCGTGATCTTCCCGTCGATCTCTGTTTGTTTTCCGGGAACCGGTTTCGCATCCCGCTGCCCCCTATTTCCACGTTGACACGTCCGTGTAGGTCAGGGCAACCGGGGCGGACCTTCCCTTTACATGCACCTGCGCCGTGCTTCCGGGCTGGCCCCGGAGTTTCAACATTTTCTCGCGGTAGGTCAGCTTCGCGACATCCGTCCCGTCGATGGCGACGACCTTGTCCCCGTCCTCCAGCCCGGCTCTGTCTTCGGCAGAGTTCTTCTGGATCCTGAAGATGACCATGTCCCCCGAATGATCGATGCCCACGCTCCTCAGGACGCCTTTCGAAAGCGGCCCCTCGAGGACCATCGGCACGGTACGGGTCTGGATCGCGGAAACCTCCTGACAGGTCTTGCTGCCGAAGAGGGCCGGCTCGACCTGGACAACCTTGTACCGGGCCCGCATCAGCCGCAGGACCATGCGCCGGCTGGTGTCGTCGATGTCACCCTCCGCGTCGTTCTTCTCCGCCGGCAAAACGCAGACGTCGCTCGGGTAGACCTTGTCGGAAGGCATCTCCCAGGTGCCGGCCAGCCTGTTCCCGCGCAGCGCGAGGCGAAGGGTGAGCTTCTCGCGCCCCACGCCGCCCAATCCCCCGAAATTGAAGATCATGTAGTCGTTGTACTCGATGTTGTTCCGGGACCTCAGGGGCTGTCCCGTGATCAGGAGCTTGCCGCCCTCCGCCCTAACGTTGAACACGTTGCCTTCGCCGTCGATCCACTGGCCCGAACGGGACTCGAACTTCTCCTTCTTCTCCGCGAGGTATTCGAGCTTGATGATCTCGTCCTTCACCCGCCCCGCGTCCGGGGCCTGGGGCGCCACGGAAAGATAACGGTTGTAGCTCTCGATGGCCTCCTTGGGCTTTCCCATTTTCGCCTGGACCGCGCCGAGGTTGTACCATGCGGCCGCCAGCCCCGGCGCCTCCTCGGTAGCCTTCCTGAATTCCTCGGCCGCGTCGGCCAGTTCGTCGTCGCTTCTGGCGGCCTCGACGGCCGCCATGCCGCGGACGAGATACTTGCGGGCTTCCTCCGCCCTGTCCTGGGCCCATGCGGAGGCCGCCCATCCGAAGACGAGCACTGCGGCAAGCAGGATCCGGTTCGTCATCTGGTTCACGGTTCATTTCCTCTCATTCGGATTGGATTGCGTCTCTAAAATCCGCTGCGGCGAAGGATTTTTCCGGAACGATCCGGTTTTCCACACCCCCCGTGCGCACCTCGGGCGGTATGAGCTCGAACGGCAGGGGCGCAACCGGGGGGAACGGGCATTCCATGCATTTCATGGGGCGCAAACGGCAAAGAGAATCTGCAGAAAATGCCTGCATGATGTGTGCCCGTGTGGGGCTGTCGAGCGCTCCGCCCCGCACACAAAAAGGGGCCAGCCGTCTGTCGGCTGACCCCCTGATCTCAAATGCCTCGTTTCCCGGGACGAGGGCCGCTTCTTCGCGATGGAGCGGAACGCGGGCCCTTGACACCCGTTCTACTTCGCCAGCGCCTTCAGGGCCTTTCTGTCGTTTTCCGTCTTGAAGATGATGGTCATCTTGCCTCCCTTGGGAGGGCTGCCGTACAGGTAGTAGATGTCGATCCCGGAGGTTGCGATCTTCTTGGTCGCCTTGTGCAGCTCGCCCACCCTGTTCGGCACTTCCAGGGCGAGGGCGTCCTCGATCTCCACCTTGGCTCCCAGCTTGGCGAGCGCCTTCTTCGCCTTCG
>CAYZKT010000260.1:0-3429 GCA_964478885.1 uncultured Syntrophaceae bacterium | reverse complement strand
AGGGCGAGTTTGTGGCGGAGCAGTGGAGGGAGCTTAGAACCGTCGCAAAGCGCTTGATCGCCGGCAAAACTGTTGTGCTGAGCTCAGGATTCAGACAGATGGATTGCCTGAGAGGGATAAGAACATGAAGGTTGCCACGACGGAAGAGATGAGGGCGATGGACCGCTACGCCATCGAGAAGCTGGGCATTCCCGACGAGATCCTCATGGAGAACGCCGGGATCGCCGCCTATTACGCGCTGGCCGGCGAGACGGACATTGCGGGGCGGCGCTTCGCCGTCCTGTGCGGCGGGGGCAACAACGGCGGCGACGGATTCGTCGTGGCCCGGAAGCTCCACTCGGGCGGCGGCATCGTAAAGGTCTTCCTCCTGGCCGAGAAAAACCGCTACAGGGGGGCCGCGCGCAAGAACCTGGACATGCTCCTCAACCTCGCCGTCGACGTCCGGCCGGTGGAGACCGTCGACGACGTGCGGAACTACATCCTGCAGTCCAACGCCGTCATCGACGCCCTCTTCGGCACCGGGCTGGACCGCGACGTGGAGGGCCTTCACCGGGAGGTGATCGAACTCGTCAATGCGCTTGGCAAGCCCGTCTTCAGCCTCGACATCCCCTCGGGGATCAACGGCGACACGGGAGCCGTGATGGGAACGGCCATCCGGGCGGCGGCCACGGTGACCTTCGGCCTGCCGAAACGGGGCAACCTCCTCTACCCCGGGTTCCTCTTCGGGGGGAAACTCTACGTGACGCACATCTCCTTCCCCCCCGAGCTCTACGACTCCGAGTCGATCGCCCTGGAGGTCAACGACCCGCACCCGCTCCCCGGCCGCAAGGCCTGGGGCCACAAGGGGGACTTCGGCGACGTTCTCTTCGTCGCGGGGGCCGCCGGCTACTACGGGGCCCCCGCGTTTTCGGCGCTGTCCTTCCTGAAGGCGGGAGGGGGCTACTCGCGCCTGGCTGCGCCCGCGTCGGTGATCCCGGGGCTGGCCGCGCAGGCGGGCGAGATCGTCTTCGTCCCCCAGCGGGAAACCGCATCGGGGAGCATCGCCCTGCGCAACAAGACGGCTTTGCTTGAGCTGGCGAGTCGCGTGGACCTCGTTGTGCTGGGCCCGGGACTCTCCCTTGCCGAGGAGACGCAGAAGCTCGTCCGCGAGCTTGCGGCAAAGATCGAGAAGCCCATTCTCATCGACGGCGACGGGATCACGGCCGTTGCGAAGAACCCCCGGTTTCTCAGGAAGCGCCGCTACGAGACGGTCCTCACGCCCCACGCGGGCGAGATGGCCCGCATCACAGGCAAGAGCGTCGACGTCATTGAAAGAGATCCCCTCGGCATCCTCCAGGAGACGGCGGCCGCTCTCGATTCCATCATCGTCCTCAAGGGGGCCCACACACTCATCGGCTTCCCTGACGGCCGCGTCTTCGTCAACATGAGCGGCAACTCGGGAATGGCCACGGCGGGGTCGGGCGACGTCCTGACGGGGGCCATCGGGGCCATGTTCGGCCTGGGGCTGCCCATCCAGGAAGCGGTGAGAGCCGGCGTGTTCATCCACGGGCTGGCGGGGGACATCGCCGCGGCAGGCAAGGGCGAGGACGGCATCACGGCGCGCGACATCCTGGAGGGCCTGCCCAGGGCCGTTGCCATGGTCCGCGCGGGCGACCTGGGCGAAATTGCCGAGAAGAAGGGACTGTACATCATCTAGGGGAAAGGGGCCGGGGAGGAAGCGGGATTAGGAGCTGCAACGTAAAGTGACTGCAGTCGAGATCGCGCATGAGGATTACCGGCCGCAAACGAAACGCGGCCTGATGATGGATCTCAAGCCGGGCAGGTTTTGTATGCCTTCCTGAACGCATGATTATTGCTCTTCGGCTGAGAATGCCCCTTTTCAACCGCAAGTCCCTCACTTGCGTTTTCAGAAGCTCACCGATTCCATCGCCACATATCTTCTTGACGGCCCGTGTAATTAAGAGCATATTTATTCAAACATTCCATCCGAAACCCATCATCCAACCTTTTTCCCTCTTGCCTTTCGGAGTGCCACACGCCTTGGTGTAACCGGCAGATTTCCATGGTATCGACTCAGGGCGGTTCGCCCGGCGTTCGGACGTTGTATTAAGAAACAGCCATCAACGTAGGCATTCAGGAGGGAGCCATGAAAATCACAAGAATCATTGCATTTTCCTGTGCCGCCGTCTGCTTTGCCGCAGGCGCATACGCCCAGGACTACCCGGCAAAGCCGGTGCGGGTCATCGTTCCGTTCACGGCAGGGAGCGCCACGGATCTCATTGCCCGTGCGGTAAGCCTGAAGCTCTCTGAACTCTGGAACAAACCCGTCGTGGTGGAGAATCTCACCTCAGCGGGTGTTGTTGCTGCAACCGATGTGGCTGCAAAGGCACCCAAGGACGGATACACCCTGCTGATCACGGGGTCTGCCTACGCGGCGAGTCCGGTGCTGTACGCGAAGCTTCCCTATGACCCCGTGAAGGATTTCATTGATATTGCGCCGCTTGCCTCGCAGCCCTACGTCCTCGTCACAGGACCGTCATCGGGAGTGAAATCCGTTTCCGCATTGATTGCGGCCGCAAAGGTACGGCCTGGCCAGCTGAAGTACGGCACAGCAGGCAGCGGAAGCGGCACGCATTTCGTCGCCGAAAAATTCAAGATGGCGGCTGGCATCGATGTCATGCATGTCCATTACAAGGGAGGGCCGGAGGCGAATGCCGCCGCGATGACCGGCCAGACGACCTACTGGTTTCCGCCGATGGCCATTGCGCTGAAGCCCGTTCGGGAGGGCAAGCTTGTTGCGCTTGGCGTGACCGGCTCCAAGCGAAATGACGGGTTGCCTTCGGTGCCGACCGTAGCGGAAGCCGGTGTTGTGGATGTCGCGGATACCACCTGGTGGGGCATTTGGGCGCCTGCCGGCACCCCCGCCCGCGTCGTGGACAAGATTGCGTAAGATGTGGCTCGAGCCATTTCCTCTCCTGATTTGCGCGGGGAATTCGCCAAACTCGGATTCGAGCCGATGAGCCTGACCCAGGCAGACTTCGCGCGTTTCGTACGCAGCGAGATGGAGGCCTCGGCGCGTATCGCGAAAGCAGCAGGGATTAAACCTCAATAGTCAAACAGTGGGAAAACAGAAAAGGACCGGGAAATCATCTTCCCGGTCCTTTTGATGTTTTGTCGTTGTTTTTTGATCCTGCCTGGACCCGGTACCCTGGACCCGGTACCCTGCCTATTACAGGGTGCGATCGGCGATGAAGTCGGCCATGGCCAGGAGCGCCGCCTTCGCCTCGCCGTCCTGGAAGGGGACGAGCCGCGCCTTGCCTTCGGCGATGATGGTCCTCGCCCGGCCCAGGGCATAGGGGATGCCGTCGTATCTGCCGATGAGGCCGAAGACCGACTTTATATCCTCGTCTGTCGCCTGCTTGCGCTCCA
>CAYZKT010000259.1:0-3433 GCA_964478885.1 uncultured Syntrophaceae bacterium | reverse complement strand
CCCCCGTAACGGTTTACGGGGGCGGGGGGGGAACTTGGACCGGTTCCCGGGGGACCGGGTTTAAACCAACCACTCGGCTCCGGCTTCGCGCACAATGTCCCCACGCCCCGGGCGTATCTCGAGCGCATCGCAATGAGCGCCGGATCGACCCTGCTTCTCGGCTACAACATGGAAACCCTCGGCGCGCAGGACCCGGGCAGCCACGAGTTCTGGCGGGGCCTTGCCGAGGCCCTCCCGGAGTTCCCGGCCGTCGAAGTCGTCACGCCGACGGAACGGGCCCGGGCCGTCCCGGCCGACGCCTGCCCCGTGTTCGACGTCCCCGCGCCGGACAGCGCCGACCGGGCCGCGATGGGGGCGCAGACGGGCGGTTGGCTCGACGACCCCGCGCAGATCGATCTCTTCCGGGACATCGAAAAGATGGAGGACATCGCCCGGAAGGCAGGCGGCGAACTGCTCACCCACTGGCGCCACCTGACCGCGGCGGACCACCTGTTCTTCATCCACAAGCGCAGCGGCGGGGAAACGTCCCTGGGCGCCTACGAAAACCCCTACGGCGAGTCGCTCGCGAGCGCCGTCCACATCCTGACGCGCAAGATCGACATCCTAACGGTCACCATCTTCCGCTTCGAGATCCTCACGCGCAAGGAGAAGCCCGCCGTTCTCATCGTCACGCCCGAGACCGGCCGGCTCCCGGAGGACCTGGGGGGTCTCGCCAAGTACATCTCGGGTAAGAGCGGCGGGCAGGGCGAAGTCATCTCGGCCCTGTGCGAAGGACTGACGGAGCGCGGCGTGGATGTCCACCTGGCCGTCCTGAACCTCAAGAAACGCTTCCAGCGCGAATCCAAGCTCAGTGCGCAGCAGTGGCGGGAGGTCCGCTACAAGATCGACCCCGAGAAGATCCACCTCGTCAGCTCGGGCGTGTTCTCCGATCTGCTCAGCGCCTACGGGGGCAATCCCCTGCTCAACGCCGCCGAGTTCCAGCGCGAGATCGTCAACAACGTCATCAAGGGCGTGAGCGCCCGACACGGAGGCCGTCTCATCGTCCACACCCACGACTGGATGGCGGGCGGGATCATCAATGCCTACCTGAAGGCCCGGGGCGTCCCCGTCCTGCACACGGTCCACAACGTCTTCACGGGCCACATCCCCCTGGACATGCTCTTCGGCGTCGACATGGAGGACTTCTCGGAGAACCTCTACCACTCCGAGGAGTACGGCAGGCGCTGCATCGACAGCCAGGCCACGGCCATCAAGAACGCGACGCTGGTCAACTTCGTAGGCGAGCAGTTCCTCAAGGAGGTGGTCTACGACTACTTCATGGACCGGCCCCTCGTGCCTCCCGGCGTGAGGACGGAGGTGAAGGCCAAGTACTTCCACGGCACGGCCATCGCCATCATCAACGCACCGCCGGCCTACATGTACCCGGAGCGCTGCGATTTCTGCGTCGAGAAATTCGGCCCCGACGACGACGTCCTGAAGGCCAAGCGCATCAACCGCATCGAGTTCCAGAAGCGGATGGGGTTGAACGTCGACCCCGACGCGATCCTGCTGTTCTGGCCCTCCCGCCTCGACCCCACGCAGAAGGGCGTGGAGCTGCTCGAGCAGGTGGCCGGCCCCTTCGCAATCGACCACCCCGATGTCCAGATCGCCATCGTGGGCGACGGCGTCGGCAAAGACCGCGCCCACGTGGAGATCCTGGGGCGGATCGCCTACTCCTCGGGGGGGCGGATCGCCTACCAGCCCTTCAGCGAGGAGCTCTGCATGCTGGGCTACGCCGCGGCGAGCGACGTCTTCGGGGCCTCGCTGTACGAGCCCTGCGGCCAGATCGACCAGGTGGGCAACATCTTCGGCGCCACGGCGACCAACCGCGACACGGGGGGCTACCACGACAAGATCCGGGAGCTTCGCCTCAAGATCTCCGGGGCCCCCCAGGACGTGGGCAACGGCTTTCTGTTCCGGGACTACGATGCCCGCGGGCTGTGGTACGGCCTCGAGAACAGCGTGCGCTTCCACCGCCGCCCGCCCGAGGTCCGCGAGCCGCAGATCAAGCGGATCATGCGCGAGACGCGTCAGCGCTACCGGCTCGAGAACATGATCGCCGCCTACATCCGCGCCTACGAGCGGATCAACGACGGCGAGCCGATCGTCTAGCCGCCGCCCGGGCAGGCAGCAGGCTCTGAGACAAGAGATAAAAAGCCCGCCGGGATTTTCTCCTGTCGGGTTTTTTATTTGCAGCAGTCATATTATGCGCATGCTGTCGATTATAAAAATAAATCAGGCCAGAGTGACTTCCAGCCTGTGCTTCCTTTTCTCCCAGTCGGGCATCAGCTTGTCCAGCAGACTGTAAAATCCCGGGCCATGATTCTTGTGTCGCAGATGGCTCAATTCATGAGTGATGACGTAATCGATGCATTCCCGGGGAGCGCGGATCAGGTCAAGATTCAGGGTAAGTCTTCCCTTTGCGGATAAACTGCCCCAGCGTTTCCGCAGGGGCATGATCCGCAGCTTCGGCTTTGTCGAACAACCCTTTCCAAGGAGCAACCAGCACCGGTCGAAACCCTCGCGAAAAATTTCCTCCGCCCTGTTTCGATTCCATTCCTCCAGCAGGTCTTTGACCTTTTCCGGGGAAATGCCTCCTTTGATTTCGATCTCAAAGTACCCTCTCGTCAGTTTGACGCTATCGCGTTTGCCACGGACGATTTTGAGACGATAGCGCCGGCCGAGGTACAGGTGCGTTTCTCCGCCTATGTAACGTCTCATCGGCGTCCGGGGCTCGAATTGCCGGAAGTAATCGAGCTGCCTGGCGATCCACCCTGCGCGTCGGGCTACCCTTGCCCTTATCCTGTCATGATCGACCCCGACCGGCGCTTTGACAACGACGGTCCGGTCGGGGTGAACGGCGATTTCCATAGTCTTCCGGTCGACGTGGAAGATACTGAATTCAATGGTTTCCTTGCCGTAGGGGACGCTGCCGCGGGGTGCGCTCACTTGCCGCTCCTGCTTTTCGCCACCTGCATGGTCCGCTCGATGAGTGCGTCCATCTGCTCCTCGCTCAACGCAACTCCCCTTTTGCCTTTCACCTCGTCGAAGAGGTAATCGTCGATGTCATTGATAGCCCGGTTCCGGGCGTCTTCATCGTCCCAGAACTGTACCTTCCAATGGCGGCTCAGTATGGATTGTATGGCCAGCGCGGTTTCAGCGGCAATGGAGTCGCACATCCCTGGGGCCAGCGGATGCTCCGAGAGAAAAGGCTTCAGCACGCCATAATATGCCATGGCATCTTCATTTCCCGACAGTTTATCGGGCATGTCGTCATGCTGACGAGTCACGACCTTGTGGCGTATCTCCCCGACCCGAGCCAGGTACTCCATGTCGGAGAGCCGCTTTGCCCGGAAATCTTCGATAACCTGCTGGATAAGCCCGGAAAATTTCT
>CAYZKT010000258.1:285-3433 GCA_964478885.1 uncultured Syntrophaceae bacterium | reverse complement strand
CCTGCCGTGCCGCTTGCCGTGTCAACTTAGTCTGGTCCGTCCGTTCCGTCTATCCGGTCTGTTTCGTCTGTCTGGTCATGGCAATTCCACGGACCCTGTTCTCCTGGACCCTGAGTCTCCTATCCGCTGCCGTGCACGTGACGTTTACAAACGACCGACGCTTCGAAATGTGAAGAAGTGAAAGGAGGTGAGTCCCGGGTCATAGAGTCGGATTTTCCACTGCCAGGGCTATCGATGGGAACGATCTGGATCCCGCATTCAATCGCTGCGGTCTTCAAAGGAGGGAACTTTATGACTGCCTTCAAGAATTACGCCGAGACCAAGAACAAGAGGCCCGGCCCGCTCAGCGGCCTTCGCGTCCTCGAAGTCTGCACGCTGCTGTTCGGCCCCGCGGGCCCGTCCTTTCTCGCCGAACTGGGCGCCGAGGTCATCAAGATCGAACTGCCCCCCGTGGGCGACGTGACCCGCTCGCTGAACCCCTTCGGGTGGTTCTACAGGGAGCAGGGGCCCATGTTCATCCACATCAACCCCGACAAGTACTACATGGCCCTGGACCTGCACATCGACATGGCACAGCAGATCTTCAAGGAACTCTGCGCCAAGTCCGACGTGGTCGAGTTCAACCTGCGTCCCGCCGTCACCAACCGATGGAACATCGGCTACGAGGAGATCCGGAAGGTCAACCCCGGCATCATCTACCTCGAGAAAAACGGCTTCGGCCAGTGGGGCCGCTATGCCGAGGAAGACCGTCCCTCCAACGACGGCGCCGCTCAGGCGCTTTCCGGGTACGCCTGGCTCTCGAGCTTCGACGGCAAGCCCCCCCTGAAGCAGAGCATCTGGATCTGCGACGTCTTCGGGGCCATGATGGGCGAGGTGGCCGTCCTTTCGGCGCTGCACCACCGCAAGCGCACGGGCAAGGGGCAGTACATCGAGATGTCCCAGAGCGAGAACATCATGCGGGCCATGGGCTGGGTCTGGCCCTACCAACAGGTGACCCAGAAGCACGCCGAGCCCTCGGGGAACCGGGACCAGTGCATCTGCCCCGCCGACACGTTCTACTGCAAGGACGGCAATTTCGTGGCCCTCGCCGCGCCGGCGCCGGACGAGTTCAAGGGCCTCTGCGCCGCCATGGGGAAGCCCGAACTGGCCGCCGACCCGCGGTTCAGGGACCACGCGACCCGCCTGAAGGACGAGAACACTCTCGCCATCCTCAAGATCATCTCCGACTGGGCGGCCGGCAAGACGGCCGACGAGGTTGAGCAACTCGGCGTCAAGCACGGGTATGCGGCATCCCGGGTCTTCACGGCCAAGGACGAGTGCGAGGACCCGAACCGCCGGGTACGAGGCGCCGTCAAGGAGATCGACGACCCCATGTACGGCCAGTACATGGACCACGAGATCCCCATCAACATGTCCAAAACCCCCCCCAAGCACCGCTGGTCGGTGAGGCCCGTCGGGTTCGACAACGACTACATCATGACGAGAATCCTGGGGCGCAGCGAACAGCAGCTCAAGGAGCTCTACGGTCACGGGGTGCTCGGGAAGTGGAAGGACCAGCAGGGCCGCAGGCCGCCGTCCGACTGGGATGGCCAGTCCGGCGCCATTTTAAGGAGGTGATGAGCCATGGCAGACTACAAGAGAGCGAAATGGGCGGCCTGGGCGGATCACGTCCGCTCCATGGACGACCCTGCCAAAAGTTTCGAGAAGCCCGAGGCACTCGATGACCTCGTCGTGATCGACCTGAGCTCCCGCAGCATGGCGGGCTGCTTCTGCTCCTCCATGCTGGCCGAGCTCGGCGCCGAGACCATCCGTATCGAGCCCCCGGGAGGGGACCTGGTCCGGACCTACTCCCCCGGCGGCATCATGGTGAAGGACACGGGGCTTGCCTATCTCCAGGAGGGGCGCAACAAGCACCATGTGACCCTGAACATGGAGACCCCCGAAGGCCGCGAGATCTTCAAGTGCCTCGTCGGGGGCGCCGACGTCCTCATCGAGACCTACCCCGCGGGGACGATGGACGGCTGGGGCGTGGGGTACGAGGAGCTGGCGAAGCTCAACCCGCGGCTTATCATGTGCTCCATCACGGGCTACGGGCAGTTCGGCCCCGACAGCAGCCGCAAGCAGTTCGACTACGACAACGTCGCCCAGGCGCGCTCCGGGATCCAGTACTGCACGGGCGAGGTGCTCCCCGAGGGCAAGACGGTGAAGGACATGCCCTGGGCCGTTCCCACCAAGGCCGGGCCGCACATCGCCTGGGCCGTCTCGGGAACCTTCGGCGCCATGGGGATCCTCTCCGCCCTGTACCACCGCAACAAGACGGGCGAGGGGCAGGCCATCGACATCTGCACGCCCGAGGCCTACAGCCGGCTCGCGGACTACCAGCTCATGTGGTACGCCCACGCCGGCGTCGTTGCCGAGCGCTTCGGCAGCCTCGACACGGCGCTGTGGCTCTACGGGTTCTTCCCGACGAAGGACGGCGGCGTGTTCCTGGGAGGCCTGAGGCTGGAGATGTGGAAGGCCTTCGTCGACATCATCGGCAAGTACGACGAGTGGAAGGCCGAGGAGTGGACGACGCTGGCTCCCTTCATGAAGAAGGACTGGCAGCTCGACTACCAGTCCCGGATCAACCCGGAGACCGTGAAGTACTCGAGCGAGGAGCTGACGCAGAAATCCGTCGAGTACGCCAAGAGCGGGCGCCTGGCCCCGATCACGCCGGTCGTGGCCGAGATCGTGTCGCCCTGGAAGGCGATGCACGACGAGAACTGGCAGGACCGCGGCATCTTCGCGCCGGTCCAGGACCCTGTCTACGGTTCCGTCCTCTGCGCCCAGTCCCAGTGGAAGGCCACGGAGACGCCGCCGCGGACGAAGTGGGCCTGCCGCCCCGTGGGCTACGACAACGGGCAGATCTACCTGAAGTACCTGGGCTATGGCCCCGCGAAACTCAAGGAGCTCGAGGGGAAGGGAATCATCTGAAGAAGTGACAGAAGTGGCGGAAGTGGAAGAAGTGGAAGAAGAGCCTGAGTGAAGACATCGAAAGAAATAGTCATTGCGAGCCGAGCCTCGCGAGGCGCGGCAATCCACGGTTGAGACAGATACTTGAGATTGCTTCGTCGCTACGCTCCTCGCAATGACAAAACAAACGAAAACC
>CAYZKT010000258.1:0-275 GCA_964478885.1 uncultured Syntrophaceae bacterium | reverse complement strand
AAAAACCCCCCACACCCCCCATTTGCCACGGGGGGGAGGGGGGTTTTTAAGTTAGGGGGGGGGGGGCCGCGGGGGCATTGGGGTAAGTTAGAAAAAAGGGTCGCCCCGGCCCCGTTTCCCCATTTGTAACTCACAACTCAAAACTCATAACGTACGGCTCAAAACTCATAACTCATAACGTACGGCTCATAACTCAACACTCATAACTCATAACTGCCTCACCGGACAGACCGAATAGACTACTTTGAGGAGGGAGGTACCGTTTCATGTCGCTT
>CAYZKT010000257.1:0-3435 GCA_964478885.1 uncultured Syntrophaceae bacterium | reverse complement strand
ATGAGCCCCTGCTGCGCGCTGTAGAGCGAGCGCTGCGCGTCCAGGACGCGCAGGTAGCTGTCGATCCCCCTCGTGTAGCGCGCATCGGAGAGGCGGTAGCCGACCTCCGAGGCCTCCACGAGCGACTGCTGGGCCTGCAGCTGATCCCCCAGGGTTTCGCGCTGGGCCAGGGTGTCGGCCACTTCCCGGAATCCC
This sequence comes from uncultured Syntrophaceae bacterium, assembly GCA_964478885.1. Classification (GTDB taxonomy): domain Bacteria; phylum Desulfobacterota; class Syntrophia; order Syntrophales; family UBA2192; genus UBA2192. The sequence goes on along the minus strand of CAYZKT010000257.1, from coordinate 3,240 downwards.
GCCTGGATCGCCTTCTCGTACCGGGCCAGGGCGATCTCCCGGTCCACCTTCGTCACGTCGTAGGCCGCCCACGTCCGGGCGTCGAAGATCGGCATGACGATCTGCGGAATGAAGGACCAGGTCTCGGAGCCGGACTTGAAGAGCCCGGAGAGCTGGTCGCTCGTGGTGCCGATGCTCGTCGTGAGCGCGATGCGGGGGAAAAAGGCCGCCCGGGCCGCGCCGATGTTCGCGTGGGCCGCCCGCAGCTGAGCTTCGGCCTGCAGGATGTCGGGGCGGCGCTGCAGCACCTCGGAGGGCAGGCCGGGGGTGAAGTCGCGGGGCGCCGCCACGCCGTCCAGCGCGTCGGGCAGAAGCTCGGGGGGCACCGGGGACCCGACCAGGAGCCGCAGCGCGTTCTCGTCGAGGGCCACCTGGCTCGTGTACCGGGCGATGTCGACCCGCGCCGCGTCCGCCCGGGTCTGGGCCTGGCGCAGGTCGAGATCGGACGAAGCGCCCACCTCGGCGCGGCGGCGGATCATCTCGTAGGTCTGCAGCTGCGTCTCGAGGGTCGACCGGGCCAGCTCGAGGTTTTCGCGGTCCGCGGCAAGGGCGAGGTAGACGTTGGCCACCTCGGCCAACAGCGCGATCTGCGCGCTAACTCGGGCCTGCTCCACGGCGAAGTACTGCTCGAGGGCCGCATCGCTGAGATTGCGGATGCGGCCGAAGAGATCGATCTCCCACTGGCTGATGCCCACGTTGACGTTGTAGAGCTCCGTCGTCTTCGGCTGTCCGCTCTGCGAAAGAATGCCGGGCACCCGCTCCTTGCTGAAGACCGCGCCGGCGTTCACGGACGGCAGCAGCTCGGCGCGCTGGATGCGGTACAGGGCCTGCGTCCGTTCGACGTTCAGGGCGGCCACGCGCAGGTCGCGGTTGTTGGAAAGCGCCAGCCCGACGACCTTCTGCAGCTTCTCGTCGACGATAAATTCTTTCCACGGGACATCCGCAGCGGCCTCCTTCGTTTTGTCCGCCTGTGGACCCGCTGAGGCCGGCCAAGAGGCAGGAACGGGGGCCTCCGGGCGCGTGTACGTCGGCGCCAGGGAGCATCCCCCCAGGAAGGCAGCGATCAGGATAAGAAGGAGTGTCCTGCTCATATCATCGATCCTCTGATGGAGTCCCATCGTCTGTCATGGTTGTTTCCGTGCCCGTGCGCTTCCCGGACAGCCGCTCCCTCATGCCCGAGAGCCTTTCTTTCAGCGCCGCCAGGGACGGACGGCCGCCGCCGGACGCGACGGCAGTCCCCCTGCGGCCCTTGCCGAGGAACGTCTCGACGAGCACGAAGAAGAGGGGCGCGAAGATGATCACCAGGACCGTGGCGGTCACCATGCCGCCCAGCACTCCCGTGCCGATGGCGTTCTGGGCCCCCGCGCCGGCGCCGGTCGCCACGGCCAGCGGCAGCACGCCGAACCCGAAAGCCAGCGAGGTCATGATGATCGGGCGGAAGCGAAGTCTCGCACCCTCCAGGGTGGCTTCCACCAGCCCCATCCCCTGCTCGACGCCCGCCTTGGCGAACTGGACGATCAGGATGGCGTTCTTTGTCGTCAGCCCCAGCGTGGACAGCAGGCCGATCTGGAAGTACACGTCGTTGGGCAGTCCCCGCGTGCTGGAAGCGATGACCCCGCCGATGACCCCCAGGGGCAATACCAGCAGGACCGAGATGGGGATGGGCCAGCTCTCGTAGAGCGCCGCCAGGCACAAAAAGATCACGAAGATGGAAAAGGCGTACAGCAGGGGGGCCTGGGAGCTGGACATCCGCTCCTGGTAGGACAGCCCCTGCCAGTCGTAGCCGACGCCCTGGGGCAGCTCCCGGACGAAGCCCTCCATAGCCTGCATGGCCTCGCCGGAGCTCCGGCCCGGCGCCGCCTCGCCCAGGATGTTGATGGACGGGAAGCCGTTGAACCGCTCCAGCTTCGGGGAGCCCGACGTCCAGTGGCCCGTGGCAAAGGAGGAGAAGGGCACCATCCGGCCCGCGGTGTTGCGCACGTGGAGCCTCTCCAGGTCGGTGGGCAGCATGCGGTACGGGGCGTCGGCCTGGACGTAGACGCGCTTGACGCGGCCTGCCTGGATGAAGTCGTTGACGTAGGCGCTCCCGAAGGCCGCCGCGATCGTGTGGTGGATCGAGGCGATCGGCACGCCCAGGGCGCCGGCCTTCTCCCAGTCCACGTCGACGCGGTACTCGGGCACGTCCTCCAGGCCGTTGGGGCGGACCTTCGTCATGACCCGGTCCCCGGCCGCCATGCCGAGGATCTGGTTGCGGGCTTCCATGAGCCTGGCGTGGCCCAGGCCTCCGCGGTCCAGCAGCTGGAAGTCGAACCCCTTGGCCTGCCCCAGCTCCACCACGGCCGGTGGCGCGAAGGCGAACACCATGGCGTTGCGGATCCTCGAGAACTCCCCCATGGCCCTTCCGGCCAGGGCCGTGACCCGAAGATCCGCCCGATCACGGAGGTCCCAGTCCTTGAGCTTGATGAAGGAAAACCCCGCGTTCTGCCCCCGGCCCGAAAAACTGATGCCGGAAATGGTGAACACGGCTTCCACCGCCTCTTTCTCGTTATCGAAGAAATAGGTCCGGACCCGTTTCATCACCTCCTCGGTCTGCTCCAGGGTCGAGTTGGCAGGAAGCATGGCCTGCACCAGCAGGATCCCCTGGTCCTCGTCGGGGAGGTAGGCCGTGGGCATGCGGAGGAACAGGATTCCCATGGCCGCCACGATGAGGACGAAGACGGCCAGGTACCGCAGCTTGTTCGCGATGGAACGGCGGACCAGGCGCATGTACAGATCGCGGATGCGAAAGAACCGGCTGTCGAACCAGCGGAAAAAGGGGCGCAGGAACCAGACGGCGTTTTCCGCCGGCTCGTGCCCCTTGGGCACCGGCTTGAGAAGGGTCGCGCAGAGCACCGGCGTCAGGATCAGGGCCACCAGCACCGAGAGGAGCATGGAGGAGATGACCGTGACCGAGAACTGGCGGTAGATGACGCCCGTCGAGCCGGGGAAGAAGGCCATGGGGCCGAAGACCGCCGAGAGCACGAGCCCGATGCCGATCAGGGCGCTCGTGATCTGGTCCATGGACTTCGCCGTGGCCTCCCGGGGCGAGAGGCCCTCCTCGCTCATGATTCGCTCCACGTTCTCCACGACGACGATGGCGTCGTCGACGAGCAGGCCGATGGCCAGCACCATGGCGAACATGGTCAGCATGTTGATGGAGAA
>CAYZKT010000256.1:2435-3502 GCA_964478885.1 uncultured Syntrophaceae bacterium | reverse complement strand
TCCTTCTTGCCTGTCCCGGCATCGTCGTAGGGCAGCTTGGGCCCCTTGATCAGGTAGTGCAGGAACGAACCCGCCAGAATGCCCCCCGCCGCAAGCAGCGAGAGGGGCTTAAAGAAGTCTTTCCAGACGATGATCGACAGCGGTACCGAGGGGCTCTTTGGCAGCGCGTCGTAGACCTCCGGTTTCTCGCTGAGGACGTAGAGCACGTGAGTCCCGCCGACGAACTTGTCGCCGTAGACGTTGGCATCGCCCCCGAGTTCCTCCACCCGCTTTTCGGCCGCCTTGAGCATCATGTCCTTGCGTCCGATCGTCAGGGCCCCCGTGGGGCAGGACAGCACGCAGGCCGGCTGCCGGCCCGCCTGGAGCCGCGTGTGGCAGAGGTCGCACTTGGTGATGCGGTCCTTCTCCCCGTCGTACCTGGGGACCTCGAAGGGGCAGGCCGCCACACAGTTCTTGCATCCGATGCAGAGGTCCTCCTTCAGCCCGACGGTGCCGAATTCCGTGTAGAAGAGAGCCCCCGACGGGCAGACCTTCACGCAGGCCGCATCGGTGCAGTGCATGCAGCCGTCCTTGCGGAAGAGCCATTTGAAATTCCCCTTCGAGTCCACGTGTTCCTGGAAGCGGATGAGCGTCCAGGTGTTCCACTGCAGGTCGGGGGGGTTCTGGTAGCTCCCGAAGTTGCGGGTCCTCTTCCCGGGCATTTCGTTCCACTGCTTGCACGCGACCTGGCAGCCGCGGCAGGCCGTGCATTTCGTCGTATCGATCAGCTTTACGATCTCCGTCGCCTGCATAGCCTCTCTCCTATATCTTCGTCACGTTGACCATGAATGCCTTGTACTCGGGGCAGAACGTGTTGGCATCACCCACGGTGGGCGTCAGGAAGTTTGTGCTGTCGCCTCCGTCCTTGGGGTGCAACCAGCCGTAATTGAACGGCAGGCCGACCTGGTGAACCGTCTTGCCCTCGACCAGGAAGGGCCGGAACCGCTTCGTCACCATGCCCACGAATACCACGTTCCCGCCCACGGTGTAAACCCGGACCCCATGCCCTTAAACATTCCCATAACCAT
>CAYZKT010000256.1:0-2425 GCA_964478885.1 uncultured Syntrophaceae bacterium | reverse complement strand
AGCGTTTCGTGACCATGGCCACACACTCCACGTTGCCGCGCACGGAGGTCACCCGGACCCTCTCACCGTTCTCGATGCCCTTCTCCTTCGCCAGGGGCTCGCCGATCTCGACGTAGAGCTCCGGCATCGCCTCGAGGAGCCAGGCCTGCCATCTCGTGAGGGCGCCCGAGCACCAGTGCTCGGTGCAGGAGTAGGTGGTGCAGACGTACGGGAACTTCCCGTCGGCGTTGGCCACCTTGTCCATGTCGCTGTTGAAGAACTTGATCGCAGGATTGATCAACTGGCCGGACAGGGGGTTCTTGCTGAGCGGGCCTTCCAGGGGCTCGTAGTGCTCCGGGAAGGGGCCTTCGGCCATCCCCGGCCCGAAGAGGGCGCCGAGGCCGTCCTGCTTCATGATGAAGGGGTATTTCCCCTTCTGTTTGTCCGCCTGGGGAGGCCAGGGCCCGTCGGGGACGTCGCCGACCCAGGTCTCACCGGTCCACTCGAGCAGCTTTCTTTTGGGGTTGTAGGGCTTGCCGTTGAGATCGCAGGAGGCCCGGTTGTAGATGATCCGCCGGTTGACCGGCCAGGCATAGGACCAGTTGGGGTAGAGACCCAGGCCCGTCGGGTCGTCCTTGCCGCGCTTGGCCATCTTGTTGAACCCGTTGGCGTCGAAGCTCCCGGCCATGATCCAGTTTCCGCCCGCCGTCGAACCGTCGTCGGCGAGCATGCCGAAGGTCGGCACGAGCTGGCCCTTCTTGAATTGCGTCTTCGTGCCCTTCGCCTTGTCCTCGATGACCGTGTCCCTGAGGAAGTGGCCGTTGATCTGCTTGGCCACCTTCAGGACGTCGAAGCGGCCCTTCGAGTCCTTGTAGTCCCACTTCAAATTCAGGATGGGCTCGGGGCACGCTCCGCCTTCCTTCGCGTAAAGGGCCCTGACGGCATCCAGGATCTTGATCGTGATCTCGCCGACGGGGATCGCGTCGTCGGGGGCCTCGGCGGCCTTGTACTTCCACTGGACCCACCGGCCGCTGTTGCTCTGGCTTCCTTCCTTCTCCATCGAGGCCGAGGCGGGCAGGAGGAAGACCTCCGTCTTGACCTTCGAGGGGTCGACGCCGGGGCCCTTCCAGAAGCAGTAGGTCTCGTTGTCGAAGATGTTCTCGCCCACGAGCCAGTCGAGGTTCTCGAGGGCCTTGCGGACCTTGGCCGTGTTGGGGGAACTGACGGCCGGGTCGGTGCCGACGGCGAAGAGGCCCTTGATCTTCCCCTTGTACATCTCGTCGAAGAGGTGCATCAGGGAATAGGCGACGCCGTCGTCCATCTTGGGCAGCCAGGAGTAGCCGAAGCCGTTTTCCTTCGTCCCCTTGTCGTGGAACAGGGACTTCAGGAAGCTGACGAAGAACTTCGGGTAGTTCTGGTAGTAGTTCGCCGACTGGGGGTCGCTCGATTTCGGTGTGCACTTTTCGAGGTACTTGGCCAGGGTGTCCTGTGACGCGACGGGCATCTTCAGATATCCCGGCAGGTTGCCGTAGAGGATGCAGTGATCCGTCGAACCCTGGACGTTGGGCTCGCCTCGCAGCGCGTTCACGCCGCCGCCCGCAATGCCCATGTTGCCCAGCAGAAGCTGGATGATCGACATGGTCCGGATGATCTGGCTGCCCGTCGTGTGGTGCGTCCAGCCCAAAGCGTAACATTCCGTCCCGGCCTTGTCCTTGACGCCCGTGGCGCTGTATTCCGCATAGACCTTCGTCAGGTCCTCCCTGGAGACGCCCGTGATGCTGGACACCTTCTCCATGGTGTAGCGGGAGTAGTGCTTCTTCATCAGCTGGAAGACGCAGCGGGGATGGGTGAGGGTCATGTCCCGCATGGGGATCCCCCTGGCGTCCTTGTCGAAGACCCACGTGTCCTTGCTGTACTTCCTGGCCTTCGAATCGTAACCCGAGAAGAGGCCGTCCTTGAAATAAAAATTCTCGCTCACGATGAAGGAGGCGTTGGTGTAGTTGACGACGTAATCGCGGAACTCCTTCTTGTGGGTCAGAATGTAGTGGATCATCCCGCCGAGGAAGGCGATGTCCGTCCCGGATCGCAGGGGGACATGGTAATCGCAGCGGGCCGACGTCCGCGTATAGCGGGGGTCGACGTGGATCAGCCGCGCCCCGTTCTCCTTGGCGCGCAGAATCCACTTGAACGCGATGGGGTGGTGCTCCGCGGCGTTGCTCCCCATGATGAGGATCACGTCGCTGTTCTTCAGGTCGATGTAGTGGTTCGTCATCGAACCGCGCCCGAACGACTCTCCCAGAGCCGCTACCGAGGGGCTGTGTCAGACCCTGGCCTGATGATCGATGTAGACGAGCCCCATCGACCGGCAGGCCACGCTCATCAGCCAGCATTCTTCATTATCCACGTTGGAGCTGCCGAGGTGGCCGATCGTCTCGCAGCGGTTGAC
>CAYZKT010000255.1:0-3533 GCA_964478885.1 uncultured Syntrophaceae bacterium | reverse complement strand
TACTTCGAGAAGTCGCGCACCATGAAGTCGAAGATCTGGTCCAGGAGGTCCCTGTCGACGTTGGTGATCTTCGCGTTCTCCAGGATGAGCTGCCCGTAGACGACACAGGTGAACAGCTCGCCCAGGATGAGCAGGAAGTCGATGTCCTTCTGCTGCTCCGGCGTGGGCGTGGCCGTTGCCAGGAACGCCTTCAGGGTCTTGATCTGCTCCTTGTAGATTTTCAGGTTCGGCAGGTCGTAGCTGTCGTAGGCGGGCCGGTAGTCGTGGAACTGGATCTTGCTCAGGCCTTTCGTGGCCCCCTGCTCCCAGAAGAATGTGTCGTCGGCGACATCGTTGCGCCGCGGGATCTCGGGGAACTTGCCGGGGTTGAAGAAGTAGTTGGCCATGAACTTGATGATGAGGGCCATGTTCACGTGGGCCGTCCCTTCGAGCTTGGGCAGCGCGCGGATGTGGCGCGTGGCCATCTCGAAGTAGGTGTCCTTCTCGAAGCCCTTTGCGGCGATGACGTCCCAGAGCAAGTTGATGACCTCCTCGCCCTGCATGGTGACCTTCATCTTCACCATGGGATTGTACAGCAGGTAGCGCCGGTCCTCGGCCGAGGCGGAGCGGAAGTAGTCGACGGCGCGCAGGGCGAAGAGCCGCATGGCCACCAGCCGCGTGTAGGCGTCGACGAAGAGCTGCTTGACCTGGGAGAACTCGGTGACGGGCTTCCCGAAGAGGATGCGGTGCGAGGCGTGGTTGATGGACTCGTAGAAGGAGTGTGTGCAGATCCCGATGGTGGCCCACCCCAGGTTGAACTTGCCCACGTTGACCGTATTGAGCGAGGCGTCCCAGGCCTCCTGGCCGCGCTCGAGGATCTCGCTCTCATTGATGGGGTAGTCGTGCAGGTTGTACTGGGCCACGTACATCTGGCTGGCGACGACGTTGCGTACCAGCTCGAACTTCTCGTGGTGAGAGTCCACGGGGAAGAAGACGTACTCCCCGGTGCCCGCGATCTTTCCGAAGGTCGAGACGACGACGGCCTGGTTGGCGTTTCCGATGTAGTACTTGTCGCCCTCGGCCAGGTAGGTGCCGTCGGCCTGGGGCTTGAGCAGCATGTCGGTGGAGTAGATGTCGGCGCCGTGCTCGCGCTCTGAGAGACCGAAGCCGAAGATCCGGCCGTACTGCAGGTGCTGGGCGGTCTTTTTCTTCACCTCTTCGTTCTTGCTCATCCAGACGGGACCGAGCCCGAGGATCGAGACCTGCCATGCATACCAGTACGACAGGCTGTAGAAGGCAAGGATCTCGTTGAACTCGCAGTTGCGCCAGGTGTCCCACCGGCAGTCGGCGTCCCCGTACTTCGAAGGGGTCAACAGCGTGGCGAAGATCTTGTTCTCCTTCAGGAACTGGACGAAGTCGTCGTACCAGATGCACCACTGGTCGTCGGACTTGATCCGCTGTTTGCCCTTGCGCTCGAAGAAGTCGATCGTCTTGCGCATGATCTCCTTCGATTTTTCACAGGGATAGTCGCTCGCGTATTTCTTCGGATTGAACAGCATAAATTCCCCCCTCCATAATTACGCAACTAACTGAATTATTATTGTTTATACCGAAAAACCGCGCACCGGAACTGACCGCCGGTCAGTATTTTATCCCCTTCTACACTATTTTTTCGGCCTTTGCAACGGATACCTCCGCCCAACCCCTTGAGTCCCCCAGCGACCTGATGTACCATGAGCGGCTACGGAAACGCAGGGTTCCTGACCCGCGGAAACAGGGATGGGAACCCGGATCGAGGAGCGGATCGGTCAAACAACGCGGAGGCAGCCGCGCAGAATGGATGGAAAAACAACGGCAGGAGGAAAAAGATGATTTACGTGATTGCGACGATCGAGCTGAGTCCCGGCGGGAAAGACAAATACCTCTCGGAATTAAAGAGGGTGATGCCCCTGGTTCACAAGGAGAAGGGCTGCATTGAGTACGGTCCCACCGTCGACGTGCCGGCAGGCCTACCCATCCAGGTGCCGCAGCGCAACAACGTGGTGACCCTGATCGAGCGCTGGGAGAGCGTGGATGCGCTGAAGCTCCACGTGACCCAGCCCCACTTCATGGAATACCGGGAGCGGGTGAAGGACGTCATGAAGAACGTGTCGATCCAGGTCTTGAAACCTGCGTAAAACAGGGTCAAGGGTTCAGGTTTCAGGGTACAGTGAAATGAATAGAACAGACTTGTTCCCCACTCAATACCCCGGCCCCCGGCCCCTGTACCCTGTCAGAAGTGGAAGTTCAGCCCGACCGTCACCGCGTGCGCCCGGTAATCCACGTCGATGACAGTGAAATCCGGGTTGGTGCCGAAGTAGCGGTATGCCAGGTCGGCGGAAAGGTTCGGCGCCAGCTCCACGTTGACACCCGCCAGGAACTGCCAGGCAAAGCCCGTTTCCGTCTCCTCGGCGACATACACGGTGCCGCCCACGGATTCCGTGTTGCGGATGTTCATCGACGACGCCCCGATGCCCGCCCCGACGTAGGGGTGGATCTTCCCCTCGGGGTAACGCAGGATCAGGTTGACGAGGAAATTGTTCAGGGCCACGTCGCCCGACTCCCTCACCCCGCCGATGACCTGGGGCGGGATATCCTGCTCGAACATGTAGTTCCACTCCAGCTCGATGGCCAGGGCCCTTGCCTGAGGCAGGATGTAGCCGAACTTCATCCCGATCATCCCGCTTTCGTCCAAGGCCAGGTCGGCCGAGGCCCCCGTGACGTTCGACGTCCACGTCATGTCCTCGGGGACGACGTAGCCGCCGAAGATCCCTACATAAAACGGGCTTGCACCCCGGTACGGCTGGGCGTTCGCCGCACCCGACAGAGCCAGAAAAACCGCCAGCACGAACGGCAAAAACACCTTGGCTCGGGTTTTCATGGTTCTTCCCTCCTCGAAATGATGTGAATTCTCATAGACATCAAAAACGATGGAGGCGGGCGGCCGTTGACACGTCGGGCGGCGCGGCGCGACAAAAAAAGGCAGGGGGTGCCCTCTGCCTTTCTTGCACAGCGTGTGCCGGTCGAGGCACCCGTCACTTCTTGCCGAACAGCGAACCCAGGACGCCGCGGATGATCTGCCGGCCCACCTGGCTTCCGATGGCATGGGCCGCGCTCTTGGCGAGCGCCCCCATGAGCACCTCCGTGTCGGATTTTGCGGCCTTCTTCGCCGGGGCGGCCGGGGATTCGGCTGCGGACTTCTCCGCCTTGGCCATCAGCTTCTCATAGGCCGATTCGCGGTCGACGGTCTTCTCGTAAGTCCCGTAGAGCACCGACGCCCTGACGATTCCCGCCGCCTCGGCGGGCTGCAGGGGCGCGAGGGTGCTGTGCGGGGGCACCACCCAGGCGCGGTCCACCACGCTGGGGATCCCCTTCTCGTCCTGCATGGACACGAGGGCCTCGCCCACGCCGAGTTCCAGGATGGCCTTCGTCGTATCGAGCTTGGGGTTGGCGCGGAAGGTCTCTGCGGCGGCCCTGACGGCCTTCTGGTCCCGCGGCGTGAAGGCCCGCAGGGC
>CAYZKT010000254.1:0-3542 GCA_964478885.1 uncultured Syntrophaceae bacterium | reverse complement strand
GGTGAAAAGCCCATTTTGACCGTAATTTTTGGGGCCGGGTTTTTAATTTTTGGTAAATTAAAACGTCATACAACCGATATTTTATTTATAGTCTATTTGGTCTTTTTGGTCTGGTTCGTCACTGCCGTTTTTCTCACCCTCTCACCCACTTACCTTCTCACCCTCTATTTTTCCTTGACGATCACTTCCTGCACCTCGGCCCCCTCGAAGACATCCATGACCTTCTGCAGCAGCGGGTGGTTCAGGGCCTCGCGGCGCACCTGGTTGGCACGGTTCTGGTTCGGGCCGTTGGCCTCGCCGGAACCGTTTTCAACGGTCTCCACGGCCAGTCTCACGGGCTGGTTGAAGAACTCCCGGGCCATCTCCTCCAGCTTATCCCGCTGGGGTCTCTCGTCGAAGAAGTCGAGGAACAGATAGCCCTTCGGGAACCCGAGCCGCAGCGTCCCGTCGACAAACCCGACCAGCCTGCCCGGCTCGATCTTCGCCCAGAGGGGCTGGTTTCTTCTTTTGACGAACTGTTTGAACTCGCTCCAGCGGTTCTCGGAGCCATGCGGGGACGGCTCCCTGACGACGGAATCGTCAGACGCCCGATCGATCCCCGTTCTCTCAGGGGGCGGGGCATAGGGTTTCCCCGGGTCGGGACGGGCGGCGCCGGGTCCCTGCCCGAGGCGCCTTTCGATCCCCTCCATGCGGGAGAGGATCTCGTCGACGGGGATCAGGGGCTCCTGCCAGGCCATCTTGACGGCCGTGAATTCCAGGACAAGCCGGGGGTTGACGCTCCTGCGGATTTCCTCCTCGCCGGCCAGGAGAATGTCGAGCAGCCGCTGCAGCGTCTCTTGCGAGGCGGGGGCGGCCTGCTGCCTGAGTTCGTCCGCCTCGTGGTCGGACAGATCGAGCAGGTCCCCCTCGCCCGCCGCGATCTTGACGAGCAGCAGGTTCCGGAAATGGGAAAGCATCCGCTCGTAGAAGACCTTCAGGTCGGCCCCGGCGTAGAAGGCCTCATCGATGATTTTGAGGCAGGCCGCCGCGTCCCGCTGCAGCACGGCGCGGGAAAGATCGAGGAGGTACTTCCGGTCGCCCATCCCCAGCAGGGCCTCCACGTCGGCATCGCGGATGTCGGTTCCGGCAAAGGAGATGGCCTGGTCGAGGATGCTCTGGGAGTCGCGGAGGCTCCCCTCTCCGCCCTGGGCGATCCACGTGAGGGCCTGGTCGCTTACCGTGATGCCCTCTCCCCCGGCGATCTTGCGCAGGGTGGCCGTAATCTCCCTGAGGGAGATGCGCTTGAACTCGTAGCGCTGGCAGCGCGACAGGATCGTGGCGGGGATCTTGTGGGTTTCCGTGGTGGCAAAGATGAAAATGACGTGCGGCGGAGGCTCCTCAAGGGTCTTCAGCAGGGCGTTGAAGGCCTCCTTGGTGAGCATGTGCACCTCGTCGATGATGTAGATCTTGTAGCGCGACGAGGAGGGGGAGAACTTCACGTTCTCCCTGAGTTCGCGGATCTCGTCGATGCCGCGGTTGGACGCACCGTCGATCTCGTGGACGTCCATGGAGGAGCCCTCCGTGATCTCCCGGCAATTCGGGCAGGCGTTGCAGGGTTTCTCGGTGGGTCCCTGCTCGCAGTTGAGGGCCTTGGCCAGGATGCGCGCGATCGACGTCTTGCCGACCCCGCGGGGGCCGCTGAAGATGAAGGCGTGGGCCACGCGGCCCAGACGGATCGCGTTGCGCAGGGTCGTGACCACGTGATCCTGCCCGACCACATCCTCGAAGACCTGGGGTCTCCACTTTCTGGCTAGGACTAAGTATTCCACCATGGCCCCGGTATTATATAAGGATAGCCAGGCTTCCCGTAGCACACGACGGATCTTGCTACCGCTGATTCCTTCCGGACCTGACGGAGTTCACAAGTCGGCGTTGCACGGGGCCCGGATATCTTTTTCAGTATACCCTTCCCGGACGGGTAGAGGCGAGGATTTTTTCCACCTCCCCGCGGACGCTCCGGAGATCGCTGTCGATGACCTCGGCGCCACGGCGGGCAAAGACGCTCATGTCCTTCAGGCCCGAGCCCGTGAGCATGAGAACGACCGAGTCGTCCCTGCCGATCTTCCCCGCAGCCCTGAGCTTCTTGACGGCCGCAAGCGGGGCGGCCGCAGCCGGCTCGACGAAATAGCCGGCGTGGGCAAGCGTTCGCTGAGCGTCCAGGATCTCCTCTTCCGTCGCGTCCTCGGCGAGCCATCGGAACTGCCGGGCCTTGAGGACGATCTCGTCGCCTCCCGGGGGGTCGCCCGAGGTGATGGCCTCGGCGACGGTTTCCTTCCCGGTCACGGGGACGATCCGGTCCCGGCCCTCCCGGATGGCCGAAACGATGGGGTTCACGTTCGCCGCCTGGACAACGATCATCCGGGGCAGGCGGTCGGTGAGCCCCGCCTCCCGCAGCTCCCGGTAGCCCTTGAAGATCCCCCGGATGTGCCCGCAGGCCGAGGTGGGCACGGCGATGAAGTCTGGGACGCGCCCCTCGAGCTGCTCGACCATCTCGAATGCCGTGAGCTTGTAGCCTTCCGTGCGGACCGGGCCGTTCCCCGACACGACGCGAAGGTTGAGTCCCGCGGCAAGCCCCAGGACCTCCCGCTTCATCAGCGAGTAATCGGGGGCGGCGACCCTCACGACCGTGGCCCCGTGGATGTCCATGGCGAGGATCTTTTCCGGCGGTGCGTAGCGGGGAACGAAGACGACGGCCCTAATGCCCGCGTGCGCCGCATAAGCGGCGATGGAGTTTCCCATGTTCCCCGTCGAGATCGTGGCCGTGACGGGCTCCCCCATCTGCCGGGCCATGGCGATCGTGGTGAGCGAGCCCCGGTCCTTGAAGCTCCACGTGGGGTTCATGGTCTCGTTTTTCAAGAGCAGCCGGCCGATCCCGGTGTGCCCCGCAAGGGCCTTGCCCGCCGGCAAAAGCGGCGTTCCGCCTTCGCCGAGGCTCAAATCCCCGTCGATCTCGACGGGGAGGAAATCGGCGAATCGCTCCCATAGGTGCCGGCCCGGTCTGACCCGGGCGGCGGCCAGCCCGCCGAGGGAAACCTCCAGGGACTCCCCGTTTCCGGCGAACTCCTCGATGCGCTCGAAGGGGAAGATCTGGCCGGAGATGGTGGACAGGAGCCTTTTCACGTCTCGATCCGCAGCCCGGGGCCCGGGAAAGAAAAACGGCGGGCAACACCCGATCGCCGCCGTTTTGTGTTCTGGCGGAGAGAGGGGGATTCGAACCCCCGGTGCACCTTTAAGGGGCGCACACACGATTTCCAGTCGTGCCCATTCGGCCTCTCTGGCATCTCTCCGCAATGTCCCGTATCAGCGAAGAGGGGCCCCCGTTGGGAGCCCTCCTTGCATTGGGCGTCTCTTACCAGTTTAGCCGCCGTTTGTCCATACCCTTCTTGCAGGGCAAAATGCGAAACAAATCAGGGAAAAGGAAATGCCGAAACGGGCGTCAGCGGGGGTCAGGGAAAAACCGGCACTATCCGGGGAAAGGACATAAAAATGGCGGAGAGAGGGGG
>CAYZKT010000253.1:0-3548 GCA_964478885.1 uncultured Syntrophaceae bacterium | reverse complement strand
TGCGCTACGGCACGGAGGCCGCGAAGAAGAAGTACATCGAGAAGCTGGTGAATGCCGACTACATGGGTTCCTTCGGGATCACGGAGCCGCAGGCGGGCTCGGACATCATGGCCATCAAGTCCACGGCCGAGGACAAGGGCGACCACTGGCTGCTCAACGGCACGAAGACCTGGATCTCCAACGCCAACTGCGCCGACGTGAACATTTTCTACGCCTACACCAGCGAGGGCGGCAAGAAGCAGCTTTCGGCCTTTGTCGTGGAGCTCAAGAACTTCAACGGCATCACGGTGACGGATTTGGAGAAGATGGGTTCGCACTGCTCGCCGACGGGCGAGATCGTGCTGGAGAACACGAAGGTTCCCAAGGAGAACATCCTGGGCAAGCCCGGCGACGGGGCCAAGATCGTCTTCGGCTCGCTGTCGCAGACGCGCCTCTCGGCGGCGGCCGGCGGCGTGGGCGTGGCGCAGGCCTGCCTGGACATCGTGACCAAGTACGCCATGGAGCGCGAGCAGTTCGGCAAGCCCATCGGGACCTTCCAGATGAACCAGGACCTGATCGCGCAGATGATGGCCGACATCGAGGCGACAAGGCTGATCGTCTACAAGGCGGCCTGGCAGAAGGACCAGGGGCAGCTGCTGAACAACGTGGAGGTGGCCATGGCGAAGTACCTGGCCGGGGAGCTGTGCTACAAGTGTTCGCAGTACGCGATGAAGATCCTGGGGGCCTACGGCTACTCGCCGGAGTACCCGGTGGCGCGGATCTTCCGGGATGCCCCGACGTACGCGATGGTCGAGGGTTCCACCAACATCTGCAAGTTCATCATGGCCCAGGACCAGCTGGGAATCCGGAAAGCAAACCGCTGAGGCGGTCCACATAGGGAGCTGCCGGCGGCCCGGCCGCCGGCAGTATTCTCCAATCGTCCCGGAAGGGCGCTCCTGCGACGCCTCTCACTCCCCCGCCGACAGGCCCGCCGTTTCCTTCCTTTTTTCCCTCGTGATCGAGTACAGGGCAGCGGCACCCGCCATGCATACGGCGCAGACAAGAAAGGCATCGCGGAAGGCTTGGACACTCAAAACGGCATTTGCATGAGGCGTTGCGATCAGGACACCCATCACCTGCATGACGATACCCGCCCCCAAGACCGCAAAAATGTTGATGAACGTCATAGCTGTCGCCGAACATTCGGACGGCACGTGTTCCTTGATCTGGGCAAATTGGAGAACTCCGGTGCTCGACAGAATGCCGAAAACCGTGAAAAGCGGAGCCAGATACCAGGCAGACAGACCACTCGGAAGCAGGGAAAGCACTACAAGTATCAAGCAAAGCCCCGACGTCGCTACGGCCATGATCCATTTTCTCGTGCCGAAAACATGATCCGAGAGGTAACCGCTGATCGGGCCGCCGGCGATAACTCCCATCGTGAGCAGAAGAAGGATGTTGCCCGCCATGACGGGAGAAACGCCCATCACCACCCTGAGATAGGGGCCCGCCCAAATGGACTGCACCGCAGAAATGATGCCATAGCGGATAAATGCCGCAGCGGAGAGCAGCCAGACCTGACGGCTCCGAAGGATGAGGCCGATCCCCCTGAGCACATCTGCCCGGCTGGCAGGGCGACCAGCCGATTCGGGGTGTTCCTCTCCCGCGCGTTCGCGCACCGAGACCATGAAGATCAAGGCCACAATCAGATGAAAGAAGGCCGCCAGGAGGAGGGCCGCACGCCATCCTACCGCCTGGATACCGAATACGAGAGGTGTTGTGGCCAGGATGACGCCGGCGTTGCCCACGGAGTACAGCGACGAAGACAGGGTGCCGAAGCTCGCGGGGGGAAATTGCAGGGTAAAGATCTTCAACGCGCCGATGAAGGCACAGGCCATCCCGACGCCCATGAGCAGCCTGCCGAGGGCCAGAAACTCTGTCGATTCGGCAACCGAAAAGAGAACGGCGCCCAGCAGCGCTGTAAAGTAGAAAAACGGCATGACTCTCGCCGGTCCGATACGGTCGAGCAGGATCGCTCCGGGGACCTGCAGCAGTGCATGGGCATAAAAAAACGATGCGGATATCAAACCCAGGTCCGCCATGTCCAGATGGAGATCCCTCACCAAATCGGGTGCAAGCACGGCAAGAGAGGACCGGTAGAACATGGAGAGCCCAAAGAGCGACAACAAGGACGCAAATAGGATCCAGCGACGCGAAGCGGAAAACCGCAGGGCAATGTCTTTTCTCAGTGAAACATGGGGCACGTTCATCGTCCTCAAACGCTGGAACGGGGGGGCATATTCGTCCACTCGGCAGCCGGCTGACGCGTGCAACGATTTTTCCCCGAAGGGTGGGCGTCTCCGCCCTGACCTCTGCGGACCGGGCACATTCGGCCGTCGGCGTTTGCCTTCACCGCTGAGGCTTTTCGGCTTCTTCAGGGGCGAAAAAGGTGATGAGGATATCCGCTCCGGCCCGCCTGAATGTTTCTTTTGCCCGGCGACTGATGTGCCGATGGCCGATGGGGCACCTGTGTCTGCGCCCGCCCTAGGCCTGGGATGGGGTACGTAAGGACGAGCAAGCCGGAGACTTTGTTCTTGCAAGCCTTCGCCGCCTATCGCTCCGTCTCAATCACCCGGGTCTGTATGCCGGGAAAGACAGTATGGTCCCTCCATTTTCGCTGCTTACGTTTTCCACTCCAGGATCATTCCAGGAAACTTCGGTAAGAGGCAGACTGCGGAGCGCTGTCTGGAGCACCTCGCCCCACCGATGGAAGTGCAATAGCCCGATGCGGGCAGGAACGCCTGATCGGCATCGCCGTCAGCCGTCGAGTCCGGGAGGACGGACCATTGCATCCATCCCCCCAGGCTCGCGGAGGGAGGTTATGCTTTTTGGAAAACGTACGTCAATCTCCCCTCGGCGGTTTTTGTCACAACACTTTTCATCCGCATGCCGACACGGAGTTCTTCCACCGGAATCGCCGGGTCTGTTCTGCCAAACACCCGGACGTCGCCATAATCCAAGACGGCTATGGTATAGGGAAGTTCTTTCTCAAACCCCGCCGGGGCATACATCAGTGTGCTGAAGGCTGCCAATTCCCCTGCATGGTCGACCTCGAACCACTCCATGGCGCTTGCCCGACACTGAAAGCAATCGGCCCGAGGCGGGAAGAAAGAGCGTCCGCATTGCGTGCAGCGGGTTCCCATCAATTTTCCTTTGTCCAGATAGTCAATGAAATCGTTGACGCGGGATATGGATACAAAGCTCACCGAACCGAATCTCTTGAATCGATCGTCTACATTCTCTTTTGCCATGGCTATTCTCTCCCCAGAATGGTGATGTTCGCATAAATTCCGACGCCTCCCATGTTGTGAACCAGTCCGAACGTCGGATCCTTTACCTGAATCGGCCCCGCCTCGCCGCGCAGCTGGAGAACGATGGTCCTGATCTGAGAGCCGCCCGTGGCCCCGATGGGGTGCCCTTTCGAGAGGAGCCCCCCATCCAGATTGACGGGGATGCTGCCCTCCTTGTAAACCTCCTTCGATCGGATCAACTCCGGGCCTCCGCCGGGC
>CAYZKT010000252.1:0-3594 GCA_964478885.1 uncultured Syntrophaceae bacterium | reverse complement strand
GGGTCCTCGCAGATCTGCTTCATGTTGTTGATCGGCGAGTAGGGCAGCCCCTCCTTCTCGAAGATCACCTCCCACTCCTCCGTCGTCTTCGTGGCCATGATCGGGTCCAGAATATCGTTGAGGATCCTGCGGTTCTTCGTACGCAGCGGGTTGCTCTTGAACCGTTCGTCCTCGGGCAGGTCGGGACGGCCGATCACCTTTGCGTAACGGACAAAGAGGGCGTCGGTGCCGATGGCGGCGATGATGTAGGAGCCGTCCTTGGTCCTGTAGCCCTGGAAGGGGGTGATCGACGGGTGGATTCCGCCCAAGGGGCCCGGGATCTCGCCGTTGATCGTGTAGCGCGCCACGGCGTTCTCGAGCGTGGCGAAGACGCTGTCGATCATGGCCATGTCGACGTGCTGGCCCCTGCCTGTCTTCTCCCGGTAGCGAAGGGCGGCCAGGATGCCGATCGTGGCCTGGAGCCCCGTGAGGATGTCGCCCACGGAGGAGCCCACGCGGCAGGGCGGTCCGCCCTCGGGCCCGGTGATGCTCATCAGCCCGCTGTAGGCCTGGGCCACCATGTCGTAGGAGGGCCGCTCGGCGTACTCGGGCAGTGAATCCTGGCCGAATCCGCAGATCGAGCAGTAGACGACCCGGGGGTTGATCGTCTTCAGGTCCTCCCAGCCGAAGCCCAGCTTGCGCATCGTCGTGGGACGGAAATTCTCCACGACCACGTCGGACACCTTGATCAACTCCTTCAGGATTTCCCTGGCCTTGGGCTGCTTGAGGTTCAGGACCAGGCCCTTCTTGTTGCGGTTCAGGCTGATGAAGTAGCCGCTGCGGTTCTTGTCGTGATCACCCGCAAAGGGACCGAACTCCCGGGCGTCGTCGCCGATCGGCGGCTCGATGTGAAGGACCTCGGCGCCGAGGTCCGCAAGGTACATCGTGACGGTCGGGGCCGCCAGCACGTGGCTCAGGTCGACTACTCGGATTCCTTCCAGCGATCTTGGCATGTCTGCATTCCCTCCTGACTGTTTGATCTCCTCTTGATCGGATCGTAGATCCGGCGTTTCGGGGGATGGCATCCACCCCCCCCTTGTTTTTGCACCCGTCTACACAATTTCACCCCTGCATTTCAAGTGAATATTTGAACCCAAACGGTTTCGCCGTTGGCCCGAGAGCGGTTCGACGGCAGGCTGCACTGTCCCACAACCCTTGCCCCGCGGGCGTTTTCGGCCCTTGTCAGACAAACCCCGACAGGCGTCCCCGAACGAGTCCTACACCAGAATCAGACGGCTCCCGATAGTTTTCACCCTGCCCGGGTGCTAGAAACGCGGCACATCAATTCCCCACGTTGGTTGCACCTGTTTTGCCGACAGGTTGCGGTATCTCAAACAGAGTCGGTCATGTTGATTTGTCCTCGATGCGGCGGAAAAATTTTCTGGCGGCTGGCCACGGGGCAGCGGCGGTGCGGTCAGTGCGGACTGACGCGCAAGTTCGACAAGACGTACTGGAACTCCACCAAGATGTCCCCCTACTGGAAGGGCCGCCTCCTCGAGTACTTCTGCCTGGGGGTGCCGGCCTACCGGCTGCGGCACCAGGTCCCGCTGGACCTCAAGACGGTCCAGCGCTGGTTCCGAATCCTGCGGATCGCCATCTACTCGCACGAGATGAAGGAGATGAAGGCCCTGCTCGCCAGGACGGGGGCCGTCTCGCCCCTCGCCGGAGGCGCGATTCGGTTCGGTTCGGACTTCACGGTGTCGAACGGGAAGCTGGCCCTGGGCATCTACAAGGGCAACGGCCGCGTATTCGCTCTGCCGGTCAGCCTTGCAGAGGGGGACGGGAACGCGAAGGGCGTCACCGAGACCGGGCATCTCCACGTCTGCGACGAGACCCTGGCCTGCACGCTTCTCGACATCCGCGGCAACAGCGTCGTGGTCGACGGCGAGAAGGCGCCCCGGAAGGGCCGCGAGGTCCCGGCGGACATCGAAGGGTTCTGGGCCTTCACCCGGCAGTGGCTCAAGCACTACCGCGGCGTGCCCCGGATGTATTTCCCGCTCTACCTCAAGGAAATCGAGTGGCGGTTCAACCACCGCAGCGAGAACCTCGTCAAGCTCATTCGGAACCTCCTGGACCAGAGGGTGCCCGCGGATTCGGATCCTCTCCGGCCCTGAGGCGTGGGGCAGACGAGGGACATGCGACGGGGGCCTCCCGCTTCGAGGCCTTATCCACACACCCGGCAACAACCCAGGAAAACAGGCCTTTCACCCGAGGCTGAAGCAAGGAGGAAGAAAATGGCTGAACACCCCCAGATGAAGAAGTGGCAGGAACAGGTTGCAAAGGAGCTCAAGGGGAAGCCCGTGGAGGCGCTCGCCTGGGAGACGCCCGAGGGAATCACCGTGAAGCCCATCTATACGGCGGAGGATCTCGAGGGGCTCGACTTCGTCAACTCCCTCTCCGGCATGGCCCCCTACGTCCGCGGCCCCGTGGCCTCCATGTACGCCAACCAGCCCTGGACGATCCGCCAGTACGCCGGGTTCGCCACCGCCAAGGAATCCAACGCGTTTTACCGCCGCAATCTCGCCGCCGGTCAGACGGGCCTCTCCGTCGCCTTCGACCTGGCCACCCACCGCGGCTACGACTCCGATCACCCGCGCGTGGCCGGCGACGTCGGAAAGGCAGGCGTGGCCATCGACTCCGTCGAGGACATGAAGGTCCTCTTCGACGGCATCCCGCTGGACAAGGTGACCGTCTCCATGACGATGAACGGCGCCGTACTCCCCATCCTCGCGGGCTACATCGTGGCCGCCGAGGAGCAGGGCGTCAAGCAGGAACAGCTCGCGGGCACGATCCAGAACGACATCCTCAAGGAGTTCCTCACCCGCAACACCTACATCTACCCGCCCCAGCCCTCGATGCGGATCGTTTCGGACATCATCGCCTACTGCTCCAGGCACATGCCGCGCTACAACACGATCTCCATCAGCGGCTACCACATCATGGAAGCGGGGGCCAACTCGGTTCTGCAGACGGCCTTTACGCTGGCCGACGGCAAGCAGTACATCCGGGCGGCCATCGACGGAGGGCTCTCCATCGACGACTTCGCCCCCCGGCTCTCCTTCTTCTTCGGCATCGGCATGAACTTCTTCATGGAGATCGCCATGCTGCGGGCGGCCCGCTACCTCTGGAACAAGACGGTCAGCGAGTTCAACCCGAAGAACCCCCGCTCCACCATCCTGAGGACCCACTGCCAGACCTCCGGCTGGAGCCTCACGGAACAGGACCCCTACAACAACGTGATCCGCACGACCCTCGAGGCCCTCGCGGCGGCCCTGGGCGGAACGCAGTCCCTGCACACCAACGCCCTGGACGAGGCCATCGGCCTGCCGACGGACTTCTCGGCCCGCATCGCCCGAAACACCCAGATCATCATCCAGGAAGAGTCCCAGGTCTGCCACGTGGTGGACCCCCTGGGAGGCTCCTACTACATCGAGGCCCTCACGGGGTCCATCATCCGCG
This sequence comes from uncultured Syntrophaceae bacterium, assembly GCA_964478885.1. GTDB lineage: Bacteria > Desulfobacterota > Syntrophia > Syntrophales > UBA2192 > UBA2192. The sequence continues at coordinate 96 of CAYZKT010000252.1, read as the reverse complement.
AGGCCAGGAAGATCATGGACGAGATCGAGGCCCTCGGCGGAATGGCCCGCGCCATCGAGACGGGCATGCCGAAGCTGCGCATCGAGGAGTCGGCGG
>CAYZKT010000251.1:0-3600 GCA_964478885.1 uncultured Syntrophaceae bacterium | reverse complement strand
ACGCCGCCGATGTAGCGGTACAGGGGCATGCCCAGCCGCTGGGCGGCCGCCTGGGCGCAGGCCAGGGAGACGGCGAGAATGGCGTTGGCCCCGAGGTTGCGCTTGGTCTCCGTGCCGTCCAGTTCGATCATCGTGTAGTCGAGGCGGCGCTGCTCGAAGACGTCCATCCCGACGATCTCCGGGCCGATCTTGAGGATCACGTTCTGGACCGCCTTCTGGACGCCCTTGCCCATGAAGCGGTCCTTGTTGCCGTCACGCAGCTCCAGGGCCTCGCGCTCGCCGGTGGATGCCCCCGAGGGCACCGCCGCCCTGCCGATGACCCCCGACAGCAGCATGACCTCCGCCTCGATGGTGGGGTTGCCCCGCGAATCGAGGATTTCCCGCGCATGTACCCGGATGATCTCGCTCATATCTCCTCCCTGTGATAACCCTTACCGAAATCTCCCTCTCCCTTGAGGGGTTGGGGTGAGGGTGAATAATCCTCTCTCCAGCACACCGGCCTCGGCAAAATGTCATGCCGGACCTGATCCGGCATCCATCCCCCGTGGATTCCCGCCTGCGCGGGAATGACGGGGTTGGACTCGTTTTCTGCCGGTCTATTAGCGCAAATGCCGGCATTTTGCAAGCCGAACGGAAGCCTTCTGCAGCCCGATTGGGGTTTGCTTCGAAGAACTGATGTGGTATACATTTTCGGGTATCGCGGATCCAGGGCAGGGAACGAAGCGGTGAACGACAGGCGGCCGAACGGGGAGAAAAGGACCCGGCTTCACAATCACCTCAACAAGTGGTTCGAGACCGTGTCGGAAGAGTACGGCATGATCGAGCCGGGGGACCGGATCCTCGTCGGCGTCTCGGGGGGGACGGACAGCATGGTCCTCCTGGACCTGCTCCGGACGCCCAAGTACGTCATCCCCGGAGACTACACCGTCACGGCCGTGCACATCGACCTGGGCTTCGAGGGCAGCGGCGAGGACGTGGCGCAGCTGGAGGACACCCTGCGGCAGACGGGCTGCGACTTCGTCATCGACCGCACCGACATCGGGCCCGTGGCGCACAGCGAGGTGAACCGGAAAAACCCCTGCTTCCTGTGCTCGCGGCTGAGGCGCCGCCGCATCTTCGAGATCGCCGACGAGCGGGGCTGCAACAAGATCGCCTTCGCACACCACCGCGACGACATGATCGAGACGCTGCTGATCAACATGCTCTACGGCCGCGAGATCAGCACCATGATGCCCAAGCAGCGGATCTTCGGGGGGACGCTCCACATCATCCGGCCCTTGGCCTACATCCGCGAGGAGCTGGTCAAGAAGTTCGCCCGCGAGAGGGGCTTCCCCGTGATCGCCAACCGCTGCCCCACGAGCCTCGACTCCCGAAGGCGCTACGTCAAGGAGCTGCTCGCCGCGCTCGAAAAGGACAACCGGCTCGTCCGGGACAACCTCTTCCGCGCCATGAAAAACGTCAAGAAGGATTACATGCCCCGGGGCAGACACGATGGCTAAAAAGCAGGCAGGCGAAAAACCCATCTGCCAGAACAAGACGGCGCGGCTCAACTTCGAGATCGAGGACACCTACGAGGCCGGCATCTCTCTGGTGGGCACCGAGGTCAAGGCCCTCCGCGAAGGCAAGGGCAACCTGACGGACAGCTTCGCCCGGGTGAAGAACGGCGAGGTGTTCCTCTACGAAATGAACATCAGCCCCTACACCTTCGGCAACATCATGAACCATGAACCCCTGCGGGTGCGCAAGCTGCTGCTGCACAAGCAGGAGATCCGGAAGCTTTACGGCAAGACGCAGGAGAAGGGGCAAACGGTCATCCCGCTGAAGGCCTACTTCAAGAACGGCAAGGTGAAGATCCTCCTCGGCGTGGGCCGCGGCAAGAAGACCCACGACCGGCGAGAAGACATGAAGCGCAAGACGGACAAGCGCGAGATGGAGCGCGCCATCCGGGGCCGGAACCGCTGAGCGGCCGGCGCGCGATCCGCCGAGGGACAGAGCGCCGGAGGCCCTTGCCCCCGGCATTTTTTTGAGGCAAGGGGATGAAGACGATTCGCATCGGATGCGGGGCAGGTTACTCGGGTGACAGGATCGAACCTGCCGTCGAGCTGGCGGAAAAGGGGGAGATCCGCTACCTGGTCTTCGAGTGCCTCGCCGAGCGCACCATCGCCATCGCGCAACAGGCCATGATGAAGGACCCGAAAGCAGGCTACGATGCCCTGCTGGAGGCGCGGATGGCAGCCTGCCTGCCCGCGTGCCGCGTAAACGGCGTGAAGATCGTCACGAATATGGGCGCGGCAAACCCCACAGCCGGGGCGGAGAAGATCCGGGAGGTCGCAAGAAGGCTCGGTATCCGGGGCCTGAAGATCGCCGCCGTGACGGGTGACGACGTACTGGAGCTTGTCAGGAAGGAGAATCCCGTCGTCCTCGAGACGGGCGAACGCGTCTCCGGGCTCGGGGAAAGGCTCGTCTCGGCCAATGCCTACCTGGGCGCCGGGCCGATTGCGGAGGCCCTGCATAACGGTGCCGACATGGTCGTCACGGGCCGCGTTGCAGATCCTTCCCTCTTTGTGGCGCCCCTGATGGTCGAGTTCGGCTGGCGTGATGACCAATGGGACCTCCTGGGACAGGGCACCGTCATGGGGCACCTGCTCGAGTGCGCAGGCCAGGTGACGGGGGGGTATTTCGCCGACCCGGGCTGCAAGGACGTTCCCGATCTGGCTCGCCTGGGGTTTCCCATTGCCGAAGTGCGGGAGGACGGCTCCTTCGCCGTCACCAAGGTGCCCGGTTCGGGCGGCCGGGTCACGCCGGCCACCTGTAAGGAGCAGCTCCTCTACGAAATCCACGACCCTTCGTCGTACGTCACCCCCGACGTCGTGGCGGACTTCACGGGAGTCCGGCTGGCCGAGGCCGGCAGGGACCGGGTGGAAGTCACGGGCGGGAAGGGAAGGCCCCGCACGGACAGCCTCAAGGTTTCCATCGGCTACATCGACAGCTACATCGGCGAGGGGCAGATCAGCTACGGGGGGCCCGGGGCAGTGGCCCGCGGGAAGCTGGCCCTGGAGATCGTCCGGGACAGGCTCAATCTGACGGGTGTGAAGGCCGACGAGATCCGCTGCGACCTCATCGGCGTCGATTCCCTCCACGGGGAGAGGCTCTCTGCCGGGCACGACCCCTACGAGGTCCGGGTGCGTGTCGCCGGCAGGACGAAGAGTATGGCGGAGGCCGTCCGCATCGGAAACGAGGTGGAGACCCTCTACACCAACGGCCCGGCAGGGGGAGCTGGCGCGTGGAAGGCTGCAAGGGAAGTGGTCGCCATCGTCTCGGCCCTCGTCCCTCGCTCGCTGGTGATCCCTTCCATCCGGTATGAGGTAAGCTGATGAAACTGAGGGAAATCGCCCATTCCCGCGCGGGGGACAAGGGAAACACGGCGAACGTCTCCGTCATCGCCCGCGACCCGTCCGACTACCCGCACCTGGAGAAACACGTCACGGCCGAGCGCGTCAAGGCCCACTTTTCGGGGATCGTGAAGGGCGACGTCGTCCGCTACGAGCTTCCCGGCATCGGCGCTCTCAATTTCGTCCTCCACGAGGCCCTCGGGGGCGG
>CAYZKT010000250.1:0-3641 GCA_964478885.1 uncultured Syntrophaceae bacterium | reverse complement strand
AAGCTTGCGGGCCGCGTCGAGCGTGAAGGTGGCCCAGAGCCCCGTGGCACGCGTGCAGATCTCCCCCGCGTCGTTGATGATAACGCCCTCGGCCTTGGCCTCCCGTTCGCTCAGGACCTCCAGGATCCTTCCCTCCACCTTGAGTTCCCGGCCGTGCTGCACGGGCTTGAGATACTCGACGGTCATCGTCTTGGTGAGGATGAAGCGCCGGAGGAGGTAGATGATGGTGCGTCCCATGATCTCGTCGAGGGCCGTGAAGAGGATCCCGCCGTGAACCAGGTTGCTCCAGCCGCACAGGTGGGGGGGCACGGTGATCCACGAGGCGACCGTTTTGCCGTTGGTGTAGAACTGCATCCGCAGGCCCTGGGGGTTTGCGGGTCCGCACCCGAAACACTGGTTCTCATCGCGGTTGGGGAGTAGGGTGTAGCCGCTTTTGTCCATGATTTGTCCGATTTCCTTTCTACACAAGTTACATCTCGCCGGCGAGCCTTGGCGTCGTCACCGGCGGGCGCCGATGCTTCGTGCCCTGCTCGTAGCCGTATCCGATTTCGATGAGCAGTCCCTCCGCCCAGGGCCGACCGAGGAACTCGATCCCCACGGGCACGCCGATTTTGGCCGTCTCTGCGGGCTTCGTGAACCCGCCCGGCACCACGATGGAGGGGAAGCCCGTCACGGAGCCGAGGCCCCCGTTGCGCTCGACCTGACTTTCCCCGACGGGGACGACGGGCCTTTTCTGGTGCGGGAAGACGAGGGCGTCGAGCTTCTGCCCGGCCATGAGCGCCATGACGCGGTCCTGCAGCTTCGTGCGCTTCGCGAGCCGCTCGTGGTATCCCGCGTCGCGCTTCAGGGTCATGGCCTCCTTGATGTTCTTCTCGATGCCGGGGTGGTACTTGCCCGAAGCGATGATCTCGCCCAGCGACTTCACGGGGGTGCCCGCCTTCGGATCGCCCAGGTACGAATCCAGATCCGGCCTCAGATCGTAGAGGTGGACGCTGATCTCGGACACGATGTGCCCCGAATCCAGGTCCGGCGTGTCGAGCTCGACCATCGTGGCACCCATCCTCTTGCAGTCCTCGATGGCCCTGTTCGTTACGGCGTTGACTTCCCCGTGGATGGGCTGGGTGCCGAAGAAGCTCCGGAGGACGCCGATCCGCTTGCCCTTGAGGCCGTCCTTCTTGAGGTGCTTCGTGTAATCCTTCTCGATGCGGCCGACGCTCCAGGCCGTCGCCGGGTCGCCGGGGTCATAGCCGGCAAGCACGTTGAGCATCTTCGCCGTGTCCGCGACCGTCCTTGCCATGGGGCCCGCTGCGTCCTGCGTGAGGGAGTAGGGGATGATCCCGCCGCGGCTCACGAGCCCGATCGTGGGGCGAATGCCCGCGAGGCTGCATGCCGACGCGGGGGAGCGGATCGAGTTCACCGTGTCCGTGCCGATGCCCAGGATGCCGAAGTTGGCGGCCAGGCCTGCGCCGGTGCCGCCGCTCGAGCCGCCGGGGGTCCGGGTGAGGTCGTAGGGGTTCAGGGTCTGCCCCAGGATGGAGCTCACCGATTCGCCCCACACGGCGAACTCGTGCAGGTTCGCCTTGGCGAGGAGGATGGCGCCCGCCTCGCGCAGCCGCTTCGCGATGAAGGCGTCCGCCGGGGGGACGCAGCCGTCGAGGCTCTTCGAGCCGCCCGTCGTGGGCATGTCCTTCGTGTTGACGTTGTCTTTGAGAAGGACGGGGATGCCGTGGAGAGGGCCCGCGGCGCCGGACTTCCTGAACTTCGCATCCAGCGCGGCGGCCGCCTTCAGGGCCCCGGGGTTGACGGTGATCACGGCATGGAGACGGGGGCCTTTTCGGTCATAGGCCTCGATGCGCTCGAGGCACATCCCGACGAGATTCCTCGCCGTCAGCGCGCCGGACCGGAAAGCCCTGTGGACGTCGGCAATCGTGGCTTCCTGCAGTTTGAACTTCGCCATGGATTAGGCCTGTTTCGGCAGGATCATCTGGGTGCAGCGGAAAAGGGCGATGTCGCGGTCCGTCTTCTCGTCCCGCACTCGGGCGTCCCAGACCATGGTCCGCCTGCCGATGTGGGCGGGCCTGCCCTCGCAGAGGATGGCGCCGTCGCGGGTGGTGCCGAGAAAGTTCGTCTTCAGCTCGATCGTCGTGAAGCCTGCCGCATCGTCGGGCAGGTTCATGATGGTCGCATAGCCGCAGACCGAGTCGGCCATGGCGACGACGGAGGCCGCGTGCAGGTACTCGTTGGGGGCCAGGTGGTGCTTCCTGATCTCCATGCGGGCCGCGACACGCTCCCTCGACACCGAGGTGAGGGTAAAGCCGAGCAGCGACATCAGGTACCCCTCGCTCTTGCGGTTCATGAGGGCGGCCAGCTGCTCCGGCGGCAGGTCCTTCCAGTTCGTCGGTTTCTCCGTGTAGTCGGCCATGGGTGTAAGGTAGGGGATTGCGGTGCTCAAGTCAAGACGGCAAACGACCGGGGCAGCAGCCGGGACCATATTGAATCCTTCAAGCCACTCCTCGCGCGAGTAGTCGAAAAATGTCAATAATCAGGCCTGACCCCGCATCTTGCCGGCAGGTATCGGCTTCGGTTGCCATCATCATCCAATGCGAATGCAGGGTCAGGGACGAAAGGTTTGGGTTGAACCCCTCAATATGCACTACAGCAAATGCGATTGATTTTTACTCAGCCAATCGAGAACAGCCGCTCTCAACTCCCGGACAAATCCGATCAGTTCTTCCACATCGTGTTCGGTCACATTTCCTACATACTCATAATCGGCGATGTTTCTTTTGTTCCTGCAGGTGTCCAGGTAGCGCGCCTCATCGGTCCAGTCTTTTCCCAGGATCAGGGGCATGGCTTGGATTGTCATATAGTGATGGCGGGCCCTTTCGGCTCGATAACCCGAGGAATATACAAGGATGGTGCAAAGTTTGAGTGCGGCGTTATAGGCAATCCCGAATCGCGAGTCGGGTGAGATGGAATCTCTCGCCGCATCGGACAAATCACGTTCCGTAATGGCCAGGAGGCTGGCTATTTCCGACCTGCTCGTAGTGTGAGGTTTGAGCCAGCTGTTATCGGCCCACTGCTTCAAGCTCATGATCACCGCCGATAATGAAAATTCTCGGTTCTCGGAGAACACTGGTCAGGAAATGATCGCCTTCCTTCCGCTTTCGGTTGAACTCTGACGGGAGAAGGACGTGGGGGTTTATCTCCCTTCCTATCTTTTCCGATGTTCCGGCGAGCAACGCCGTCAGTTTTCGAAGCCCGAGATTTCCTATAACCATGAGGTCTACGTCGCTTGCAGCCTTCTCATCACCCTTAGCAATAGAGCCGAACACGAAAGCTGCGTGGACATCCTTAGTATTTTCAAGCGCTTCCTTCAAAACATAGACAAGCCCCACCGTTTTAGCGACAAGACTGTGGATTTCCGGGTATAGGGGATTCTGCTTATTGGCTTCATAATAGACCCGATTGCCATCACGGCGCCTTATGACAAGATCGAGCACCTGGAGGTTCTTGAGCTCTTTTTGAATGGTCCCGATCGCAAAACCCGTGAGCCTTTCGATCTCCCTCATATGGACAGGGCGGTCCCTCAAACCGAAAAGAATCTCGAAGATTCCGGCCCTGATTTGCGAGGATAGGAT
>CAYZKT010000249.1:2430-3677 GCA_964478885.1 uncultured Syntrophaceae bacterium | reverse complement strand
ACGGGGTCGTCGTCGATGCCCCTCGATGCATCGTAGAGGTAGCGGCCCCAGGATGGGCCGAACTCATCCGTCAATCTTTCCAGAGGCAGGGCGGCGATCTGCCCGATGGTCACGACGCCGATCCTCCTCAGGTGAGCCTCGGTCTTGGGCCCCACGCCCAGGAGTTTCCGTGCCGGCATCGGCCAGATGCGGAGGGGCACATCCTCCTCGGCCAGGATGGTCAGGCCGTCGGGTTTGCGGATGTCCGAGGCGATCTTGGCCAGGAGTTTGTTGGGGGCGATTCCGATCGAGCAGGTCAGTCCCGTCTCGTCGAAGATCTGTTTCTTGATTGCGGCGGCGATCTCCTCGGACGGGCGGTCGATCTCGGAGACGTCGAGGTAAGCCTCGTCGATCCCGACGTCCTCCATCGCGGTTCTGAACCGATGCAGCACGGCCTTGAAAAGGGCCGAGTACCGCATGTACTCGTCGTAATCCACGGGAAGAAAGACGGCCTGCGGGCAGAGTCGGTAAGCAGTGCGAAGCGGCATGGCCGAATGGATCCCGTACTTCCGGGCCTCGTAGGATGCGGTGGCCACGACCCCGCGGCTCGACGGGTCTCCGCCCCCGCCGATCACGACGGGCTTGCCCCGCAGGTCGGGGTTCCTGAGCTCTTCGACGGCCGCGAAGAATGCGTCCATGTCCAGGTGCAGGATACGCCTCATAGGGATGGGCATTATAGAAAATTGCGGCACGGATTGCAAAAACCGGCACAACGAAAAAAACCCTTTTCATGACCGGCCGTTGGGTGTAGATAAGGACCCGTTTACGTGCACGAACGGAGGATCGGCCGTGAAATCTTTCCGCAAGGAGCTGTGGTTCAACGTTCAGGCCCGGATGGGCTTCGTGAATATCACACCCCAGGTTGAGGCCTGCCTGGCCGAGAGCGGCATCCGGGAGGGCCTCGTCCTCGTCAATGCCATGCACATCACGGCCTCGGTGTTCATCAACGACGACGAGCAGGGGCTTCACAGGGATTATGCCGAGTGGCTGGAAACGCTCGCCCCCCACGAACCCGTCTCGCGCTACCGGCACAACCGGACGGGGGAGGACAACGGCGACGCCCACCTGAAGCGCCAGGTCATGGGGAGGGAGGTCGTCGTGGCCGTCACGGGCGGCAGGCTCGATTTCGGGCCCTGGGAGCAGATCTTCTACGGGGAATTCGACGGCCGGCGCCGCAAGCGCGCGCTGGTGAAGATCATCGGGGAATA
>CAYZKT010000249.1:0-2330 GCA_964478885.1 uncultured Syntrophaceae bacterium | reverse complement strand
TGTTCGCTAAGGAGAGAGGGATGGAGAAGATTTTTTTTCCGGCAAGTGTCGTCGTGTTCGGGGTCTCTGCGGCTCCCACCAATCTGGGCAGAAACATCGTTCTGAACCTCCAGCGCTTCGGGTACAGGGGGGATATCCACGCCGTGGGCAAGGGCGGCGGGGACATCGGCGGGGTCCCGATCCATTCGACCGTTGAAGAGGTCCCCGGCGTGCCCGACCTCGCCGTCTTTCTCCTGCCGGCCCGGCACGTGCCGGAGGCCCTGAGTGCCTGCGGCCGCAAGGGCATCCGCCGCGCCATCATCGAATCGGGCGGGTTCAGCGAGTTCGCCGACCAGGGGCGCGACCTAGAGCACGAGGTCCTGAACATCGCGCGGCAATGGGGAATGCGCGTCGTGGGGCCCAACTGCATCAGCATCGTGAACCTGGAGAACGGGCTCGTCCTTCCCTTCGTGCCCTTGGAGGACCGGGAGGTGAGAAAGGGCCACATCTCGATCGTGGCCCAGAGCGGCGGGGTCGCCCTGGACTGCATGCGGCTGCTCTCCTACGAGAACCTGGGCGCGAGCAAGCTCATCAGCATGGGCAACAAGCTCGACGTCAACGAAAACGACTTCCTCGGCTTCCTGCGGAACGACCCGGACACGCGGGTCATCGGCTTTTACCTCGAGGACGTGGCCGCCGGCGGCGAACTGATGAAGCTGGCGGCGGCCACGGAGAAGCCCCTCGTCGTCCTCAAGGCCAACACGAACCCCGTGAGCCACCACGCGGCGCGGTTCCACACGGCGGCCCTCGCCGGGGACGACGAGGTCGTCACGGCGGCTTTTCGCCAGGCGGGGATTCACCGGGTCCAGAACCTCGCGGAGATGATGGAGTGCTTCAAGGTCTTTTCGCTGCCCGTCATCAAGGGTCCGCGGCTCGCCGTGCTGGGGCGCTCGGGCGGACAGGCCGTCCTGCTGGCCGACGCCGTGCACCGCTACGGCTTCGAGCTCGCCCGGCTCTCAGACGATTTCTTCGGCCACGTCCGGCAGCACATCCGTGCGGGGGTCATCCGCATGTCCAACCCGCTGGACATGGGCGACATCTTCGACATCGACAGCTACGCGGGGATCGTGGAGAAGGCCCTCGCCGAGGACGGCGTCGACGGGGTCGTCTTCAGCCACGCCTACGTGGCGAACCTGGAGGTCGCACCGACGAAGCGCCTGCTCGAGACTTCTCTTGCTCTTTCCCATCGGTACGGCAAGCCCGTGATCCCCTGCATCATCCCCGACAAGCACACCTGGTTCACCGTGAAGGAGGACACGGGCACCTTCCTGTTCGAGGACGTCGACATGGCCATGAAGGCCCTGTCGCGCTCGCTGTGGCATCACCGCTTCCGGTCCGGAAGAGGGGCACAGCCGCCGAAGGCGCCCTCCCGCGCCCGAAGGAAGCCCGCCCTGGCGAAGGGCTTTATGGGGCCCGACGAGGCCTTTTCCCTCCTCGCATCCTACGGCGTGCCCGCTGCGGACGCTGCCGTCGCCCTCAGCGCCGACGAGGCCGCCAGGGCGGCTCGGCGGCTTCGGTACCCCGTGGCGCTCAAGACGGCCGAGGCCGGGGTGCTGCACAAGACGGAGAAAGGCGGCGTGACGCTGGGCATACGGTCCGAGGCGGAGCTGCGGAAAGCCTTCAAGGCCATGAAGACCGAACGCTGTCTCGTCCAGAAGATGGCGCCCGAGGGAACGGAAGTGATCATCGGGGCCCGCAGGGACAGCGAGTTCGGCCACGTGGTCCTCTTCGGCCTCGGCGGGATCTTCGTCGAACTGCTGAAGGACACGGCCATGCGGGTCACCCCGCTGACGGCGAAGGATGCGGAGGCCATGGTGCGGGAAATCAAGGCGTCGGGCCTTCTCAACGGGTTCCGCGGCAGGGGGCCCCTCGACGTGAAGGCCCTCGGCCGCTGCATCGCGGGCGTGTCGAAGCTCCTGACGGATCACCCCGAGATCGGCAACATTGACATCAACCCGCTCATCCTTTACGGTAAGGGGCAGGGCTGCATCGCCGTGGACGCCAAAATAGAAATCTCGTAATGCAGGGTATAGGGTCTGAGGCACAAGGAACAGGCACATGAAGAAGGGTATTGGGTATCGGGACTAGGGTATCGGGGCGGAAGAAGATTGTATCAAGTTATTCTTCATACCGTTAGACCCTATACACTATACCCGAAACCCTAGACCCCTGATTCGGTTGCGATACCCGATACCTTTCTTTGTACTCCCTTCTCATCGCCGCAAGGCGGCGTGTATCTTGCACATTCCGTTTTCCAGGGAGGCTATGTATGGGGCGCAGTCTCATCAGGG
>CAYZKT010000248.1:2011-3729 GCA_964478885.1 uncultured Syntrophaceae bacterium | reverse complement strand
ATCTCCTGGCTCGGCGGCGTGTAGCTTCGGCCGTAGCCCGGGGTGTATTTCACGAGGGGACGCTTGTAGGGGATCCCCGATTCCTGCGCGTAGCCCACGGCATGCCCGATGCCCGAATCGGGGATGCCCGTGACGAAATCCGCCTTCACCCGGTCCTTGCGCGCCAGGGCTCTCCCGCAGCACTCGCGGGCGATCTCGACCGACTTGCCCTCGTACGTCGAGGACGGCTCGCCCGTGTAGATCCACAGGAAGGCGCAGACTTTCTTCTCGGCCGTCGGCGGCCGCAGCTGCTTGATCCCGGAGCGGCTGAGCTTCAGGATCTCCCCCGGGCCCGGGTACAGGATCACGTCGTAGCCGAGGTTTTGCAGCGAACTGGCCTCGGTGGCGACGACGTATTCCCCCTTCTTCCCGCTGCCCCCGACGACCAGGGAGAACCGGCCGCAGAGGTCCCGGGCGGCATAGATCCCTTCTTCCTTCAGGATCAGCAGGCACAGGGAGCCCTCGATGAGCTTCTGCATGTTGACGATGCCGTCGAGCAGGGTCTCGCCCCGGTTGATGAGCCGGGCAACCAGTTCCACGGGGTTTACGCCGCCGCCCGCCATCTCGCTGAACGAGACGCCCTGGCGCAAGAGCCCCTCGGCCAGGGTGTCCTTGTTCGTGATGAGGCCGCTGGCTGCAATGGCGTAGGTGCCGAACTTGGAACGGACGATCAGGGGCTGGGGCGCCACGTTGTTGATGGAGCCGATCCCCATGTTCCCGCTCATCTCCCGGTAATCGGCGATGAACTTCGACTTGAACTGCGCCTGGCTGATGCTGTGGATGGTCTGGTAAAATCCCCGGTCCCCGAAAATGGCCATGCCGCCGTTCTCGGTCCCCAGGTGCGAATGGTAGTCGGTCCCGTAGAACAGGACCTTGGAACAGTTCTGGTTTGAAACGACCCCGAAAAGACCTCCCATTTCCCTTCCTTCCTCGATGCGTGTCGTGCGCGCGGCAACCCGCGTTCTATTCGAGCGATGCGACGGCCCGGGCGATGCGTTTCGTGCCCTCGACGATGAGTTCCATCGACGTCGCGTAGGAGAGCCGGATGTACTCGTCGTTGCCGAAGGCGCCGCCAGCGATGACCGCCACGTTGGCTTCCTCGAGCAGGAACTCGCTGAACTCGTTCGAGTTCGTGATCGCCTTCCCCCTGTGCGTCTTCCCGTAGAGGGCGGCCACCCGGGGGAAGACGTAGAAGGCGCCGGGGGGCGTTGCGCAGGTGATCCCCGGGACGGCGTTGAGCGCCGCCACGATCATATCGCGCCGCCGCTTGAACTCCGCCACCATCCTGGAGATGAACGACTGGTCGCCCGCGAGCGCCTCGATCGAGGCCTTCTGGACGATCGACGTGGGGTTCGACGTGCTCTGGCTCTGGATCTCCGTCATGGCCGCGATGACGTTTTCTGGCCCCGCGGCATACCCCATCCGCCAGCCCGTCATGGCGTGTGACTTCGACAGGCCGTTGACGACGAGGGTCCTCTCCTTCATCTCGCCGCCGACGTTGGCCATGTTGGCGAACACGAATCCGTCGTAGATGATCTTCTCGTAGATGTCGTCGCTGATCACGATGATCTCCGTACCCCTCAGGACTTCCGCGAGGGCCTTCAGCTCGTCGAGGGTGTACGCCGCGCCCGTCGGGTTCGAGGGGCTGTTCAGGATGAGGGCCTTCGTCCGGGCGGTGA
>CAYZKT010000248.1:0-1911 GCA_964478885.1 uncultured Syntrophaceae bacterium | reverse complement strand
CCCCCGACGGGCGTGTACTTCGTGAACCCCTCCTGGATGGCGCGGATCGCCGCGGCCTTGATGTTGTCGGGCGTGTCGAAATCGGGTTCCCCGGCCCCGAAGCCGATGATGTCGCGGCCTTCCTTCTGGAGGGCCTTGGCCCTCATGGTGACCGCCAGCGTCGGCGACGGCCTGAGCACTTTTGTCAGAGGTCCGAGTTTCATGCCCTCATCCCTTTCCGTTGAGGTTGGAATATTTCGACTGCAGCTTCTGGAGGACGATCTCGGGCACGAGCCCGCGGACCGACCCTCCGTGGCCGGCGGCCTCCTTGATCAGGTTCGAGCTCGTGTAGAACCACTTGTAGCCCGTCATCAGGAAGACGGTCTCGATGTCCCGGTTGAGGCGGCGGTTGATCAGCGCCATCTGGAACTCGTACTCGAAGTCCGACACGGCCCGCAGCCCCCGGAGGATGACCTGCGCCCCCGTGTCGCGGACGTAGTTGACGAGCAGCCCCGAAAAGCTGTCCACGCGGATCCGCGGGTCGTCGCCGACGACCTGCCGGATCAGCTCCATCCGCTCCTCCACGCTGAAGAGCCCTGACTTGTTCGGGTTGTAGGCGACCAGGACGGTGAGCCCGTCGAAGAAGCGAAGACCGCGCTTGATGATGTCGAGATGCCCGTTTGTGATCGGGTCGAACGACCCGGGATACACCGCCAACCTCTCCATGTTCCCCCTCCCCATGCGAGATTTCGGATCACCGCTTCCGGTCGCGCTGCCTGCTATCCGTCAGGACGGTCCCGCTCCTCCGGCTGTGCCTGATCGCCCTCCGGGGCCTCCGGAAGGATCAGGAAACTCAGCGCCGTATCGCCGTATCTGCGGCTGTCCTCGACCCGGTACCCCTCCCGCCGCGCGGGAACTCCGTCCCGGACCGAATGCTGAACGACAAACACCCCTCCCGGAGCAAGCAGCCCGAGGGATCGAACCAGTCGAAGGGCCGCGTCGACCGCGCCTTCCCCGTAGGGCGGATCGGCGAAGATCACGTCGAAGCGCTCTCCCCGGTGCCCGAGCAGCCGCAGGGCGCGCTCCGCGGGGCACTCGATCACTTCGATGTCCCTGACGCCGCTCTCCCCGGGTTCCCCGGCGGGCATGTTGAGAAAACCGCAGCGCTCGATATTTGCCCGGATGGCCTGTGCACAGGCGCGGTTGCTCTCCACGAAGAGCACCCTCGAGGCCCCCCGGCTCGCGGCTTCGAGCCCGACGCTGCCCGCGCCCGCGAACAGATCGAGAAACCGCCGGCCCTCGACGGACAGGATGTTGAACAGGGATTCCTTCACCCGGTCCGTCGTCGGCCTCAGGACGTTCGCCTTCGGCGCGACCAGGACCCTTCCCTTCGCCTTCCCCGCGATGATGCGCATAGCAAACAGGCTCAAGGCGAAAGGCGAAAGGCAAAAGGCTTGAATGCGGTGTATTCCCCTTAGCCCTTAGCCATTCGCCATTTGCCTTATTTCAGATACTCCCTCGCGTAGATCTCGGCGATCTGGACGGCGTTGAGGGCGGCGCCCTTGCGCAGGTTGTCCGAGACGACCCACAGGTTGATCCCATTCGGGATCGACTCGTCCTCCCGGATCCGCCCCACGTACGTGGCGTCCTTGCCGGCGGCGTGTATGGCCAGCGGGTACTCCCGCTTCGCCGGGTCGTCGACGACGACGACGCCGGGCGCCTTGCTCAGCAGCTCCTTCACCTCCGCCGCGGAAATCTTCTTTTCCGTCTCGATGTTCACCGACTCGGAATGGGCCCGCAGGACGGGCACGCGCACCGTCGTCGCCGTGACGGCGATGGACTCGTCGCCGAAGATCTTCCTGGTCTCCCAGACCATTTTCATCTCTTCCTTCGTGTAGCCGTTCTCGAGGAAGATGTCGATCTGGGGCAGGC
>CAYZKT010000247.1:0-3793 GCA_964478885.1 uncultured Syntrophaceae bacterium | reverse complement strand
ACCAACGGCAGCCAGTTCTTCATCACCCACTCGCCCCAGCCCCACCTGGACGGCAGGCACACCGTGTTCGGCAAGGTCGTCGAGGGGATGGACGTGGTCAACGCGATCCGGCAGGGGGATAAAATGGTGAAGCTGGCGGTCGTTGAGGGATAGTTCCGTTTCCGCCTGCTCAACAATGGCCTGACGCGGGGTACCGTGCATCAGAGGGTGAGACGGTGAGACGGTTGGAGAAGCAAGGTGGCATGAATACAGCTTCCGCCTCATCCAACGTTCTTGCCCTCTCACCTTCTTACCTTCTCTGAGCGATAGCCCGACGCCGATCGACAGATCTTGCGGGTTTACCAGAAAAGAGGGACGCAATGATGGAGTTATTGAAGAGCGCGAAGTTCAAGGGCATCGTGGCCACGGTCCTCGTCGTCATCCTCGTTCCGCTGTACAGCTACTTCGTCTCGGACACGGTCGTCACGACGATCACCGACGCCCAGATGACCATGGTGGACGGCAAGTTCATGATCGCCACCGAGTACAAGCCCCTGGTGAACTCCGACGCGAATTACCGGTTCAAGTTCGACTCGGGGACCATCCAGAACGAGGCCATCCGCCTGAAGGGGAAAAAGGTCAAGATCTGGAAGTACGGCTGGCGGATCCCGATCCTCTCCATGTACGAGAACGTGGTGAAGATCGAGGAGGTGAAGTAGCCCGCCGGGCGATTGCAGGCCGAATCCCGAAGAGGATTCGTGTACGGGCGGCGCCGCCGGGGGCGCCGCCTTTTTTTCGCGCGGGGATGGCCGCCGAGAACGGATCTTGCACAGAAGTCCGGGAAGAACTGCATCCCGGGGGACCCGGACATGACGACCCCGAAGCTGAAGGATTCCTCCTCGACGGCCCTGCTCGCCCTGGCCGTTCTGTGCCTCACGCCGGGCCTGATCATTCTCTCCCCGGACGGGCGGCTCTTCTTTCTCGCGCTGGCGGGGCTGGTCTCGGCCGTTGTCGCCGTTGCCGCGCCGTCGGGAAAGAAAAGGCTCGCCGCGGGGCTCGGCCTCCTCCTCGCCGTCGTCATGGCACTCCAGACATGGCCCGAATACAGAGCGCACGCCGACGCCTGGAAGCGGCACACGTCCAAGTCGTTGGAGGGCCGGGGCAAATAGGGTTGCGGCTCCCCGGCGTTAAAGTCCTTGGCCGCAGAGAGAGCGATATAGAACATGGGCCGCCGGGGATCATTCACCGGGGCCCGACTCCAGCACCGGGAGGTGTTCCATGACCGTCAGAAAGCTCGTTGCCTGCGCCGTGCTGCTCTTTGCCTTCCCCGCCCTTTCGGGCTGCTGGTACGCTGCGGCGGCGGGGGCCGGCGCATACGGGGGCTACAAGGCGAAGGAGTCGGGCTACTCGCTCCAGAACCCGGTCACGAAGGACGGTTCCAAGAAGACCGAGAAGAAGGAATCCGAATAGACAGAAAAATCCGGAAATAAAAGCGGCAGGGTCGATTCCGGCCCTGCCGTTTCTTTGCACCGGGTCCTCTATTTTTTCGGCCACGGGTAGTAGATGGCGTCCCCGTAGCGCTCCTTGCCGAATTCGGCGATCACCTTCCGGCCCGCCTCGCCCACGCAGAACCGGTAGAATTTTTCGGCGCAGTCCGCATTGTACTTCAGGTTGGGATTCTTGTCCGTGTTGACGAGGCAGATCTCGTACTCGTTTCGGGGGCCGCTGACCAGCAGGTCCAACCCGGGCGTCTTCGAGCGGTGCATGACCCAGGTGCTCGAATCGAGCATGTGATACTGCCCCTGCCGATTCGCGTCGAGAAGCGAATCGAGCATGAACTTGTTGCTCACCTCGTACCAGGGCTGCCCCTTGGGACTGATCTTCAGGGCCGTCCAGGTCTCCAGCTCCAGCAGGTGCATTCCTCCTCCATCGCCGCGCGAGAGGTATTTCGCCTTTGCCTCGGCGATCTTCCGGTGCGCCTCCCTGACGTCCGCGAGGCCCCTGATGCCTGCGGGGTCGTTCTTCGGGCCCACGATCACTGTGAGGTTGTACATGAGATCGGCGCGTTCGCGGGCATACCCGTCCCTCACGAAATCACCCGTGGCCGTGTGGTGGTGCCCCATCGTGATGTGCGCGAGCCCGTTGCGGCCGAGTTCGAGCCCTGGCTCGGTCGGTGTTTTCACACAACGAACCGTGCAGCCTCCCTGCTGCTTGAAGGCCTTCGCCAGCGCATCGACAAGCCCCAGTTCGTAGGGGCTTCCGGTTGCCACGACGATCTGCTTGTATCCCGCCGCATGGGACAGGAACGGCAAAACAAGCAGAACCGCCAGCACCATCAGAAATGAGCAGAACCGCAGGGACGATTTCTTCCGCACAGGGTTTATCATGGTGGTCTCCTTTCACATGCCGGTCAATTTCACGCCCCTAGCTATATCATTCCTGACATAATGTAAACGCCCTTTTTACGGAAAACGGCAGGGCCGCGGCGGGCCCTGCCGGTTATTGACAGGTATCGGACTTCGAGGGATTGCGTCTTCTATTTCAGCATCCGGTTGAGCTTCTTGTAATGCTCGATCTCGTCCTCTTTCATGAATTCGTCCCTTGTCATCCCGTCCCGGACGACGACGATCTTTCCGTCCTGCAGTTTCACTTCGCGGTAGAGGGCCCGCACGACCCATCCGGGCTCGTAGCCCTTGACGTAATTCTTGTCGACGAAGTCGTTGATCAGCACCTGGATCCCCCGGATGCCCCCTTCCTTTTCATAGAACAGCCTCGATTCGATCTCGATGTCCTTGTTTCCCATGACCCGCTTCGAGATGACCTGGTTCTCGCCGCTCTCGGCCACGTAGGCATCCTTGGTCGTGTAGGTCAGGTAGATCACCCGGTCGACCGCATCCTTCGCCGTCAGGTTGCACTCGTTGAGCAGGACGTTCGATTTCTTCGAAACCATCTCCCCCTCCCGACCTGCCGACATGAAATTGTAGCAGCGGCTCTTCTGCAGCTCGGGTGTGAGAAAGGACTGGATCCCGCCGTTGACGGGTTTCATGACCTGGATGTTCGTGGCTGCGCCGCAGCCAGCCAGCAGGGCGGCAAGAAACAGGATCAGGGCCGTTCGCATCTCTCTCCTCCGGTGGATGGATTTAATCGGAAAGGCGGATCACCTTAGCACGATTGCGGTGACCGATCAACGCGCAACGACGGGGCGTGTCATGCCGCACGGTACCGGACCCGCCCGCCGCGCTCTCCGGACCGGACGGCGCCCTGGTCCATGAGCTCCACGATGTGCACGTAGGTCTCGTTGAGGGCGAGGAACTGGTCGAACTCCGGAAGGTCCGTCCCGAAAATGATGCCGGAGACCTCGAAGGCCGTCTTTTCCTTCCCCTGCAGGGCCTCGACGACCAGCTGCGTGCGCTCGGCGTGGTGCTCGCGGATCTCGTCGACGCGCTTCGCCAGGTCGGGGTAAGCCTCTCCGTGGGCGGGGTATACCATCCGGACGGGAAGGTCGCGGATGGCGCCGAGGGATTCGAGGAAGCTGCTCAGCGGACGGTATTCGAGCCGGAAGATGTCCGGACTGAGGTTTGGGGTGATGTCGGGCAGGATGTGATCGCCCGCCAGCAGGATCCCTTCGCCGGGAAGATGGAAGCACATCTGCCCGGCCGTGTGGCCCGGGGCGGCGATGACCTCGACCGTCCGCGCGCCCATCGTGAAGGTGTCATCGGGCGCCAGGGGCCTGTCCACGCGGAAGGGAACGGTCGCCTTGCGGAAGACGGCCATCAGCTTCACCAGGTTGTCCATGGCCTTCAGCGGCAGGCCC
>CAYZKT010000246.1:0-3834 GCA_964478885.1 uncultured Syntrophaceae bacterium | reverse complement strand
TTTTCTTCATCTCCGACCGGACAGCGATCACCGCCGAGACCTTCGGACACAGCCTTCTCATCCAGTTCGACGACGTCGACTTCCAGAAGATCACGCTTCCCTTCATCGACACCCTGTGGAAGGCGCAGGACGCCCTCGAGCAGATCAACGACGCGAGGGAACACACGGGCACGCGCCCGATCATATTCAGCACGATCGTCAACTCCCAGATTCGCAAGCTGATCCTGTCAAGCGAGGCCTCCGTGGTGGACCTCTTCGACGCCTTCATCGGGCCCCTGGAGGAAGAACTGAGGGTGCAGCCCAGCCTCGGCGGCAGCTCCCACCACCCTTCCGCGGGCGATGAGCTCGACATCCGGATCAACGCCGTCAACTACGCCCTCACCAACGACGACGGCATCACCACCAAGAACTACGACAAGGCGGACGTCATCCTGGTGGGCGTCTCGCGCACGGGCAAGACGCCCACCTGTCTCTACCTGGGGCTTCAGTACGGGATCTACGCGGCCAACTACCCGCTCACCGAGGAGGACCTGCTGATCGAGTACCGGAAGATCCCCGGCGTTTTGCAGCCCCACCGGGACAGGCTCTACGGTCTTACGATCAACCCGGACAGGCTCCAGAAGATCCGTGCCGCCCGCCGGCCCACAGGGCGGTACTCGTCGCTCGAGCAGTGCCAGAAGGAGATCTCCCTGGCGGAGTTCCTCTACGTCTCCAAGAACATCCCCTACCTCAACATCACCACCATGTCGATCGAGGAGATCGCGGCGACGGTCATGCACAAGAGCAAGCTGCAGCGCCGCATCTTCTGACAGGCTGGTGACCGGGGGCGCTTCCTTTTCAGAACACGAAGTTGAGAAGTTGGGAAGTTGAGAAGCTTGGACAGGCAGGCGGCCAATTTCATGTCCCCGGCTTTTCCGAGCTTCTTAGCTTCATAGCTTCCTAACTTCAGGTCTTTTCACCCGTCTCCACGCCGGCGATCGTCTCGCGGGCCGTCACCCGGATCTCGTCCATGGCCTCCGGCAGCTCCCGGCTCGTCGAGACGCCCAGTTCCTTGAAACGGCGGAAGGAGGGCATGAGACGCGTCTCGATGGAGCGGACGGCTTCGTTGTGGGTCTCGACCGCCTTCGAAAGATTGGCCCCGGCCCTCGTGATGTGGTCCGCCACGACGGAGAATCGCTCGTAGATCTCGCGGCCCAGGCGGTTGATCTCACGTGCCCCTGTTGCCACCTGCTCCTGCTGCCACCCGTAGGCCACGGCCTTGAGCAGCGCGATGAGCGTCGTGGGGGTGGCGAGGATAACCTTCCGGAGGCTGCCGTCCTCGATGAGGCCCGGGTCGTTCTCGATGGCGGCGCTGAAAAAGGTCTCGCCCGGCAGGTACATGACGACCAGTTCCGGCGATTCCTCGAACTGGTCCCAGTAGGCCTTGGACCCCAGCCCGTTCATGTGGGCGCGCACGGCGGCGACGTACCCCGCGAAGGCCCTCTTCCGGTCCTCCTCGGTGGATGCCTGCAAGGCGTTGAGGAACGCGTCCACGGGGGCCTTGGCGTCGACGACGATGACGCGACCGTTGGGCAGGCGGACGATCATGTCGGGCCGGAGCTTGCCCGATTCGGTGTCGACGGTGACCTGCTCATAGAAGTCGCACCAGGGGGCCATGCCGGCCAGCTCCGCCGCGCGGCGCAGCGACATCTGGCCCCAGGAGCCGCTCACCTGGGGCTTGCGAAGCGCCGTGGAAAGGCTCGAAGTCTCCCGCTGCAGCGACTCGTTCATCTCGGTGAGGGCCCTGATCTGCTGGGCCAGGTTCCAGGACTGCTCGGCGCGGGCCTTCTCCAGGTCCCGCAGCTGCTCCTCGTATCGCCTCAGCGTCTCCTGGAGCGGCCGGATCGTCCCCTCGAGCCCCGCCTGGTGCTCACCCAGCTTTCCCTTCGTCTGCTCGAGAATCCTGCCGAGACTTTCCGAGGCCAGCTCCAGGAAGCTGCGGTTGCTGCTCTCGAGGGCGGCCGAAGCCTGGGCCCGGAAGGTGTCGGTCATCTCCGTCCGCATCGTCTCGATGACTTCCCGCTGCCGCTCGATGCTGCGGGCGGACTCGGCAAGCCGCGCATGGGCCTCGACAGCCTGGACGCGCTCGTCGTCGAGGGCTTTGCGCAACCCCGCGATTTCATTCTCCGACAGATCGAGCTGGCGCCGCAGCTGGTCCATCTGGCCCTCGGCGTAACGGGCGCGGCCTTCCATCTCGGAAACCCGGGCGGTGAGACTTTGCCGAAGCTCGCCGGTCTGCCTCATGGCCTCTTTCTGGGCGGCAAGCCGCGTGAGGACCCACAGGAGCAATCCGCCCGCCGTAAACCCCGCCAGGAAAATGATTGCGATCTCGATGGACATGAACCCTCCGCGTGTCATGTCGCCTGACGGCAAAGGCGCTTATTCTTCTTCCTACAGCCCCTGAACCCTTTACCCTGAACCCTTGCCCCTGTCTTTTACCACCATCCCCGCAACATGGCAAAGGATTCGACATCCGCTCACCCGCCCCGGGGACGGGATCTTCCAACGGCCAGGAACAGCGCGAACGCCGCCAGGGCCAGGAGGGCATCGAGCGCGAATGCCTCGTCGTAGCGTCCCGTGGCGTCGCGCAGCATACCCCCGAGCCAGTGCGACGCCATGGCGCCCAGTCCGTAGAACGGGGTCCATGCCCCAATCACCGTCCCGATCATGTGCTTCGGGAAGTAGTCCCCGGCGCAGGCCCCATACATCGGAAACGTCACGCCATAGAAGACGGCCATGAGGCCCACGAAGAGAAAGACGAGGGTAGCGGAGCCGGAGAGGAGAATTCCCCCGATGGATGCCGCGATGGTGAGGTTGGAGAAGAGCACGACGGTCCTGCGGCCCAGGCGATCCGAGAGCGGCAGGATCGTGAGCACGCCGATCACCTGGCCGGCGCCGTGGACCGTGGCCAGCAGGCTTGCCGTCTCCATCGGCAGCCCCATCTGGTGACGGGCGTAGTCCACCATGAAGGTCGTGATCCCGTAGAGGCCGTAGGCCACGCAGAAGTAGGATAGGCCGATCCACCAGAAGTCGCCGCGGTGGAAGACGGCGCTCCGAATACCGGCGGTTTCGGGGCACTCCCGCCCGGGCTTCGTCCCGGGGCCCCCGCCCCAGGGTGAATGCCCCGAAGACTCGGGGGTGCTGCGGAGCAATCCCCCGTTGAGAAGCGCAAGGGCCAGGGCGGACGCGCCGAGGGAAACCCACGCGGTGCGCCAGCCGTGTTGATCGATCAGGAAGGGAAAGAGAATTCCCGTGACGGCAAATCCGATCCCGATTCCCGTCGAGAGGATTCCCAGGGCAAGGCCGCGCCGCGACGGCGCAAACCATCGCTGGGTCACCGTGAGCACCGGCACCCAGATCCCCGCCGCACCCATCCCCGCAACGGCAAAGGCGACCGAGGCGTCCCCGGCGGACCGGGCCGACCCCATGAGCAGGGTCCCCGCCCCGAGAACGGCGGCGCAGACCGCCATGACCGGACGCGCTCCCAGGCGGTCCGTCAGGAATCCGGCAAGGGGCGTCAAGGTTATGTAGACCAGCAGGTAGGCGTTGAAGATCGAGCCCCCGGCGGTGCGGCTCAGGTCGAGATCGCAGATCATCTCGGGCAGGACGACCCCGTACCCCAGGCGGACCGCGTAGTTGATGACGAGATCCAGGAAGCAGACCCCGACGATCACCCATGCCCAGTGGACCGATGCGTTCTTCTTTTCCATCGGCAATGTGCCCCTCGCCCGGCGGATCCTCTTATACTATGCCCGGGCTTTTTTTGCACCCGGAAAGGGCTGCCGGAAGCCCGCA
>CAYZKT010000245.1:0-3843 GCA_964478885.1 uncultured Syntrophaceae bacterium | reverse complement strand
AGTACAAGGGCATCGACTTCCTGAAACTGGTCGAGAGAGCCTTCGGGATCGGCGGGGATCCCCAGGGGCAGGAGTCCTTTGCCGACCGCTTTTCGGAGTTCCTCCGCCGTACCGCCGCATCGGGCAGGCCGGCCGTCCTGATCGTCGACGATGCCCACCGCCTGAACGGTTCCGGCCTGTGCGAGCTGTCGCAGATAGCCGGGCTCGAAGAGAACGGCACACGGTTGCTGCAGCTTGTCTTTTTCGGCGAAAACCGCTTTCGCGACACGGTGAACGACGAGGCCAACCGGGGGCTTTTCGAGAGCGCCGGCGTGAGGCTCGCGCTCGATCCGCTGTCGAGGGATGAGACCGCGCAGTACATCCGGCACCGTCTCCGGGTCACCCAGTGCGAACGGGAGCTGTTTACGTCCGATGCAGTCGAGGAGATTTTCACGTACTCGAAAGGGGTTCCCGGCCTGGTCAACAGGGCCTGTGAAGCAGCCCTGTCCCGCGCGTTCTACCTCGGGGAGCATCTCGTCCCGCAGGATACGGTACGAGAGGCCTTGAAGTTGATGCCGGCGGAGAAAGCGGCGCCTGCAGGCCCCGCGGGGAATCTCTCGTTCGAAATGGCCGCAGCGGACAGCTCGGAGAAGGACGGCGAAGCGGACGACGAGGACGAGCCCGGAATCCCCGCCGGCCAGATCCGGGGGCGAAATCGAAGCTGGATCGCCTACGCGGTTCTCGGGGGCCTGCTCATCGCCCTGATCGTCGTTGCGTCCGTCGTGCTGAAAGGCCGATCGCCGACGGCCCCTCCGACCGCGGAGGTGCAGAAGGCCGCCGCTTCCCCGCCCACCCCGTCGGCCCGGAAGGCTGCGGCGCCCGCCGCGGCAAGTCAGGTCCCGAACCTGCCGGTGCGCAAGCCGGAGCCCGTCGTGTCCTCCGGGGAGGAGCCGGGTCGGGTTGCGGAGGTCCGCGAGGAACGACGGAAGTCCCGGCAGGCGGCTTCGAAGACGCCTGTGGAACGGGCACGGCGGGTGTCGGCAAAAAGCCCGAGCCGCCCGTCTCCTGCCGCAGGAGTTCCCGCCCCGGCAGGGGATGGGGGAAGCTCCGCTGCCGCGGATCGCGCGGGGACGGAGGCCCGGGAGCCTTCGGGGCAGCCGGCGCAGCAGGTCGAGTCGGGCGAAGTCATCGACTGGATGCTGAAGAAGCGGGCAGGGCAGAAGTGATCCCCCGCACCCGACCGGTCGATCCGCTGCGGTTCCCGGCATTGCCCGGGGTTGTGCCGTGAACGATTCGGTTTACTTCCTAGTGACCCTCAGATCGATTCTCCGGTTCTTCTGCCTGCCTTCCTCCGTCGCGTTGTCGGCAACCGGGTGCTTCTCCCCGTACCCCTCGGCTTCCAGCCTCTTCGCGCCGACGCCCAGCTTGACCAGCTCCTGCATCGTGTTTTCCGCCCGCTTTTGGGAGAGCTTGAGGTTGGCGTCCGCGTTGCCCACATTGTCCGTGTACCCCCCGATCTTCAGGGCGGCCTTCGGGTAGGCTTTCATGATCTCCGCGATGTTCTTCAGCTGCTCCGCCGACGTCGGTTTCAGCGTCGCGCTCCCCGTTTCGAAATCCAGCCGGTCGAAGGTGAACCAGGTCGTCTTGTCGACGGGCCTGTTCTTGTCCTCGATGAAGGCGATCAGCTTCTTCTCGACGCCGAACTCGGGAACGTTGAGCTCGATCCCGCTCGGCAGCTTGACCGCCAGGAATTTCCCGAGCCGGTCCAGGACGGCCTTGGCCGCGTCGGAAACGGCCTTTTCGGGCGGCTTCACGGCTGCCGGCGGCGGCGTGGGCGCACAGTACCGCACCTGCAAAACGACCAGGATGACGATGCAGATCGTGACGATCAGAAAGGACGCGTTTCCCTGTCCGCGGTTCGAGGACCCCTTCGACAGGAACGGATTTCCGTGACGCGAACGAATCGTACCCATTGTCTTTCCCTCCTTTTTGGCTGTTCTTGTCCCTGACCCTCCATTCCGTTTGCCGTTTCGACCGCTTTCCGCAACCGGCCGCCCGGCAAGACCTTCTCGAACCTGCCCGCACACGGCGGAGTGCACGCCGTTGAGACGCCCGACCCTGCGGTGTGCGTTTTCCTCTTCGTGACGGTGCTTGTTTTCGGAACGTGAAATCCCTCTCCCTGGGGGGAGCGGGGAACGAGCGGACGCGAAGTCGAATGTCGCGAGCGAAAGAGGGGGTAATGTCTTGCACGGGAGTGAGTTCGTGCTTTACTATAGCTCATTTGCCGCCTGAGGCAAGCAGTTTCGCCGGGCGGCGGTCGAGGCATCGGGCAGCGGAGGGCTTTCGGTGATCACGGGCGGTGAAACGGTGAGGGATGAACGCAGGCTCTCGGATGCGCCCCTGCTGGGGTTGCTGGCGATGCTGTACTTCGCGCAGGGCCTGCCGTCGGGGTTGCTGGGCAAGGCGCTGCCCCCCCCTGCTGCGCGATCAGGGCGTGTCGCTGTCCGCCATCGGGTTCACGGCGATGCTCTCCCTTCCCTGGACGCTCAAGTTCCTGTGGGCGCCGTTCCTGGACCGGTTCTGGACGCGGCGCCGCTGGCTGCTGGCGCTCAACCTGGCGACCTGCGGGCTGATGCTGCTTGTCGCCTCGCGGGACTTTGGCGACTGGGTCTCGCATGCTTTCGGCGTGCTGCTGGCCGTGCTCTTCCTGATGAACCTCGTCGCCGCGACCCAGGACATCGCGACGGACGGCCTTGCCGTGAGCCGGCTGGCGCCGCGCCTGCGCGGCCTCGGCAACAGCGTGCAGGTAATCGGGTACAAGATCGGCATGATCGTCGGGGGCGGCCTGCTGCTGTGGCTGGTGGCCCGGCACGGCTGGCGGCTGTCGTACGCTGCGCTTGCGCTGCTGATCGTGCCGGTCCTGCTGCCCGTCTGGTTCATGCGCGAGACGCCCGCGGCGCCGGGCGGCGGGCCGAGGCGGGCCGAATGGCAGGGTTGGCGCGGCTACGTGCGGCTGTTTGCCGATTTCCTGTCGGCGCCGCGCATGGGCTGGTGGCTGGTGACCGTCGCCACGTTCAAGGCGGGCGACGCGCTGGCCTCGCGCATGATCGGGCCCCTGCTGTCGGACCGGGGGCTGTCGCTTGCGGACATCGGGCTGCTCACCGGCGTGGTCGGCGCCACGGCGGGACTGGCCGGGGCGCTGCTGGGGGGCCTGTTGCTGCTGCGCCTGGGGCATCGCACGGCGCTGCTGCTGTTCGGGGCGATGCAGGCGGCGGGCTTCGTCGGTTACTGGCTGGTTGCCGGCGGCGCCCGCGACGCGTTCCTGCTCTATGCCGTGGTCTGCATGGAGCAGTTTGCCGACGGGCTGTCGACGGTGGCGCTGTTCACCTCGATGATGGATGTCTGCCGCAGGCAGTCGCCGGGCACCGACTACACCCTGCAGGCGGCCCTGCAGGTGACGGTCTCGGGTCTTGCGGCGCTGGCCAGCGGCCTTTTCGCCCAGGCGTTCGGCTACCAGGCCGTCTTTGCCGCCGGAGCGGCGCTCACCCTCTGCGCGCTCGCACCGGTGGCGATGTACTTCCGCAACGCGGCACCCGGAGAGGCGACCGGTCCCTGAAGGCGCGGGCCGGGCGCGCGGCGGGCACATTTCCCACATCCCGTGTTTTGTCTTGCTGGCGCGGGTTTCGAGATCATCTTGACATTCTCCAGTCCCTTCGATATCTTACATTTCTTGGAAGTGCGCAGGTCACTGGTGGGCCTCCTGGACTTCAAATCCAGTGTGGGGGGCTGATACCCTCCCAGGTGGGTTCGATTCCCATGCACTTCCGCCAGAAAATCAAGGGGTTTTGGCAACTTGCCGAAGCC
>CAYZKT010000244.1:1915-3850 GCA_964478885.1 uncultured Syntrophaceae bacterium | reverse complement strand
GCGGTTAACTCAGCGGGAGAGTGCTACCTTCACACGGTAGAAGTCACTGGTTCAAATCCAGTACCGCCTACCATGAAACCTAAGGGCTGCGGCTTCGGTCGCGGCCCTTTTTTTGCCCGCCGCCCGGCGGCTAGAAGGGTGACTTTCTCGTGCGGCTGGGGCCTCGGGGGTCGTGCTGCACGGGGGGCTTTTCCTGCGGTTTCTGCAGCGTCTCGATCTCCTGCCGGATCTCCCGGGCACGGTCGCTGTCTGGCGGGAACACGCCGAGCGCCGCCCGGTAGTGGAAGAGGGCGCTGTCTTTTTTCTTCTTTTTCTTGAAGTAGGTCCCGAACCAGTAGTGAGACTCCCCGGGGTTGTTCAACTGCCCGTAGGCCGTGGCGAGGCCGTAGTAGATCTGGTCGTCGGCGATTCCCGCCGCGAGCGCCTTCCGGTACAGCTCGAGGGCCGTGAAGTAGTCGCCCGTCTGTTCGTAGGCCCTTCCCAGGTAGAGGACCGTCTCCGCGTCGGCATCGTTGACCTGGTAGGCCTTCCGCAGGAACTGCACCGCGTCGGGGTAGTTGCCCGCCAGGTAGGCGATGATGCCGGCGTCGCGCAGGATCTCGGGGTCCTCCGGGGCGAGGCGCACCGCCGCGCGGATGTTCGCATCGGCGTCCTTCGTCTGCCCCATCTTCGCCTGTACGACGGCGATCCCGTACAGCGCGTTGACATCGGAGGGGTTTTTCTTCAACTCGTCCCGGAACCGGGTGAGCACCGGTTCGAGGTTCCTCTCCTCCATCAGCATCTCGACCTGGACCCTCCGGAACCCGCCCACGATGCTTTCCTTGCCTTTGGCGGTGTAGCGGGCTTCAAGCAGGTTGTCGAGGTAACGGATGCGGTCGCTCGTGCCCGGGTGGGTGAGGAAGTAGGAGGGAACGAGGTTGGAGTAGTACTCATGGCGCCTCATGAGCTTCATGAAGTCCACCATGCTCTTCGGGTCGTAGCCGGCCGCCGCGAGGTAGGCCATCCCCGCGCGGTCCGCCTCCTCCTCGTTCTCGCGGCTGTACTGGAGGGCCATCGTCTGGGTCCCCGCCACCGTGCCCATGGCAACCGCCGCGCCGGCGCCTCCCCCGCCGCCCAGCAGGGCGCCTGCGATGATGCCCGCCATGGCCGCCATGTTGAGCTTCTGCGACCTTTCGATCATTTGGCTGATATGCCGGAGGTTGGCATGGCCCATTTCATGGGCCATCACGCTTGCCAGCTCGCTTTCGTTTTCCGCCAGGTTGATGAGGCCCCGGAAGATGTAGATGTAGCCCCCGGGGGTTGCAAAGGCATTGATCGCCGAGCTGTTGATCACGTTGAACGTGTAGTCGAAGGGGACCCGCTGCTGGTGGGCCAGGATCTGCGCGCCGATCTTGCGGACGTAGTCCACGACCTTCTGGTTCTTGGACAGGGCGTTGGCCTTCTCGAGCTTTTCATAGATCTCGCGGCCGAGTTTCTTTTCCTCCTCGATCGAGAGGCCCGCGGCGCGCGCCGGGCCGGGGAGCGCCGACAGGATCAGGAAGGCTGCCGCGAGGGAGGCCACGAAGGCGCGATAGGGTGTCTTGCGGTGTTGTGTCATTGCAACCGGGGACCCCCTCCCGCCGGGCGGGGCCGAACCCGAACTCCTTGCGTGCCCCTGCCGCCCGAAGGGGCCGGGGGGCGATTCGCAGGTTATTATAGCTTCTTTTCGAGGGGAATCAAGCGGATGTTCCGGCCGGTGACGGATGATTGCTGTTGACAAGTGCCACCAGGTGGTATACATAGAGTCGCGGCGTGAGGGAGCACGAAGGGCCGGTGTTCGCTCGGCCGAGATTTTGACGAAGTGCCGGAGGCCCCGGTCGCCCGGCTTTATTCCCTGGTGCGCATTGCAGAAAAAAGAACGAATCCACTCGCGAACCATTACCGTCAATTCCTACG
>CAYZKT010000244.1:0-1815 GCA_964478885.1 uncultured Syntrophaceae bacterium | reverse complement strand
GCATTGCAGAAAAAAGAACGAATCCACTCGCGAACCATTACCGTCAATTCCTACGAGATCGACGACTCGTCCCTGCTGATCGAAGGTGAGTTGGTGGATGAGCGTTTCTTTCCCTCTTATTACTACAGCAGAAACGAGTTTCTGGACCCCGGGGTTGTCCACGACATCCGGGTCGAGATGAAGGTGACCCTGCCGGCGCTCGAGATCACCGAGGCGCGCGCCGCGATGCGCAAAATCCCCATCGAGGATTGCCTCGGCGTGGAGCCGACGGTCGCGAAAATCGTCGGTCTCAGGATCAGGCCCGGCTTCTTCGGGGCGTTGAAGGACAGGCTCGGAGGCACGGCGGGGTGCCTGCACATGGCGACGCTGATCTACAGCATGGGAGCGGCGGCCGTGCAGGGGATGTGGGCCGCGCTGAGCCGGAAGCGGGAAGGCGGCGCAACGAGGGCGCTCGACTACGACCCGAACATCCTGAAAAACAGCTGCTGGTTGTGGCGGGAAGACGGGCCCTTCTTCGAGAAGGTAAAACACCCGCGGGGGGAAAGAGAGAGGTAGGCGTAGACGGTCTCATTCACGCGTTCACATGGCAACGAATCGTAAACAGGAAGGTTTCAACCGGAAACGCACTCTCTTCTATTTCCTGCCTGCCGTCGGGTACGCGGCGCTGATTTTCGCAGTGTCCTCCCTGTCCCTGGACATGGAGGAACTGCAGCCCGTCCTGACCTTCGACAAGCTTCTGCACCTGGCGGAATATTACGTCCTCGGGTACCTGCTCATGAGGGTGTTCACCACGTCCGGGCTGCCGCTTCTGGCGGCGAGCCCCGTCGCGGCTGCGATTCTCGTCGGGAGCGCCTACGGTCTGAGCGACGAGATCCACCAGGCCTTCGTGCCCGGCAGGGATGCCAGCCCGCTGGACTTCCTGTTCGATGCGGCGGGGGTCTCCCTCGCGGCGTTCACGTACCCCTGGGTCCGTCGTCGGCTGGGACCGGTCAGGGCCCTGGAGGACCGAATCGAGGCAGAGGTGCGCCGGCCTTGACGAAACGATACGTGGTGACCGTCGACGGGCCGGCCGGGTCGGGCAAGAGCACGGTGGGCCGCCTGCTTGCCCGGGTTCTTGCCTACGTATACCTCGACACGGGGGCCCTCTACCGCGCCATGGCGCTGAAGGTCGGCCGCGCGGGCCTGGACGCCTCCGACCGGCCGGGCATTGCCGCCCTCTGCGGCGAGACGGACGTGGCGCTTGTCGAGAGCGGCGGGACCACGCGGATTCTCCTCGATGGACGGGACGTGACGGAACTCATCCGCACGCCGGAGATCAGCATGCTCGCCTCGACGGTGTCGGCCGTGCCCGAGGTGCGGCAGAGGTTGCTGGCGGTGCAGCGTGAGGCCGCCCGGGCCGGCGGTATCGTGGCCGAGGGGCGCGACATGGGCACCGTCGTGTTTCCCGGCGCCGACGTGAAGTTCTTCCTCACGGCCGGCCCCGAGGAACGGGGCCGCAGGCGCTGGCTCGAGCTCCGGGAACGGGGACACGCCGCGGAGCTCGAAGACGTCATCCGGGAGGTTGCCCGGAGGGACCGCCAGGACAGCGAGCGGGAGATCGCCCCGCTTCGGCCCTCCGAGGACGGAGTCCTCGTCGATTCGACGGGCAAGACCGTGGAGGAGGTCGTCGACGAGATGCTGAGAGTCATAAAAGGCAAATAGCCCGGAATGTTATACGTCCTTGATCTTTTTGGATCAGTGTGCTACGTCTCGATGGTTTTTCGGGCGTCGTGTGAAATCTTAACGGGGGGTACTGCGGGTGATGGTTACGGAAGA
>CAYZKT010000243.1:0-3912 GCA_964478885.1 uncultured Syntrophaceae bacterium | reverse complement strand
GGGGCTTCTTCTTGTCGCCGGTGAAGACCTTCGTGGCATTTTTCAGGACGTTCACGGCCTCCCCGACGAGCTTTTCCGACACCTTGAACAGGGGGTTGATCTCCAGAACCGACTGCGCCGTTTTGGCGGCGGGACGCACCGAACGGTAGAGCTGTTCCCAGAAGTCGGGCGGTGTCTTCTTCGGGTCGAAGACGCGCGAGTCCATGAGAGTCGCCCGGAGGCGGTGTTGAGACGGACCGGAACCGGTGTCGACCTTCACGATGACGCGGACGAGACCGGGACGGGTCAGCTCGAAGGGGTAGTAGAGGTCGAATGGGTTTCCGTCCGATCCGCCATAGAGGGTGAAGGCCTGGTGATAGCGCGCGTTGTCGTCCTCCGCGGCCGGGGCGGGTGCGGCCGGGGGCAGCAGACAGGCGAGAGCGAGAAAGAGAATGAACAGTGGACGCGTCATGGCTTTCCTCCTGGATGGTGATTCGGCCCCGAGGGGCGCGGGCATTATCGTCAAAGACAATTAACCATTCAATACAAGCACCTGCGTCAATACGCCGGGCAGCCGGCGGGGCGATCATCGATCCCGGCGGTACACCGGAAACCGGGCGGGTCGTTGACGTACCCGCAACCTCAGGTAGCGGGCGGAGGGCTTCGGATGATCGTCAGCGAATGAAGGAAATGCCGATATCGCAAGCAAGGAATCGGCCAACCGGGAAAGAGGGGCTGAAATGGAGGCCTTTAGCGCGAAATTTGCAAGGGAGGACGGCGGATTTTCCGGGCGGGACAGGGGTTAAGTTTCCCTCAATCCCGACCGATGCTGAACCATAACCCTTATCGGGAGGTCTTTCCAATGCGGTGGTTGATGGGAGTGGGGTTTGCCGTCCTTTTCTGTGCCCTTGTCGTCGTCGTGCCCGGTCCGGCAGGCGCCGCCACGTGCGTGCAAACCCAGAAGCAATGCGTCCAGAAGCAGCGCAAATGTGTCCAGATAAAGAAGGTCTGCGCCCAGACGACGCGCCGCTGCGCCGAGCAGAAGCAGCAGTGCCTCGCACGCAGCACGAAAACCGGGCAGTGCGTGTCGACCCAGACGGTCTGCGCGAGGTGGGAGGACACCTGCTCCCGCTACCAGGAGACCTGCGCGCAGTACGAGGACGTCTGCACGCAGTGGAAGGACGTGTGCGTCAAGTACAGCAATCCCCAGGCATGCTACAACGGCTGCCTGCAGACCCAGCAGTCCTGCGGAAACCGGTGCGGCCAGCTGCGCGATCTCGTCGAGCAGAACCGCTGCGTCAACCGCTGCAACGACGCCTGGCAGCGCTGCCGGGACCAGTGCAACCGGCAGTGACGAGGACAGGGCGGGACGTTTCTGAAAAGAGGGGCGAACTTTCACGGTCCTTGCATGTCCGATACGGGACCCATCCTATGCCCCGGCCCCGGGGAGTGGGACCTCGCGGCGGCCTCTGTGCGAAGGCACATGGGAGGATGCGGGGATTGAGGCCGGCAGCCGTGTACCGTCAACCAGGAGCGGGGCAGCGTCAAGCAACCGCCGCAGGCGGCCGGTTTTATGGCGATCCCGGGGCACGACCCGGACGTTTTGCATTCGGGATTCACATTGACAGGGACGTAACGTTTTTTTATACTCCCCCCAGCTTTTCGAGAGTCGCCGGCTGCGGTGGGGAAGGGTTGAGATGCCGCAGGCCCGGTGGGTGCCGAGTCTGCGGTTCTGCAGCATAAAAAAGAGGAAGACACAGCATCACAGGGAGGTTTCAGCATGATGAGAAAGCATTGGGCGTTTCTCGCGGTCCTGACGTTCGTCTGCACCATGGTCCTCATTCCCATGGCGGCGGACGCCCAGAAGTCCCCCAAGGGGGCCAAGGCGATTTTCGACAGCGGCGACGGCGCAGCCGTCCGGATGTCCTCCGGCGGACCGGCACCGGCCACGGCGTCCGCGCCGAAGGCAGAAAAGTACGTGGGCGTTTCCTACAAGATCGCGCTCATGAAGCCCAACGGCGATTTTTCGATCGTCCCGAGGACGCGGACGTTCAAGTCCGGCGAGCGCATCAAGCTGCTCGTCCGCACGAACCGGCCGGGCTACCTCACCATCATGAACATCGGGCCCACGGGCAACACGCACGTCCTGTTCAATGAGTACGTGGAAGGCAAGCAGCTCTACGAGATTCCCAAGGCGACCTCCCTGCGGTTTGCCGGCGCGCCCGGTACCGAGAAGGTCATGATCATGCTGTCCAACAACCAGAACCCGATCGTGGGCGGGCAGACGACCACCGTCGCCAGCGCTCCCCCCATGGCTCCCCCGGCGGCCCCCCCCCTGTTGGCCCCCCCCGCGGGCGACCCCGGGGGGGCGGGCCCCCCCAGCCTGGCCCCGCCTCCCCCCGGCCCCGTGGCGGACGCCGGCAGCAGCCTGCCCCCGCCCCCGCCGATGGCCATTGCCAGCAGCATGCAGGGCTCCAAGGACATCGTGATGGAAGACCACAACAAGACGGGCTATGCCGTGATCTCCCCCAAGGCGGGGTGGAAGCCATCGGCCAAGGGGACCAAGGACATCATGCTGGAAAGCGACGTCCGTGACGGCAGCAACTACGGTGTCGTGCCGGCCTCGGCGATCGACGAGGGGGGCATCCTCACCCTGGACCTCAAGCTGACGCATCGGTAAAAGGGGAGGGCTCTTCATGAACGTCTTTCGCATCAAAACGCTCAGCCTTCTGATGGTCTGCGTCTTCCTGCTGTCTTCCTGCGCGTCGGTCCTGCCCGACCCGTCGCAGATCCGGACGGAGGAAGAGCGGATCGACGCACGCAACAAGTGCGTCGCCATGTACACGGCGGGAGGCGCCGCGGCGGGCGCGCTGGCCGGGGCCCTGATCGGCGGCGACTGGAAGGCCGCGGGCATCGGCGCCCTGGTGGGCGGCGGGTTCGGGTTCCTCGTGGCCTGGGGCCACTGCCTGAGCCTCTACTCGACCCTCCAGAGCACCCCGGTGGCGGGCTACCAGCAGACGGCCCAGCAGGTGGGCTACAACCCCTCGCAGGGCAACGTGACCAAGATCCAGGGCTTCAACGTGACCCCGGGGACGATCACCCCCGGCAGCACGGTCAACCTGGGCGGTTCCTACTACGTCATGGCTCCCCAGGGCTCCAAGGAGATGAAGGTGACCGAGACGCGCTACGTGAAGTTCTTCGACCCCTCGAAGAACGAGTGGACGAACCTCGGCGCCGTGGACCAGGAGATCACGGCGGCGCCCGGCCTCCGGAAGGCTGACGGCAAGTTCGACATCCCCAAG
Organism: uncultured Syntrophaceae bacterium; assembly: GCA_964478885.1. Taxonomy (GTDB): domain Bacteria; phylum Desulfobacterota; class Syntrophia; order Syntrophales; family UBA2192; genus UBA2192. The sequence goes on along the minus strand of CAYZKT010000243.1, from coordinate 631 downwards.
GACGTTCCCGAGGGGAAGTACCGGATCGGCTTCAAGGTGGCCTCGGCGGGCAAGGAAGACGTCGTCGAGCGCGACCTCGCCGTGAAGAAGGGCACCGCGTCGCTGCCGGTTTACATCGCCTGGTGCGAGAACCGCTGACGCGAGACCTCACAGGGAGACCATCATGACAAAACGGGTCGCCATCACCCTGATCGTTCTGGCGGCGGCCATGGCGGCGCTCGCACCGGGCGCCGCCATGGCGCAGTCCGCCGTGACGGACGCGCACATCCAGCAGATCAACCAGCTCTTTGCACAGAACGGCGTTCCCAACGGGCGCGTCGTGCTCGACCCCTACGGGCGGCTGGAACTCAAGGGGGAATACGAAGACGAATTCCAGGTGGACCGGGCCTTTTCCCTGGCCCAGACCGTCGTCGGCGTGAAGTGGGTCTCGCCCGTCACGCCGGAGAACATCAAGGTCAAGGAGTGGGAGAAGAAGCTCGGCTCGCTGTTCAGCCGCGCCGCGGTGCTGCAGCCGGGGGTGCGGGGAGACGGCCCCGTGGGGCCCATCCGCAACCGCTACGGGCTCGTCGTCGGCGTCGGGAAGTTCAAGAGCGGAATCACCCCCCTGCAGTATGCCGTGAGGGACGCGAAC
>CAYZKT010000242.1:0-3935 GCA_964478885.1 uncultured Syntrophaceae bacterium | reverse complement strand
GCGGGAAAGATCGCAGACAATCTCTGGTACCTCGGCCGCGAGGAGTCGGGGGTGTATTGGCTTGCAGGTGAGGACGGGGCCGTCCTGATCAACGGCGGTCTTGCGCACATCCTGCCGGACGTGCAGAAGCAGATGAGGGACTTCGGGCTCGACCCGGCGGCGCTCGCGAAAATCCTCATCCTGCACTCCCACTTCGACCACATCGGGGTCATCCCCTGGTTCAAGCGCAACTGGCCGGCCATCGAGGTCTGCGGGTCGGCGGAGACGTGGCGGATCCTCCAGATGCAGAAGGCCATCGACATCGCCAACCAGTTCAGCCGGCTCGTGGCGGACAAGATGGGCCTCGGCGCGGCCCTGCAGGACGTCGACTTCGCCTGGCGCGACGACATCGCGGGGACGACCGTGGGCGACGGGGACCGGATCGACCTGGGCGCAACCGCCCTGGACATCCTGTTGACGCCCGGCCACACAAACTGCTCCATCACGGCCTACGAACCTTCCCTGAAGGCCCTCTTCGCCTCCGACGGCGGCGGGATCCCCTACCGGGAGGGCTCCTTCGCCTCGGCCAACACCAACTTCACCCAGTACCTCGAGAGCCTCGAGAAGATGAAGCCCCTGGCCGTGGAGTTCCTCTGCGCCGACCACTACGGCTACGTCACGGGCGAGGACGCCCGGGGGTTCGTCGACCTGACCCTGCGCGAGGGCCGTAAGCTGCGCGCCGTAATGGAGGGGATCCTCCGGGAGAAGGGCAGCGTCGACGAGGCCGCGAAGGCCATGAACGTCCTGTTCTACGAGGAGTGCCCGGACTACTTCATCGCCCCCGACATCCTCGAGGGCGTCTTCCGGCAGATGATGAAGTTCCTCGAGAAGAACCCGAGCGCCTGACCCGTTCTCCAGCCCGCCGAACGGGGCTGCCGCGCAGGCAGCCCCGTTTTCTGCGCGCCGTCGAACCAAAGACTTGAAAAGGGCGCCGCACACTGGCATACTCGCGCCGAGCGACCGTCATGCCGGGAGGGGGGGGACATGAACCGTCATCTGCTGCTTGCCTGTTTTCTGCTTGCCGCGCTCTGCGGGCCGCCGGGCTGCCCCGTGCCGGCCGCCGCGGCCCCGGGCCTGGAGGAATGCGCGAAGATCGACGACGACGCGGCACGGCTCCGGTGCTTTGACGAAATGGCGGGGCGAAAGCCGAAAGCCCCCGCCGTGACGGCTGCGCCTTCGCCTCCGGCGGAATCGAGGCGCGAGGAGCCGAGCTTCATGTCCCGGCGCTGGCAGCTCGACGAGGAGAGCCGCCGGAAGCGCTTCGCCATCATGTCCCACCGGCAGAACTACATCCTGCCCTACACGTACAACTTCCACCAGGAAAAGGATACCTACGAGACGGTCAACCCGAACGTGCAGATCCAGGACGCCGAGATCAAATTCCAGATCAGCTTCAAGATGAAGCTCTGGGAGGATCTCTTCGGGATGCCGCTGGACCTCTGGGGCGCGTACACGCAGCTTTCCCTGTGGCAGTTCTACAGCACCGATTACTCCTCGCCCTTCCGGGAGACGAATTACGAGCCGGAGCTCCTCCTCAACTACCGGACCAACACGGACATCCTCGGCCTGATGAGGAGCCGCTTCATCCAGGTCGGTCTCAACCACCAGTCCAACGGACGGGCGGAGCCCCTTTCGAGGAGCTGGAACCGGATCGTGGCCAATTTCGGCTTCGAGCGCGGCCTCTTCAACGCCCAGCTCAAGACCTGGATTCGCATCCCCGAGAGCGCCGACGAGGACGACAACCGGGACATCTCGGCCTACCTGGGCTACGGGGAACTGTGGCTGGGAACCGTCTGGAAGGATTTTCACCTGGCTCTCATGCTCCGCAACAACCTGCGATTCGACGACAACCGCGGCGCCATGCAGTTCGAGCTGAGCTTCCCCCTGATCGAACACCTCAACGGCTACGTCCAGTACTTTGCGGGGTACGGCGAGAGCCTCATCGACTACAACCACTACACGAACCGCATCGGCGTGGGTGTGATGGTGAAGGACTGGTAGGAGGGCCGCGGCATGCGCGAAACGACACGGCGGCTTGCCCGCCTCTGCCTGGCGGCCGCCATCGGGCTTCTGGTGCTCGTGCCCGCGCGGGTCTCCGGGGAGGTCGATTTTGCGGCCCTCGAGAAGGGCATCGTCGAGGAAGTCAACCGGGCGCGGACGAACCCTGCGGCCTATGCAGCCTGGCTCAAGGGCCAGCGGCCCCACTATAGGGGCACGCAGCTGAGACGGCCCGGAGAGACACCCATCCGGACTCAGGAGGGTCTTGCGGCCGTGGACGAGGCGATCCGGTGGCTCGAGAAGCAGCGACCCGCGGGCGCCCTGGTTCTCTCGCGCGGGATGTCCCTGGCCGCCCGCGACCTCGCGGCGCCCCAGGGGGCCTCGGGCGGCTTCGGCCACACGGGGCCCGACGGCAGCTCGCCGTCCGATCGAATCGAGCGGCACGGCCGATGGGAGTCCCTGATCGGGGAAAACGTGGCCTACGGCCAGAGGTCGGCGCGGGATGTGGTGGCGGCCTTCATCGTCGACGACGGCGTGCCCGGCCGCGGGCACCGGAAGAACCTTTTCAACCCGGCCTACCGCGTCATGGGCGTCGACTGCGCCCCCCATGCCGTCTACGGCACCACCTGCGCCGTCACCTTCGCGGCGGGCTTCCGGGAAAAAACAGAGTGAGGGTCCGCACGCCGCCAAACGGCGTTGCGGAAAAAAGAACGGGGCTCCCGCCCCCTTTCCATGCCATGGCACAGGGCATGGGAGGGGAACGAAACTCTCCCCCCTCCCTGCATTCCGCAGTTGGATGTAAAAAGGGGCCGCGGCTCCCGCGACCCCTTTCGTTCGTCCCGATTGAACCTGCGGGTTATCTCATCTTCCTCACTGCACCGATGCCCACGAGACCGATCCCGAGGAGCAGGAGTGACATCGGCTCGGGAACGGCGGAGGGAACGCGGTTATCCGTGACCGTCAGATTGTCGATACCGACGTTCCATATGCCGCAGTCATGAAACCGGATCGCCGTCACCTGCCAGCTGTTGTCGAACGTGATCGTTCCGCTGTCGCCCCAGCCCTTGCCCTGATCCACCGTGAACACATTGGTCCGCCAGGTGTTAATTGCATCGTCGAATACATCGAGCCCGAAATCTATACCGTACGTCGGATCGGTGACCAGCCATTTGAGCGACAGCGATGTGATCTCGAAGGTTGATGCAGCGCTCAAGCGCGAATCGAAGTCGATTATCCCGCCGATGCTGCTGAAGTTGCTGTAAAGCACATCGGAACCGAAATACGCGGAATTCTCCCACCACGTTATGTTGCTCGCCGCTGCGTCATTGTATCCGAGGTTGCTCCTCAGATACGAATTCAGATCAAAGTTATACGCCACCGGATTTTCGAAGTCCAAATATGTGGTGATTGCATCGGCATGCCCGCCGTACCCCAGCATCACCACGAAAGCGCTAAGGATGACAAAAACTTTTTTCATGCCGAATACCTCCTTTCTGACTCCGACGATCACGATGCTCACTCAATTTTTCTGCTTGCACTCATAATTGCAAGAGGGGGACCAACAGGGTGCTCAGCGAGTCACAATGATTATAAGTATTTTATATGACTGGTTATTTTAAAATTGCGCCAGGGGGGCACAGGCCTGTTGCAGAACCCGGGAAAACAGAAAATCGTAAAGATTCTTTACGACTGTTGGAGATGAGACACGCATGACGCTTGACGCTTTGATATGTAATTCAATTTGTTGCGATAATTCGGTTGCAATGTAAGAGAATTCGACAGGCCGTACTGTATTTTGCATCCATTGCAACCAATAAGTGAAAAGCGAGACGGTTAATTTTATTATTATATAATTAAATCGTAGATCGGAAGAGCACACGTCTGAACACCAGTCACCC
>CAYZKT010000241.1:1409-3957 GCA_964478885.1 uncultured Syntrophaceae bacterium | reverse complement strand
TGGAGTCCACGGGCGAGTTCCGGAAGAAGGCGGAAGTGGCGCCCCACATCGAGGCGGGCGCGAAGAAGGTCATCATCGCGGCCCCCGGCAAGGGCATCGACGGCACCTTCGTCATCGGCGTCAACGAGGAGACCTACGACGCATCGAGGCACCACATCGTCTCCAACGCCTCGTGCACGACCAACTGCCTGGCTCCCGTGGTCAAGGTGCTCCACGAGGCCTTCGGGATCAAGCGCGGCTTCATGACGACCTGCCACGCCTACACGATGGACCAGCGCCTCCTCGACGGGTCCCACAAGGACCTGCGCAGGGCCCGGGCAGCCGGCCTGTCGATCGTCCCCACGACGACAGGCGCGGCCAAGACCGTCGGGGAAGTCATCCCCGCCCTGAAAGGCAAGCTGGACGGCGTCGCCCTGCGTGTCCCCACGCCAAACGTGAGCTGCGTGGACTTCGTCGCCGAGGTGGGCCGCAACGTCACCGTCAGCGAGGTGAACGACGCCGTCAAGGCCGCCGCGGCGGGGTCGATGAAGGGCATCCTCCAGTACTGCGAGGAGGAGCTCGTCTCGGTGGACTTCGTGAGCAGCCCCTACTCGGCGATCTTCGACGCGCCGCTCACCAACGTCCTCGACGGCAACCTGGTGAAGATCTTTGCCTGGTACGACAACGAGAGCGGCTTCGCCTGCCGGATGCTCGACCTGGCGCGGTACATGGCAAAACGATTCTAGGTACCGGATGGAATGCTGGAATTATGGGTTTTATCATGGAAGAAGAGTTTATGTACCCCAGTATTCCATGATTCCAGTATTCCAATTAGCCGACACAGTCGAACCCACGACTGATTTGAAGGTTGGAATTTGAGAAGGGCACTCATCATCGGCAACTGGAAAATGAACAAGACCGTCGGCGAGGCGGTCGAGTTCGCACGGGCCCTGGCGGCCTCCTTTCCGGGTGCGGCCGACCGCGACGTGGCCATCGCCCCGCCCTTCACGGTTCTGCACGCCCTGTCCTCGATCCTGAGAGGAACGGCGATCGCCCTGTGCGCCCAGGACGTGCACGGGGAGGATCGGGGGGCCTTCACCGGCGAGGTGTCGGCGCCCATGCTCCTCGACGCGGGCTGCCGCTACGGCCTCGCGGGCCACTCGGAGCGCCGCCGGCTCTTCGGCGAGTCCAACGAGGACGTCAACCGCAAGGCAAAGGCCCTGCTCCGGGCGGGCCTCACTCCCGTCCTGTGCGTGGGGGAATCCCTGGAGGAGCGGGAGGCCGACCAGACCACCAGCGTCGTCAGGCGCCAGCTAAAAGAGGGATTGAATAATCTTTCCGCCGATGATATAAGGCGCTCCATTGTCGCCTACGAGCCGGTGTGGGCCATCGGGACCGGCAGAACTGCCTCTCCCGAACAGGCCGAGGAAGTCCACCGCTTCATCCGGCAGTTCGTCGAGCGCATGGCCGGAAAGGAACGGGCGGACGCGATCCGCATCCTGTACGGAGGAAGCGTCAACCCCGCCAACGCGGGGGCGCTCATGGCGCAGAAGGACGTCGACGGGGTCCTGGTGGGGGCCGCGAGCCTCGACGTCGATTCCTTCCGGAAGATCATCGAGTATTGAGAGGAAAGAACGTTGCACATCTTCATCAGCATCATCCATGTTTTGGTTTGCGTCCTGCTGGTCGTGATCGTGCTGCTCCAGCGCGGCAAGGGGGCCAGCATGGGGGCGGCCTTCGGCGGCTCGAGCCAGACCCTGTTCGGCAGCTCCGGCCCCGGCACCCTGCTCGGCAAGATGACCACCGGCGTAGCCGTGGTGTTCATGCTGACCTCCCTGTGGCTGGCCTACTTCGCGGTGCACAAGGGCAGCTCCGTCATGCAGGGCGCCGCGCCGGCACCCATCGAGCAGCCGGCCCCCGCACCGGCCGCCCCTCCCGCACCGGCGCCGGAGAAGAAATAGCGCTGCGCTATTGACAAAAAAGCCCGAACAGGCTAAGAAAACCTCAACGAACGCCGAAGTGGTGGAATTTGGTAGACACGCTATCTTGAGGGGGTAGTGGGGAGACCCGTCCGGGTTCAAGTCCCGGCTTCGGCACCAAAAACAAGGCGGCACGGACTCAACGGTCCGTGCCGTTTTTCACGCAAAAAGAAGAGCGGGGCCGGTCCGGCCCCGCTCTTCCTGTCTGTCGTCCCGAACCCCGGGACCTCTTTTCAGGCAGCCCCCTGGGGCTTCATGGTGCCCGTCTCGTTGTACCGCACGTGCCAGCTGTAGGCCTCGTCGAGAAGCATGGGGATGTGCCCGCCCACCTTCTTCCTGGCGCGGTTGTAATAATCCCACAGCATGTCCTTGTAATCCGGGTGCGCGCAGTTCTCGATGATGACGGGAACCTTCTCCCTCGGGTCGAGGCCGCGCAGGTCCGCCAGGCCCTGGTCCGTGACGATGATGTGGATCTCGTGCTCCGTGTGGTCGTAATGGGTCACATGGGGCACGACGCGGGAGATGGCCCCCTTCTTGGCCGCCGCCGGCGTCAGGAAGACGACGAGCCCCGAGTTGCGGGAGAAGTCGCC
>CAYZKT010000241.1:0-1309 GCA_964478885.1 uncultured Syntrophaceae bacterium | reverse complement strand
ACGGCGTTGAGCTTGCCCGCGTCGATGAGGTCGAACATGGCGTCCTGGATGACCTCCGTCCAGACCCTCAGGTTCTTGTAGTCGCTCTCGACGAGGCCCGCCATGACGGCGTTGGCCACGTTGCCCACGCCCGACTGCAGGGGCGGAAGCGTATCGCCGAACTCCTTTTCGAAGAACCGGATCAGGTGCCGCGCCATGGCCTTGGACTGTTCGTCGATCGCCCCGAGCGGCCGGGTCTTGTCGCCGATGTCGCAGGGCACGACGGCCACGACCTTTCGCGGGTCGCAGGGCATGTAGATCGTCCCGATGCGCTGGTTCACGTCCGTGATCGGCAGGGGGTGCCGGGCCGGCGGGTCGGCGGGGATGAAGATGTCGCCCATCCCGACGAGCTCCATGGGCTGGCTCGTGTTCACCTCGATGATGACCCTCTCGGCCTGCTGGAGGAAGGTGGGCGAGTTGCCGACCGAGGTGGACGGGACGATCCCGCCGTTTTCCAGGATGCAGACGGCCTCGACGATGGCCACGTCCATTTTGCCGAGGAAGCCGTAGCGCAGTTGCTGGGCCATCTGGCTCAGGTGGATGTCGAAGAACATCGTGTCGCCCGCATTGAGCCGCTGGTTGATCTTCTTGCCCGTCTGATAGGGGAAGCGCTTGGCGATGCAGTTCACCTCCGCCCAGGCCTCGTCGAGCTCGACACCGACGGACGCGCCCGTCAGAAGGGACAGCCGGAGCTTCTCGCCCTTCTTGACCCTCTCGGCCACGGCCAGGGGCACCGCCTTGGGGTACCCGCAGGGGGTGAACCCGCTCGTGCCGACGACCATGCCGTCCTTGATGTGCTTGGCGGCCTCCTCGGCCGTGGTGACCTTCGCAAGCAGTTCCTTGTTAAAAATACGGCTCTCGATTCCCATCTTGGTGTTGCCTCCTTGTCTTGGATTGAAACCGGCAACTCCCCACGTCAACGGTTACAGATCCAGCGACAGGTCGATGAAATAAAAAATGCGGGCCCCCTGGGGGACCCGCCGTGTGCGCTAGTAGCTCGCGTTGATGACGTTTTCCTTCTTGAGCTGCGCGATCGTCTCGTCGCTGTAGCCCAGAAGCGACTTCAGGACCTCGTCGGTGTGCTGCCCGAGCAGCGGCGCCGGCGCGTAGACCTCGCCGGGGGTCTCCGACATCTTGATGGGCGAACCCGCGATCTTCATCTTGCCGATGCGGGGCTGGTCGATATCGACGAGCATCTTCCGGTAGGCGATGTGCGGGTCCTCGCAGATCTGCTTCATGTTGTTGATCGGCGAGTAGGGCAGCCCCTCCT
>CAYZKT010000240.1:0-4010 GCA_964478885.1 uncultured Syntrophaceae bacterium | reverse complement strand
GAGTTCACCTGCCGGCGCCGCGACGGGAGCCCCTTCGAGGCCCTGATCAGCGCCTCCCGCATCGGCGACACCCTGCAGGAGAAGCGCATCGTCATCACCTACGAGGACATCACGGACCGCCGGCGCGCCGAGGAGTCCTACAGGCTCTTTGCCTCGAGCGCGCAGGCCGGCGTGTACGTCGTCCAGGACGGGACCTTCAAGTACGTGAACCACCACGCCGCCGCCTACGCGGGCTACAGCGCCGAGGAGCTCGCGGGCATGAACTCCATGGGCCTCGTGCACCCCGAGGACCGGGTGAAAGTCCGCAAGCAGGCCCGCGAGATGCTCCGCGGCAAGCGCATCTCGCCCCACGAGTTCCGCATCGTCACCAAGGACGGGCGCATCCGGTGGATCATGGAGACGGTGGCCTTCATCCCCTACCGGGGCTCGAGGGCCGTCCTCGGGAACTCCATGGACATCACGGAGACCATCGAGGGCCGCAACCGCCTCGAGGCCCTGGAGGCCCTGGAAGCCTCGATCCTGGAGGCCATCCCACACGCCGTCATCGGCCTGCAGGACCGCCGGATCATCTTCGCCAACGACGGGGTCCAGGCCGTGTTCGGCTGGGACGCCCTGGACCTCATCGGCAAGAGCGTCCGCGTCTTCTACCGCTCCGACGCCGATTTCGAGGAGATCGCGCGAATCCTCTACGGCGCCCTGGAAAAGCACAGGACCTTCAAGATGGAGTTCACGTGCCGGCGCAAGGACGGCACCGACGTGGACTGCATGATCACCGCCTCCCGGATCGGCGAGAGCCTCAAGGAGGGCAACATCGTCATCACCTACCAGGACATCACGGACCTCAACCGCGCCAAGACGGAGGTGGAGCAGTCGCGGGAGAGGCTGCGCAACCTCTCGGCCCACCTCGAGTCGGCACGGGAGAAGGAGCGCACCCGCATCGCCCGGGACCTGCACGACGAGCTGGGGCAGCTGTTGACGGCCCTCAACACGGACCTCGTGCTGCTGATGAACAGCGTGCCGCCCGGGCAGGACGACCTGGTGAAGAAGGCCGAGGACTCGGTGCACCTCGTCGAGATGACCATGGAGACTGTCAAGCGGATCTACATGGACCTGCGGCCCGGGATGCTCGATCACCTCGGGCTCGCGGTGGCGATCGACTGGCTCGCCCAGGATTTCCAGAAGCGCACCGGCATCAAGTGCAGCGTCTCCATCGACCCGGCGGAACTGCAGCTGGACGCGGATTTGTCCTTTTCCATCTACCGGATCGTCCAGGAGACGTTCACGAACATCTCGCGCCACGCCGAGGCGAGCCGGGTGACCGTCAGCCTCCGGCGGTCCCCCGACCGGGTCGAGCTGGTCGTCCGGGACAACGGCAAGGGGATCACGCAGGAGCAGCTCGCGAAGCCGAACTCCTACGGCCTGCTGGGCATCCGGGAGCGGGCCTACCACTGGCGCGGCGAGGCCCTCATCACCGGGCGCAGGGGCCACGGGACGACGGTCAAGGTCAGCATACCACTCATGGAGAAAGGGAAGGGCAATGAAAAAAATCCGCATCCTGATCGCCGATGATCACCCCATCGTCCGTGAGGGCTACAAGAAGATCCTCATGAGCCAGCCCGACATGGACGTCACCGGCGAGGCCGGCAACGGGCAGGAGGTCCTCGATCTGATCCAGAAGAAGGACTTCGACCTGATCCTTCTGGACATCTCCATGCCGGGCCGCAGCGGGCTCGAGATCCTCAAGGAGCTCAAGGGGCAGAAACCCCACCTGCCCGTCATGATCCTGAGCATCTACCCCGAGGAGCAGTACGCCGTGCGGGCCTTCCGCGACGGCGCCTCGGGCTATCTCACCAAGGCCAGCACGCCCAAGGAGCTCATCTCGGCCATCCGCAAGGTCTCCCAGGGCGGCCGCTACGTCACCGAGGCCCTGGCCGAGAAGCTCACCTATTTCCTGCACGGCGACGTGGAGAAGGCCCCCCACGAGAAGCTCTCGGACCGCGAGTACCAGGTCATGCTCCTCATCGCCTCGGGCAAGACGGTGACCCAGATCGCCGAGGAGCTGTGCCTGAGCGTCAAGACGATCAGCACCTACCGGCGGCACATCCTGGAGAAGATGCAGTTCACCACGAACGCCGAGATCACCATGTACGCCATCCAGAACAAGCTGCTGGGCTGATGCAAAACCGGGGACGTTGTTGACTAAGTTGACTATCTCATCGTTTTGATCCGACATGAGGGTTAGTCAACTTAGTCAACAACGTCCCCGATCCCATCCATCAGACCTGCTCTGATGTCCGTCCCGGTTTTCGTCCTAGCCCGCAACCCGGCAATGTCCTAGGCGCAATTCAGAGCAACGCCGATTGCCGGAACGTCGCCGGCGTCGTAGACTGGCTTAAAGAAAAGACAATCCCATCAGAGGAGTCGGACCATGCGGAAGAAAGAGATCAGCAGGCGGGACCGCAAGCGGGAACTGGTCACCCGCGAACTGCTCAACGGCCGGAACTGGGTAGACCCCATGTGCGGCCCCATGGACATCCCGGGCGGCAAGCGGTAGCTCGCAGAACGGAAACGGTGGACACAGCGAAGGCGGGGATTTCGGTCCCCGCCTTTTTTTTGCGCGGCGCCCGGCCGCTAGTGTCGTGTCTCAGAAGTTCATTTACAATGATTGTCAAGCCAGTTTTTTGCTGAGTCTAAAATAATCGTCATTGCGAGCGAAGCGCGGCAATCCTCCGTTGAGAGAATATTCTTTAAGATTTCTCAATCGTAGATCGCCACGTCGGCTGCGCCTCCTCGCGATGACTGTTTTGAATGAAGTGCAATCCCGCCCGGACACTTATTGAATGTATTTCCGGGACACGACACTAGAGTGTACGCCCGCCGGATTCAAGTGCCTTTTTCCTCCCTCGATCGATGCGGCGATGGGGAAGGGCGTGGCAGGTATCTTGCGCACTCGATGGAATCGTGCTAAAGCACAACTCGGAACTATCAGGCCCGATGAAGATGAACGCACGCCCTCTTTCAATCGCACTCAGGTTGTTCGCGGCCCTCATTGCCGCCTCGGCGCTGTTTTCCCTGTTGACTGCCCCTGCCGTCGCTTCCGCGGATTCCACCTCTTCGCCGGTCGCGTCTTTTTCGCAGGCATCCCCCCCGCCGGCGGGACCGGCGGACCGCATCGTCGTCGAGAAATCCAAGCGGACCCTGACGCTCTTCAGGCAGGACCAGGAGATCAAGTCCTACCGGATCGCCCTGGGGCGAGACCCCGTCGGGCCCAAGGTGCAGCAGGGCGACAACAAGACCCCCGAGGGCGTCTACTTCATCGACTACAAGGTCCGAAACAGCGTCTATCACCGGGCCTTTCATCTCTCCTACCCCAATCCGGACGACGTCGATAGGGCGCGGGCACTGGGGGTCTCGCCCGGGGGCAGCATCATGATCCACGGCATGAAGGAGGACAAGCTCTGGATGGGCGACGTGCAGTACCTGTTCAACTGGACCAACGGCTGCATCGCCCTGACCAACCGCGAGATGGAAGAACTCTGGGATCTCGTTTCCGTCTGGACCCCGGTGGAGATCCGGCCGTGACAGGGCAGGAAGTTAGGAAGTTGAGAAGATAGGAAGTTAGGAAAAAAACAGGAAGAAGAAAAGAAAAAAGGCGGCGCCGATTGAACGGTCGCCGCCTTTCTGTCTCCGTTTGCCGGGGCGTTCGCGCCGGCGAACTGTCATGCTACTTCTTCATCGACTTCATGAAGATCGCCTCGGACTTCTTCGCGTTGTCCTCGGCCAGCTTTGCAGCCGCTTCCGCCCGGGCTGCCGCCGCTTCGGCCTTCTTCGCGGCATCGCCGGCCTGCGCGGCCTGGCGGGATGCGTCCGCGACGCCCGCCTTGGCGGCAGCGGCGTCCCTGGAGGCCTGGTCGGCCTTCATCTGGGCCTGGTCCACTTTCGACGACAGTTCGTTGAGCTTTGCATTGACCTTGTCCAGGTCCCCCGTCGTGGCGCAGCCCGTGAAGAGC
>CAYZKT010000239.1:0-4016 GCA_964478885.1 uncultured Syntrophaceae bacterium | reverse complement strand
CCGATGCCCGTGCTGCCCAGCTTTTCCCGCTCGAGAAGCACCTCGACCATGGCCCCCGGCGCAAGCCCCTTCTGATCGCGGATGAAGATCTCCGACAGCTCCGCGAGGACGGCACGCTTGGACGTGGCCTTCAGCTCCTCGATGATGTAGTCCTTTTCGAACATGTCGGTGATTTGCATGGGGAAATCTCGTCCGTTCAGCTGTTGGCCTCGAGCAGCGCGAAATTTCCGTCTTCCCGGCGGTAGATGACGCTGATGTTCTCCGACTGCGCATCGCGGTAGATGACGAAGCGGTTGCGGGAACCCTCCATCTCGATCATGGCCTCTTCCAGGGACATCGGCTTGAGCACGATCTTGCGGGTCTCGACCACACGGGCCCGCGACTCCTCCTCGAAGCCTTCGGACGCCTCGCGCGGCCCGCCTTTCTCCTCGGCACGGTTCGTGCCGGCCTTGTGGTCCCGGCTCTTCTCCTTGTGCTTCTTGATCTGGCGCTCGATCTTGTCGATCACGTTGTCGATCGCCAGCTGCATGTCCTTGGCCTCTTCCTTGCCGACGAGGTTGATCCCCTTGGCCATGATGTTGACTTCTGCCACGTTGCGGAACTTTTCAACGGAGAGGACGACGTGGGCTTCCACGGGTTTGTCGATGTATTTCTGGATCTTGCTCAGCCGTTCCGTCGCATAATCCTTGAACCAATTTTCCGACCCCGTATTCCGAAAGGTCACGGAAACCTGCATGTGTTCACGCCTCCTCATCCAGAGTTCTCGGGTTGCCCCGTTCCTGCCCGTTTTCCTTGCAAGAAGGAGGCCCCGGGCAGGGGGCAAGACGGACGGCGGTTCGCAACGCGGGGAAATCGCGCGGCGCCAGCCGCGAGGGGTGCCGCTTCCGTCTGAAAATGAGCTCTGCCTTATAGGCCAGAGCCCTTGAAATGTCAATCAGTTTTTGGGCTTGATGAAAAATTTCTTGCGCTTGGACGAAGGAAGGATCCCCATCATCTCCCGGTATTTGGCAACGGTCCGCCGGGCGATCGATATGCCCTGGCCGCTGAGAATATCGACGATTTCGCTGTCGCTCAGGGGCTTGCGGGCGTCCTCGCCGCTGATGATCTTCCGGATCTCCTCCTGGACGCTTTTCGAGGCGATCGTGTCGCCGCTCGTCTTGCTGATGCTGCTGTTGAAGAAGTACTTCAGTTCGAAGATGCCCCGCGGCGTGTGCATGTACTTGTTGGTCGTCACGCGGCTGATCGTGGACTCGTGCATCTCCACGTCGTCTGCGACGTCACGCAGCACCAGCGGCTTCAGGAAGTGAATCCCGTTGTCGAAGAATTCCCGCTGGAATTTGACGATGCTCTCGGTGACGCGGAAAATCGTTCTCTGGCGCTGTTGGATGCTCTTGATGAGCCACGTGGCCGACTGGAGCCTCTCCTTGATGTATTTCTTGCACTCGTCGCCGCTCGGCGCCCCTTCGGAGCCTCCCCCCAGGATCTCGCGGTAGAAGTTGCTGATCCGCAGCCGGGGGAGACCCTCGTCATTCAGGATGATCTTGTACTCGTCGCCCACCTTGAAGACGAACACGTCGGGGATGATGTACTGGGGGCCCTCGTCGCTGTACACGAGACCCGGCTTGGGGTCCATGCGGCTGATGAGGAAGATGGCGTCCAGGACTTCGGCGATCGGAATCTTGAGCTTTTTTGCGATGTTGTTGTAGTTCTTCGTCTCCAGGTCGTGGAGGTAGTCGCGGATGATCGTCTCGATCAGGGCGTGGGAGGCGCCCACGTACCGGGCCTGCAGCAGCAGGCACTCACGGAGGTCCCGCGCCGCGATTCCCGGCGGGTCGAATTCCTGGATCCGGGCCAGCACCTTCTCGACGACCTCGACGCCGACCTTCTCCTGTTCCGCGATCTCCTCGGCGGTGGCCGCGAGGTAGCCGCTCGTGTCCAGGTTGCCGATGATCTGCTCGCCGATCCGGCGTTCCGCTTCCGAGAGGCGGGAGAGGCCCAGCTGCCACATCAGGTGGTCCGTCAGCGTCGTCTTGCGCGACAGCATGTTCTCCCAGGACGGTCCCTCGTCCTCCTCGCGGTCGTAGGTCACCCGCATGGGGCCGTAATCCTCGAGGTAGCTGTCCCAGTCGAAATCTTCTTTGCCGTCCCCCTCCCCCGTCACCTCGCCGGTTCGCTCCGCGGTCTTGACCTCGTCGACCTCCGGCGCGGGCGCCCCTTCCTCGCCGAACTCCTCGCTCGCGCGTTCCTCGAGCAGGGGGTTCTCCTCCATCTCCTGCTGGATCATGTCGATCAGTTCGATCCGGGAAAGCTGGAGCAGCTTGATTGCCTGCTGCAGCTGGGGCGTCATGATCAGCTGCTGGCTGAGCTTGAGGCTTTGCTTGAGTTCGAACGTCATGCCTTCCTGCCTGCTGAGGTCCTAAAACCTGAAGTCGTCGCCCAGGTAGAACTTCCGGGCGATTTTACTCTCCGCGATCATGTCCGGCAAGCCCTCGATCAGCACCGTCCCCTCGTTGAGGATGTAGGCCCGGTCGCACACCGAAAGGGTCTCCCGCACGTTGTGGTCCGAGATGACCACCCCGATGCCCTTGGATTTGAGCTTCTGGATGATCTTCTGGATATCCGCCACGGCCAGCGGGTCGATCCCCGCGAACGGCTCGTCGAGCAGGATGAACCGCGGGGACGTGACCAGCGCGCGAGTGATCTCCACCCTTCGTCTCTCCCCCCCCGAGAGGGAGTACGCCTTGCTCGAAGCCAGGCCGGTGAGATCGAGTTCTCCCAGCAACAATTCGAGCCTATTCTTCCTCTCCTCGCCGTCGATGTCAAGCGTTTCGAGGATCGCCAGGATATTTTCCTTGACAGTCAGTTTCCGGAAGACGGAAGGCTCCTGGGGCAGGTAGTTGATGCCCTTGCGGGCCCTCACGTACATGGGGTCCCGGGTGATCTCCTCGGCATCGAGGAAAATCCGTCCGTCGTCGGGCTTGATGAGACCGACGATCATGTAGAAGGTCGTCGTCTTTCCCGCGCCGTTGGGGCCCAGCAGGCCCACGACCTCGCCCGGGCGGATCTCCAGGTCCACGCCGCTGACGACCTTCCGGCCCCCGTACACCTTTGTCAATGCCCTGGCTTCGAGCTTGCTCATCGGCTGCCATGGCCCGGCCGCCCGGGCATGCCTCTCGGCTACTCCTTTTTCTTTTTCCCCTTCGGCTCGTCGGGGTAGATGGTCGCCGTGACCCGCTTTCCCGATGAGCCCTCGACGACCCCGCGGTTTTCGTTGAGGAGCACAACGACCCGGTCGCCCGTGACGACGTTGCTGCCCTCGCGCATGACGGGGTTGCCCGTCACGACGATGCGCTGTTCGTCGGCGTGGAAGACGGCCTGATCGCCCGTGACGATGCGGTCCTTCTCGGTGATCCGCACGTTCCCCTTCGAGACGATGCGGTCGATATCGCCGGCGGCACCGGCCGCGGCCCCCTTCGCAGCCCCCTGGGGGACTGCCTTCTTCTTGAAGTACAGCATCAGGGAGTCGCTCTTGATGACGCGATCGCCCTGGGTGGCGACGACGTTGCCGGAGAACTCGACGAGATCCTTTTCCCGGTAGGCGTCGAGCCGGTCGGAGACGATCTCGATCGGCCTGTTGCCCCCTTCCTTGAGCCACTGGGAACGCTTGTCCTGGCCCTGGAGGGGCTGCGGGATCGAAAAAACGACAAGCAGGCAAATCGCGAGGATCGGCAGAAAGGCTCGTTTCACGGTGTCTTCCTCATGCGTTCATGGCGGTCATCGGACCCGCGCCTTCACGGGGCCGGAGAGCGAGACGTGTTCGGACTTCAGCATCAGGGCCATGCCCCTGCCCTGCACGTCGAACCGGGGGTTTGTGAGGGTCACGTCGTCCCTCGTGTGGATCTTCTTTTCCTCGTCGGAGTAAAAAAGGCGATTCGTTGTGAACCGGTCGCCCCGGTTGGAGAGGATCACCACGTTGCCCTCGATCTCGACGTCCTTCCGGTCCGTCCGGAGTTTTC
>CAYZKT010000238.1:0-4084 GCA_964478885.1 uncultured Syntrophaceae bacterium | reverse complement strand
CCCATGCCGACGAGCGAGCGGCGCCACCGTTCGGCCGTCATGGCGTTGCCCGTCACGGCCGGCAGTGCTGTCGGCGTCAGGATGAGCAGTTTGAAGGGGTTCACGTACCAATCTCCCTGAAGGATACCAATACCACTCCCGCAGCCTGGAGGGCAAGCCGGAATCGAGGGTGCAGGAGGGCCTCGAGTTCCCGCTCGCGATCCGCCGAGGAAAACGCGGAGAAGGCATCCCGCACCGGGACCCGGCCCGGGTGGACCATCAGCTCCGTCGTACCTTCGGGCAGCGTCCCGGCAAGCTCCACCAGCCTCTCGAGGTCAAGCCTGCCCTTGAGCGCAAGCCCGAGGAAATGATCGCTCGACGCGATCCCCGCCGCGGCCAGCCGCCGCCGGGCCTCGCGGCCCAGGGAAGAGAAGAGGCGCGCCTCTTCAAGCAGATTCCCCTCCGGGGAGCCCCCATCGGGCGGGACCGTTTCGTCGGGAATCCGCATCCTCGAGATCCCGAAGGCCTTCGCGGTCCCCGCCACGGCGTCGAGGGCCGAGGGAAATACGTGGACGTGCTGGTGGCCGTCGAGGTGGCTGACGGCAATCCCCGCATCGAGGAGTCTGTCGATCTGCAGGGCCGTCTCCCTCGCGATGTCGGCCTCGAGAAACGCATCCCCCGCGCCTGCGAGCAGGCGGTGCGTCTCGTCCTTTCCGAGGAAGTTCCCGTCGGGGCCCACCAGACGCGTCAGGCCCTCAGCCAGCGGCCGGCCCTCGCTGAGATTCAGGTGGACGGCGACGGAGACCCCTTCGCAGCCGCGCGATCGGATCCCCTTTAGGGCATGCCCCAGGGCGGGCCCGTTGGGCAGGATGCTCGCGCTCGTCACGATCCCCGCCCGGATCGCCTCGAAGATCCCCTCGTTGCGCGCCTCGTCGGCCCCCAGGTCGTCGGCGTTGACAATGAGCCGTCTCATGGTCCCTTCACCCCGGAGGCGCGGATGAAGAGGTTGCGGAAAACGTACTCCCCGCCGAAGACCTCTTGAAACTCGGCGAGGCCGCGGCGGCGCAGGGAGTCGAGGTATGCGAAGAGCCCCTCGTCCGCCCCGTCGTACTCGCGGGCCGTGAAGGGCCGCTGCGTCTCGCCGACGATCTCCACCGACGCGAACCGATCGCGGAGCCGTTCCATCACCGCGGGGAGGTTCGCGATCGAGATCGCCACCAGCCAGAGACGGCCGCGCTCCGGGTCGAGCCGCGCCGGCGCGCCGTCGATGACGTCCAGCAGGTGCTTCGCCCCGTCGGCCCCCCCGTAACGGGGCCCGAAGGGCCTCCGCCCCGGCGTCTGGGGCGGGGTGGCGATGATCGCGTCGAAGCGCTCGCCCTCCGCAAGAGATTCGTACCAGGAGCCGGCCCGCGTCTCGATGCGGCCCGCAAACCCGTTGAGCGCGGCGTTTCCCGTTGCCGAGGCCAGGGCCGCAGGGTCGAGATCGACGGCGACGACACGCCCTGCGCCAAGCCCGGCCGCGGCCAGGGAGAGGACCCCGCTGCCGCAGCCCAGCTCGAGAACCCGCTCCCCGGGCCGGACGTCGAGCAGGCGGGCCAGCTCCAGGGTGGACGGCGGCGGGACGTGAACGCCCGCCTGGAGCCTCAGCCTTACGGGCCCGGCCGGCAGCTCGACCGTCATATCCCCCTCGCCCCGGACCGCCGCGGGACGGCGATCGAGCGCCGCGGAGAGGATCCGTTCGAGCAGGGCCGGAAAATCCATGCCCGCCCATCGTGCAGAGAGGGCCAGCGCCTCCTCGGGCTCCATGCTCGGCGTGACGTTGGCTTCCATGAAAAAGAAGACGCCCCCCGGCGAGCGGCGCACGTCGAAGCGTCCGTAATCCCTGAGCCCGAGTGCCCGGAAAGCGGCAAGGGACAATTCCGCGAGCTCCCGGGACTCGGCCGGCGCCAGGTCCGCCCGCACCGCATCCCGGCGGTCCGGCAGGACGTGTCGGAGCTTGAACGTCTCCGTCAGGACCCCCGTTTCCCCGCCCTCCGCGAGCCACTCCAGAGGGGGCAGGACCTCGAGCCCCCGGGGCCCGTCGACGACGGAAACGGCGAATTCCCGACCGGGGATGAATTGCTCCACCAGGACGGGCTGGTTGCATCGCGCCAGGAGATCCCCGAGACGGACCCGGGCCTCGGCGGCGCTGCCGGCAACGGCAAGGCCGCGGCTCATGTGCTCGGTCGAGGGCTTGATGACGTACGGGGGTTGAAGCCAGGGCGGGATCGTCTCCTCCGCCGAGGTCAACAGGATGCCCGGAGGCACCGGGATGCCGGCAGCCGCGAGGCGGACCTTCGCCGCGGCCTTGTCGTCGGCTAGCGCGCAGGCGCGCGCCGACGAACCGACGAGGGCGACCCCGTGGGACTCGAGTACCGTCCGCACCAGGCAGCGGAAACGGCCGCGGCCCCGGTAGGTGTCCGTGTGGTCGATGACGAGATCGCAGCGCCCGGCCAGATCGGCGAGGCAAAGCTCGACCTGCTCCGAATCGACAAGAAGGAAGTCGTGCCCGAGGGCTTCGAGTCCCCGGGAAATCGCCTCGGCACAGCCGCAGGGGGACGATGCCGTGTGGATGATGCCCACTCGCATGAACGAATCCAATTTTCCGAAATGATTTGCGTTTCAAGGTAGACGAAGCGGATTTGAAAGTCAACGCCGCAAACGGAGGGTAGCTGGGTATAGGCAATGAAGAATGGGTCTCGGATCTCGGGAAAAGATGGATGTCCCACAGCACTCCATCACTTGAAGGCTTTACCGAACTTCTCAGCTTCCCAACTTCACAGCTTCATCTTCTCCTGAACCCTGTACCCCGCCTCCAAGATGGCACGATTCTTTCATATCCAATCTGTCTGATGAACACTTCCAAGGGATGGCTGCCCCTTACGGCATCATCCGGCACAGGACGAGACAGGCCATGCAGGTGCTCCAGGGAAACGGCGAAATCATTCAGGCACTCCAGAAGATCCCGAAGCTCCAGGCCTTCGACAAGAAGGACCTCCGCAAGATCCTAAGCTGCAGCCAGATCCTGAAATACGAGCCCGGCGAGACGATCGCCCGCGAGGAAGAGCCGGACCAGCGCATCTATTTCATCGTTTCGGGAAAGGTCCGGGTCACCCGCCACGGGGTGGAGATCAAGGTCCTCGCGCGCACGGGCGACGTATTCGGCGAGATGCGGCTCCT
Organism: uncultured Syntrophaceae bacterium; assembly: GCA_964478885.1. Lineage (GTDB taxonomy): Bacteria > Desulfobacterota > Syntrophia > Syntrophales > UBA2192 > UBA2192. The sequence goes on along the minus strand of CAYZKT010000238.1, from coordinate 886 downwards.
GTCCGTTTCCGGCCGGACGTCTTCGGTATCGGCCGTCGACCAGACGGTCTGCCTCGTCACGGACGTGGCCGCCATGGAAAACCTGCGCAAGGAAGACCGGGTGGCCTTCGCGGCCATCTACTACATGGTCATGGCCGAGGTCCTCGCCCGCAGGCTCAAGGAGACGAGCGACGAGTTGACGCGAGTCCGGGGAGAGCTGCAGCGGCTCAAATCCTCGACGGGCATTGCCGACACGGTCGGCTCCGCGTGAAGACAGGGCGGCTGGGATGCCGGCATCCCGGCCCCGCTTTCCGCACCCTTTCCTTTTCCCGTCGCACCGTCCCTTCCGCGCTTCGGAGATCCCTTCCGCCCGCACATACGCCACCCCCGGACGGCCCCCGCACATCCCGGGCAAAAGCCGTTTGTGTTCCCCCCCGTTCTCTGGTAATAAGAAGCGCTCGCGGGACCGGTTCCGTCCCTGCCCCATCGAAGCCCTGAGCCCATGAAACGACACTACATCCTCAGCGCCCTGGCCCTTTTCGCATTCTTTTCCGTCGGTGCATACCTGTTCTTCCACTACGACCTGCACGTGCTCTTCTCCGACCGCGAAGAAGCGGTGAAGCGGATCACCTCCTGCGATCCCTACGACGAGATCATCTTCATCGCCCTGCAGATCCTGCAGGTCATCTTCGCGCCGATCCCCGGGGAAGCGAGCGGCTTCATCGGCGGATATCTCTACGGGCCGTACCTCGGGTCGGTCTACTCGACGATCGGGCTCACGCTCGGGTCCTGGATTGCCTTTCTGCTGGCCCACGTCTTCGGCTTGCCTCTGGTGGAGCGGATCGTCAAACCGGAGACGCTGCGCCGGTACGACTACGTCCTGGAGCACAAGGGGGTGTTCATCGCC
>CAYZKT010000237.1:0-4089 GCA_964478885.1 uncultured Syntrophaceae bacterium | reverse complement strand
TCACCCCGGCCGGCGCAGAAAGAGGAAGAGGATGATTCCCCTCCTCCGTTTCTTCCTCCCGCCAGGGGAGGAGAACAAGGGTCGAAATAACGGCTCACAGGTAAATTTCCCTTATCACTTCGCCACGTTAAGGTCAATCATTTTATCCCGGAAGGCAGGGGGCGCAGGGGCTAGCGGCGGCCGAGCCTGCGGCGGAGCATGGAGAGGATCGTGGCCGTCTCGGGGCAGCGCAGGGCGAAGGCGGATGCCGTGAAGGCGGCGATGCCCACGGCAACCCCCGCCGCGAGCACCGTGAGGCGGTGCGGGAAGGGCGCCGCCACGTCCCAGCCCATGGCGTGGGTCGTCAGGACGACGGCGGTCCCCATGACGGCCGATGCCCCGGCCACGCGGGCCACGGAAGACCAGAAGGCGGCGTCGAGAAACTCGCCGATGCGCCTCCTCAGCAGCCAGCCCAGGGTGAGAACGTTGACGGCCGAGGCGATGGAGGTGGCCAGGGCCAGGCCGTTGTGCTTCATGGGGAACATGAGGGCGGCGCTGCACACGGTGTTGACCACGAGGGCCACCACGGCGATGCGCACGGGGGTCTTCGTGTCCTGCAGGGCGTAGAAGGCCGCCACGACGACGCGGATGGTGGAGAAGGCCCAGAGACCCGCGGCGTACCAGAAGAGGGCCTGCGCCGTGAGCACCGACGAGCGGGCGTCGAACTCGCCGCGCTGGAAGAGCACCGAGATGATGGGCTGCTGCAGGACGACGATGCCGATCATCGCGGGGATCGTGATGAAGAGCATGAGCCGCAGCGAGAAGGAGATCGTCCGCTTCATCTCGTCGTAATGCCCGCGGGCCACCTGGTCGGAGAAGCTCGGCAGGGCCGCCGTGCCGATGGCGATGCCGAAGATCCCCAGGGGAAGCTCGACGATGCGGTCGGCGTAGTAGAGGAAGGAGACGCTGCCCTCGGGGAGGAACGAGGCCAGCAGGGTGCTGATGAAGATGTTGATCTGGTAGACGGCGGCGCCGAAGGCGGCGGGCAGCATCAACACCCCGATGCGCCGCACCCCCCCGTGACCGAAGCGGAAATCGGGCCTGAGAGAGACCCCCAGCCGGAAGAGCACGGGCAGCTGCACCGCGAGCTGCAGCAGCCCCCCGACCATGACGCCCACGGCCAGGGCCACGATGGGCTCGGCGAAGAAGTCCCGCAGGGTGAGCGCCGCCGCGATCATGCAGAGGTTCAGGATGACGGGCGACAGGGCCGGGGTGGCGAAATGGCGAAGCGAGTTGAGGACGCCCATGCACAGGGCCACCAGCGCGATGAAGAAGATGTAGGGGAACATGATGCGCGTCAGCAGCACCGTGAGGGCGTACTTGTCCGGCGCGGCGCGAAACCCCGGGGCCATGAGGCTGACGATGGCGGGCGAGAGCAGCACGCCGGCGATGGAGACGACGACGAGGATGGCCGACAGGAGCGTGAAAGCCACGCGGGCCAGCTCGAAGGCGTCCTCGCGGGATTTGGCCTTGAGGTACTCCGTGAAGACGGGCACGAAGGCGATGGTGAGCGAGCCCTCGGCGAAGAGGCGCCGCAGCAGGTTCGGGATGCGGAAGGCGACGAAGAAGGCGTCCGTGGCGAGCCCCGCCCCGAAGTAGCGGGCCACGATGACGTCGCGGATGAAGCCGAAGACGCGGGAGAGCATCGTGGCGAGGCCCACCACGCCCGCGGCCTTGGCGACTCGGTGGTTCTCGGTTTCCTGGGTGGGCGGGGTGGATTCCATCGGGGACCCATTATAGAAGGACCCTCACCCGCGTCAAGCACAGATGAGGGCCCGGTTCAGTTTCTCCGGTTTTCGCGTCAGCTCCCCAGGAGGCCCTGGAGTCGAGCCTCCAGTTCCCCGCGGGTCATCCCCTCGAGGGTGACGGTCTTCCTGCGGGACTTCTCGCCCGAAGCGATGGACAGGGCCGAACGCCGCACCCCTAGCAGGCCGGCCAAAAACTCGATGCAGGCCCGGTTGGCCTTGCCCTCGACGGCGGGGGCCGTGAGGCGCACCTTCAGGGCGTCGTCCTGGACGCCCGCCGCCTCGTTCTTCGAGGCCCCGGGCACCACGCGGACGGCAAACTGCACGCCGGCGGATGTTTCCCTGATGGTCAGCATGGCTGTGTCGTTATTGCGGCGAAAAAGGTACGGAGAGTATTCCCCCTCACCTCTATCCTCTCCCGCGGAGGGGAGAGGAAGAACGAGCGGATCGTCATGGGCGGACAAACGCGGCGCTGATCGGGGACCGCTCGTTTACTGCACGCCGTCCCAGTCGGCGCTCCCCTTCTTCATCGCCTCGAGCAGCTTCTCGTTGAAGTCCATGAAGGACTCGAAGTACTTCTCGAGCTGGTTCTTGATGTTGGAGAGCTTCTTGATCTCGCCGCGGAGGTGGTCCGCCTCGGAGCGGCCCGTGTTCAGGGGGATGGGGATGTCGAGGCCCTTCTTCCAGGTCTCGAGCAGCTCGAGGTTGAAGGTGAGGAAGGAGAAGAAGTCCTTCTCGTGCCAGGCCTTGAGGTTCTTGAGTTTCTCGATCTCCTCGGTGAGCAGCTCGACCTCGTTGCGCAGGGCCTGGAGGTTCTGCCCCGCGGCCTGCCCCTCGGCGACATTTTTCGCCTTGGTCTGGTCGGTGTCCGCCTGGGCCCTCTTCAGGTACTCGTCGGCCCTGGCCTTCGCCTCGGCGAGCATCCGCTCCTGCTCCTTCTTGCCCTCCTCGGCGAGCCGGGCCTTGAGCGCGGCGGCCTGCGCCTCGGCGTCCTTGACGATCCTGTCGGCCCGGCCCTTCGCGTCGGCCAGCAGGGCGTCGAGGGCCTTGCGGTTCTCCTCCTCGAGCTTGCCCTTCTGGGATTGCGCCTGGGTTGCGGCGTCCTTTAAAATTTTCTCGGCCTGGGCCTTCGCCTCGGCGACGAGGTCCTTGCCCTGCTTCTCGGCGTCTTTGAGGGCCTCTTCCTTCCACTTTTTGGACTGCTTGTCCGCTTCGGCCTTCGCCGTCGAGAGGATCTGCTCGGTCTGTGCCTGCGCCTGGGAGAGCATTTCCTTCGTCTTCCTTTCCGCTTCCTTCGCCAGATCCTCCTGCAGCTTGGCCCGGTGGGCCTCGGCCTCGATCATGGCGTTGTTGATGATGTCGTCGGCCTTTTGCTTCGCCTCGGCGAGGGTCTCGGCCGATTTCTTTTCCGCCTCCTGGGCCTTTCCCTGGGCCGCGACGAGCCCGCCGGCTTCCTTGAGAAGCGCCTCGGCATCGGCCCCCGCTTTTTCCAGGATGGACTTGTATTCCTTGTGCGCGGCGTCGGCGGCCTCGGTCTTCATCCTTGCCCGGATCGCCTCGGCTTCCTTGCGGGCGTCGACGACGGCCCGTTCGGCGTCGGCCTTGGCCTGGGCGAAGAGCTCCTTGCGCTTCTCCTCGAAGGTCTTCTCGACGATCTCCTGCTGCCGGGCCATGAGTTCGGCCGCCTGCGCCTCGGCATCCAGGACGATCTTCTCGGCCCGCTTCTGGGCGTCGGCGATCAGCTCCTTGGCCAGCGGGTCGGCTTCCCGCGAAGGATCCTTCTGCCTGCCCTTGTGTTCGGCGGCTTCCTCGCGGGCCTTCTTGAGGATCGCTTCCGCCTCGGCCTGGGTTTGGGCCATGGTCTCCTGGCGCTTCTGCTTGAGCTCCTTGACCAGGACTTCTTCCTGCCGCCTCTTGAGTTCTTCGGCCGACTTTTCTGCGTCCTTGACGATCTTTTCGGCCTGTGCCTGCGCGCTGGAGAGCAGCTCGCTTGCCTTCGGCTCGACATCCTTTGCCTTTGCCTCGGCATCGCGGACGATCTTCTCGGCCTGGGCCTTCGCGCCGGCGAGCAGCTCCGCCGCCTTCGGTTCGACGTCCCTTGCCTTTGCCTCGGCGTCCCTGAGGAGCTTCTCGGCCTGGGCCTGTGCCTCGCTGAGGAGGGCCTTCGCCTTCGGCTCGATCTCCCGAACCAGCTCCGCCTGCTGCTTTTCCCTGATGGCGGCGGCCTCGTCCCGGGCCTTTTTCAGGAGTGCCTCGGCGTCGGCCTTCGCGCGCTCGATTTCCTTCCTGGCGGCTTCCACCTGCC
>CAYZKT010000236.1:2960-4107 GCA_964478885.1 uncultured Syntrophaceae bacterium | reverse complement strand
CCCTTCTGGACGCCCATCACCCGCATCATGATGGGCTGCGAGGGACTGTCGCTGCCGACCACGTCGTGCGCGCCGAAATCGTTGATCCGGGTGAATCGGGTCTGGCGCCCGTCATTGCCCTCGAAGAGCCGGAAGCAGGCCCTGCGGCCGAAAATGACGAAGCAGATCTCGTCGGGCTCGGGGATGATCCCCGAATCGACGTACACCACATCGTCGGAGTTGAAGAGGGGTTCGTATTCGTTTCCCTCGATCCGAATCCCGAAGACACGGGGGATCTGTAGACAGACCGCCCGATCCTGCAGCCTTTCCGCCATGCGCGACCTCCGTCAACCCGATGAGACTTCCCCGATCGAGGACTCCCGTCCCGGGCGCGATCCGATGAGGGAACCGGGGCCCTGCGTTCCGCGACCCGTCCGGCCTCCGCGGTGGGGATGTTTTGTATATACCCTTATATATTATTAAAGATATTGTCAATAAATATTTTATTGCAAATATAATTGTTATAGGGTATGAGCAGCATATGCCGAGCGAAAAACCCAAGATCCTGTTCGTCATCGACAGGGAACTGCTCGAGAGGCTCAGGGACTACCGCTTCGAGAACCGCATCAATTCGATGTCCGAGGCGATCCGGCAGCTCCTCGAGATCGGGTTGGCGGCGGCGGGGAAGAAGGGCGCGAGGAAACCCCCGGACAGGGACAGGCCCTAGACCTCGTCCGCGGGGGGAAGGTGCGGGGCCCCGCGGGTCGGGGACCCCGGGGGAAGACAGGAAGGATAAGAAAAAAGCCCGATCGCAGGATCGGGCTTTTTTGCGGGTCGATGGAGCGGGGGCTCTCAGATCTCGGCGTCGCAGCGCAGGCAGCGCGTCGCCTCCTTGAGAGCCTGGTCTTTCTTGTAGCCCAGCTCGACCTCGGTGAAGTTCTTCCGCCGGAAGTCGGCTTCGAGCTCGGGCATGTGGGCCTGCGGGCACTCCTCCGTCTCCTCGTCGACGACGAAGGGGATGTGAATCTGCTCCTCGGAGGGCGGCACCCAGGCCGGCTCGCCGTTGCGCTTCCGGATCCAGCCGTCGATGTCCTCTGCCGCCCCGTGGCCCGCCGCGATGGCCTTGATGACCGTGCTGGGGCCCGTCACGGCGTCCCCGCCGGCGAAG
>CAYZKT010000236.1:1229-2860 GCA_964478885.1 uncultured Syntrophaceae bacterium | reverse complement strand
ATCTCCTCGGCCGCGGCCGGCATGTCCTCGCGCAGGCGGCGGTAGAGGATCGTCACCTCGGCGCCCAGGCGCAGGGCCGTGCGTGCGGCGTCGATGGCGGAATTGCCGCCGCCGATAACGGCCACCCGCGAGCCGAGGCTCTTCTTGCCGCTCTTCCAGCCTTCCTCGTCCCCGTTGTAGTCACGCAAAAACTCGACGCCGCCCCAGACCCCCTTGAGGTCCTCGCCCTCCACGCCCATGCGCTGGCTCTTGTGGGCGCCCGGCGCGAGGTAGACGCAGTCGAAGTCCTCGTTGACCTTGCCCCAGGGGACCTCGCGGCCCACCCGGGTGTTGCACCGGATCTCGACGCCCAGCTTGCGGATGTCGTCGATCTCCCTGTCGAGGATCGTCCGGGGCAGGCGGTACGAGGGGATGCCCCAGCTGAGCATGCCTCCCGGCGTGGGAAGCTCCTCGAACACGGTCACGCCGTAGCCGCGCAGGGCGAGGTCGCGCGCGCAGGTCAGGCCGGCAGGTCCCGCGCCCACGACGGCGATCTTCTCCTTGCGGGTGATGCCGACGGGCTTCACCTGCGGCCGCGGGGCGTTGTCGCTGATGTAGCGCTTCAGGAACTTGATCGCCACGGGTTCGTCGAGCAGGCCGCGGCGGCACTTGGTCTGGCACTGGTGGTCGCAGACCCTCCCGCAGACCGACGGGAAGGGGTTGGTCTTCATCATCACCTTGTAGGCGTCCTCGAGCCGGTTGTCACGGATCAGCGCGATGTAGGCCGGGATGTCCATGCCGATGGGGCAGGTGTGCTGGCAGGGCGACTTGAAGAGGGCCGAGCAGACGGCGGCGCGGCACTTCTTGTCGCGGATGTGCTCCTCGTACTCGTTGCGGAAGTAGCGGATCGTGGAGAGCACCGGGTTCGGGGCCGTCTGGCCCAGGCCGCAGAGCGCCGCGTCCTTGATGACGGTGGCCATCGACTCCAGCAGCTCGATGTCGCCCTCCTTGCCCTTGCCCTTGCAGATGTTGGTCAGGATGTCGAGCATCCGCTGCGTGCCCTCGCGGCACGGGGTGCACTTGCCGCAGGACTCGTCCTTGCAGAAGTCCATGAAGAAGCGGGCCATGTCGACGGCGCACTTGTCCTCGTTCATGACGATGAGGCCGCCCGAGCCCATGATGGCGCCCAGCTCGGCCACCTTCTCGTAGTCCACGGAGGCGTTGAGGTGCTGGATGGGGATGCAGCCGCCGGAGGGACCGCCCAGCTGGGCGGCCTTGAACTTCTTGCCGCCGGGGATGCCGCCGCCGATGTCGTAGATGATCGACCCGAGGGTCGTCCCCATGGGCACTTCCACGAGGCCCACATTGTTGACGTCGCCCGTGAGCGCGAAGACTTTCGTGCCCTTGGACTTCTCTGTGCCCACCCCGGCGTACCACTCGCCGCCGCGCAGGATGATCTGGCCGATGTTGGCCAGGGTCTCCACGTTGTTGAGCACGCTGGGCTTGGCCCAGAGGCCCGCCACGGCGGGGAAGGGCGGCCGGGGCCGCGGCATGCCGCGCTTGCCCTCGATGGAGGTCATCAGCGCCGTTTCCTCGCCGCAGACGAAGGCGCCCGCGCCCTGGTAGATCTCGATGTCGAAGTCGAAGCCCGT
>CAYZKT010000236.1:0-1129 GCA_964478885.1 uncultured Syntrophaceae bacterium | reverse complement strand
GCTCGGGCGTCATCTCCGTGAGGGCCTTGGCCATCCCGGCGTAGCCGTCGCGGGCGATGTACTCCTCGATGTTCTCGGGGTCGATGAGGCCGCGGTTGCGCAGAACCCGGAGGTCCTGCAGGGCGAAGAAGGGGATTTCCTGCATGGAGGGGATCCGGTCTTCCTTGCCCGGCTCCTTGTAGAAGAGCCTCTCCACGGGGCGGCCCTTGACGAAGTGCTCCTCCACGAGCACGGGGACGTCCTCCGTCCGGATGTTCATATAGATGATGCCCTCGGGGTAGACGACCATGATGGGCCCCTGGGCGCAGAAGCCGTTGCAGCCCGTCTCGACGACCTTGATCTCCTCCGAAAGGCCTCGCTTGTTGAGCTCGTCGACGAGGATCTTCTTCACGGCGATGCTGCCCGATGCGTGGCAGCCGGTTCCCCCGCAGACCAGTAAGTGCGAGCGAAAAACTTTCATGAACTCTCTTCCTCCCCTCGAAAAATTCTACAACAGGGAATGGGTTTTTGCTTTCCTAGCGAACGATCTCTGCCCCTTTCGCCAGCACGAAGGGCGTCTGGATCTCCCCCTCCAGGACGTGCCGCTTGAACACCTGCCGCATCTTCATTTCGTCCATCTTCTCGTACTTGATGGCTTCCTTGCCGAGCAGCTCGACGGTGACGAGGGGCTCGCGGCTGCACAGGCCCATGCAGCCCGACGTGGTGACGTTGACATCCGACACGCCGGTCTCCTCGATGACGCGCATGAGGGCGTTGAGCACCTCGCGGGCGCCCGAGGCGATGCCGCAGGTGCCCATGTGGACGGTCACCTTGGCCCGCTGACCGCCCTCGCGCAGGGCCGTCTGGGAGTGGACCTTCTCCTTGATCTTCTTGAGATCTTCAATCTTGAGCTTCGCCATGTTGCTTCCCTCTTTTCAAGGTTCGGGGCATGAGGTGCAGGAGGGTCCGGATGTTCCGTCTTTCCCGATACCCGATACCCCAGACCCGATACCCCTCGTTTTTATTGGTAGTCGTCCAGCACCGATTTCATTTTCTGGGTCTTCACCCGTCCGTGGACGTTCTCGTCCACCACGATGACCGGGGCGAGCCCGCAGGCCCCGAGGCAGCGGACCGTCTCGTAGGTGAAGCG
>CAYZKT010000235.1:0-4193 GCA_964478885.1 uncultured Syntrophaceae bacterium | reverse complement strand
GCCTCAAGAAGCTTGAGCGGATGCGGGTGGACTTCGTCGCCAATGTCACCCACGAGATCAAAACGCCGTTGACGGCCATCCTGGGGTTCGTGGAGACACTCCAGGAAGGGGCCATCGAGGACCGGGAAACGGCGAAAAAATTCCTGATCACGATCGCGCGGCACGCCGGGCGCCTCAACCGGCTGGTGGAGGATCTGCTCACGATTTCCAACATCGAGCTCGGCGAGATGCGCTTCTGCTTCGAGAGCGTCGCTCTTGCCGGGGTGGGCGAGAGCGTGCTGCACCTCGTGCGGGTGAAGGCCGGGGAGAAGGGCATCGACGTCGTCTCGGAGATCCCCGAGGAGCTGCCTCCCATCCGGGCCGACCGGGACCGTCTCAGCCAGGTGCTGATCAACGTGCTGGACAATGCCGTCAAGTTCACGCCCGAGGGAGGCCGCGTGACGCTCTCCGCCGGCGCGGCGGGGGAAAACGAGGTGGTCGTGCGGGTTGTGGACACGGGCATCGGCGTGCCGCGCGACGAGATCGGCCGGCTTGGCGAGCGCTTCTACCGCGTCGACAAAACCCGTTCCCGGGAACTCGGGGGCACGGGGCTGGGTCTCTCCATCGTCAAGCACCTGATGAGCGCCCAGCGGGGCCGGATGGAGATCGAAAGCCATCTCGGCCGGGGCACCACGGTGTCCCTCTATTTTCCGATCTGGCGCGAATCGGCTTGACCGGGCTGACTTGCCTGGCGGGGATTCGATCCTCCGTCCACCCTGCGATGGCGAAACCCCTCCCGGCTTCTATCCACATCGGGGGCTCGGACGTCCCCCAACCTCCTTGATGTGCCGGCCGGATTGTGCTACAAGGGGCACCGAATCCGAAGGAGGGGTCCTGCCATGAAGTTCGTCCCCAAGGATGAAAAGTTCTACGACCTGTTCGAAGAACTCGCCTGCAAGATCGAGGAGGGCGGGAAACTCTTCATCGACATCCTGAACAACTACCAGTACGGGGAACCGAAGCTGGCAAAGCTCAAGCAAATCGAGCACGAGGCCGACGAGATCACCCACCAGGCCTACGAACGCATGCACAAGACCTTCCTCACCCCCCTGGACCGCGAGGACATCTACGCGCTCGTCAACAAGATGGACAGCATCCTCGACATGATCGAGGCCTCGGCGGTGCGGATGTACCTCTACAAGGTGAAGGCGCCGGCCGAGGAACTCTTCGTCCTGATGCGGATCCTCACGGAGGCCATCGCCAAGGTGAAGGTGGTCGTCCACGCGCTGCGGGACAAGAAGAACTCCAAGATGATCCTCGAGGCCTGCGTGGAGATCAACACGCTGGAAAACGAGGGGGATTACGTCCTGCGCACGGCCATGGCGCGGCTCTTCGAGCGGGAGAAGGATCCCATCGAGCTCATCAAGTGGAAGGAAATCTTCGAGCGGATCGAGGAATCCATCGACGTGTGCGAGGATGTCTCCAACATCATCGAAGGAATCGTCCTGAAGCATGCTTGATCCCGTTCTTGCCTCCGTCATCTTCCTGATCGTCATCGCGCTGGCCTTCGACTTCATCAACGGCTTCCACGATGCGGCCAATTCCATCTCCTGCATTGTCTCCACGCGGGTCCTGTCGCCGAAGCACGCCGTCTACTGGGCGGCGTTCTTCAATTTCGTCGCGGCGTTCATCGTGGGCACCCCCGTGGCCAAGACGATCGGCGTGGGGATCATCGACCCCGTAATCATCGACTACGAGGTCCTGCTGTGCGCGCTGATCGCGGCCATCGCCTGGAACCTCATCACCTGGTGGCTCGGATTGCCGAGCAGTTCCTCGCATGCCCTGATCGGCGGCCTCATCGGGGCGGGCCTCGCGAAGGGCGGCATGTGGGTCCTCGTCTGGCAGGGGATCATCAAGACGGCGAGCTTCATCGTCCTGTCTCCCACGATCGGGTTTGTCCTCGGGTTTCTCTACATGCTGACGGTTCTCAACCTCACGAAGAAATTCACCGTCACCGAGGGAAACAACGTCTTCCGTCGCCTTCAGCTCGTTTCCTCGGCCATCCACAGCATGGGGCACGGCATGAACGACGCCCAGAAGACCATGGGCATCATCACAATGGTCCTCTTCAGCGCCGGGTACCTGCAAGGGGACTTTCACGTGCCCCTGTGGGTCGTCTTCGCCTGTTACATCACGATTGCCCTGGGCACCATGGCCGGCGGCTGGCGGATCGTAAAGACCATGGGGACGAAGATCACGAAGCTCCACCCCATGGGCGGGTTCTGCGCCGAGACGGCGGCGGCGAGTTCCCTCATCGGCGCCACCCTTTTCGGCATCCCCGTGAGCACGACGCACACGATCACGGGCGCCATCATGGGGGTGGGCGCCACGCGCCGGGTCACGGCCGTGCGCTGGGGGATCGCGGGCAACATACTCTGGGCCTGGGTTCTGACGATTCCCATCAGCGCGTTGATCTCGGCGGCTGCCTTTTACATCATCGACTGAGTCCCCGGGTAAAAAAGCCTGAACCCCTGAAAGGAGGCGGACGATGCTGAAGAAGATCTTCTGGCTGGGCCACTCGACGGTCCGGATCGACACGGACCCGGTTATCTACATCGACCCCTGGAAGGTGAAGAAGCCGAAGAAGGCGGGTCTCGTCCTCGTGAGCCACTGCCACTACGACCACCTCTCCCCGGCGGACGTGAAAAAGGTCTCCGGGCCGGGCACCGTGATCCTGGCCCCGGCCGACTGCCTGGGGGATCTCCCGGAGGGCGCCCGGGCAATAAAGGCCGGCGACCGTGTAGAACTGCCCGGTCTTGTCGTGGAGGCCGTGCCGGCCTACAACACGAACAAGACCTTCCACCCGAAGGCGAGCGGGTGGGTGGGGTTCGTGATCGAGGCCGAGGGGCGTCGCGTCTACTACCCGGGGGACACGGACGCCATCCCCGAGATGGACGCGATCCGGGCCGACATCGTCCTCATCCCGGTCGGGGGCACCTACACGATGACCGCCGCCGAGGCGGCGGACGCCGTAAACCGGATGAAGCCCGTCGTCGCCGTGCCCATCCACTGGGGCGACATCGTCGGTTCGGAGGTCGATGCGAAGAAATTCAAAGAATATTCAAGGGTTCCGGTTGAGATCAAGCCGGTTGCCGACTGAGGCAGGTCACGGGAAGGCTCCCTGCGGAAGGCTTCGATGGGGGGTTATTGCGGGGTGGGCGAAAAAAAATCATCCATTCTCTTGACAGTCCCTATTCCGTGCATATATATACCTCTGATTTCCCGCAGAGAAAACCGCTACCAACAGGGTCAGCAAGAAATCCATAAAACATATCAATATTAAAAAGGGAGGTTTGAGGATGAAGATCAGGCCATTGTACGACAGACTTATCGTGAGGCGCGTTGCGGAAGAGGAGAAGACCAAAGGGGGGATCATCATTCCCGACACCGCAAAGGACAAGCCCACCGAAGGGGAAGTCGTGGCAGCGGGCAAGGGGAGGCTCCTCGAGGACGGCAAGGTCATCCCCATGGACGTCAAGCAGGGCGACCGGATCCTCTTCAGCAAGTACGCGGGCAACGAGGTGAAGATCGACGGCGTCGAGTACCTCATCATGAGGGAAGAGGACGTGCTCGGAATCATCGAAAAGAAGTAATCAAACAAGGAGGAACCTATAGATGGGTGCAAAGATTCTGCAGTATGACGAGGTTGCGAGAAAGTCGATTCTCGACGGCGTCAACGCGCTGGCGGATGCAGTCAAGGTAACGCTCGGCCCCAAGGGCCGCAACGTCATCATCGAGAAGAGCTTCGGCTCTCCCGTCGTGACCAAGGACGGCGTCACGGTGGCCAAGGAAGTGGAGCTCGAGGACAAGTTCGAGAACATGGGCGCCCAGATGGTGCGCGAGGTGGCGAGCCGCACGAGCGACGTGGCGGGTGACGGCACCACGACGGCCACCATCCTGGCCCAGGCGATTTACCGCGAGGGCGCGAAGACCGTGGCGGCCGGCAGCAACCCCATGGACATCAAGCGCGGCATCGACAAGGCCGTCGAGGCGGTCATCGAGGAACTCAGGAAGATCTCCAAGCCCACGAAGGACCAGAAGGAGATCGCCCAGGTCGGCACGATCTCGGCCAACAACGACGACTCCATCGGCAACATCATCGCCGAGGCCATGGGCAAGGTCGGCAAGGAAGGCGTCATCACCGTGGAAGAGGC
>CAYZKT010000234.1:0-4211 GCA_964478885.1 uncultured Syntrophaceae bacterium | reverse complement strand
TCCGCAGGGGACTGGAGCGGATCGGCGTCACCCCGGAGCAGATCGACGCCGTCCTCGTCACCCACGGTCACCCCGATCACCTCGAAACGGCCGGTTCATTCGGTCCCTCCACCCGATGGGCCATGAGCCGCATCGACTACGAGTTCGTCATGAAGTACCTGGGCGCGCACACGGAGATTCCCCGGCCTGCGTTTTTTCTCCAGGAAGGCGACCTGACGATCGGGGACAAGGCCTTTCAGGTGATCCACACGCCGGGTCACTCCCCGGGGTCGGTCTGCCTGTACTGGCCGCAGAGCAAGGTGCTCTTCACAGGGGACGTGGTCTTCAGCCAGAGCATCGGCAGGACGGACCTGCCCGGCGGGTCGGGCAGGCAGCTCAAGGAAAGCATCTCGAGGCTGGCGGAGCTCGATGTTGAGGTCCTCTGCCCGGGTCACGGGGACATCGTGACCGGGAGTGAGCACGTAAAGAAGAACTTCAAGATGATCCGGGACTTCTGGTTCAACTATTTATGACCGCGAGGAAGCGCTGGGTGCAGGCCGCCTGCACCTGCTCTTTCTGCGCCTTCCACTGCGGGTCCGCTTCCGGGTTGGGCGCCACGGCCGAACCCGCGATTCCCGCCGACGCCAGCTCCCCCCCCTGCCGTTCCGTCAGGGCCATCTTCTTCGCGTACAACTCCGCCTGGCAGGGCTCAAGGGTTTCCTGCAGCCGCGTTTCGGGCGTTCCCGTCAGTTCGTGGACGATCCGGAATAGGCGCTCGTTGTCCGAATCGGGGTCGACATGCGCAGCCAGGGCGGTTTTCAGGGTGCCCAGGGCTTCCGCGGCGCGGCCGCCCTTCTTTTCCCGTTCCAGTTCGTCCTTCACGTCGTCGAGGGTGAGGCTGTAGTCCAGGAGCCGCTGGACGAGTCCCCGGATGTGCTTTTCACGCTCCTGCCGGTGCCAGGCCTCGCGCTCCTCCCGGCTTGCGGAGAGGTCTTTCGTGCGCTCCATGATGAGGTCGATGGTGCTTTTGATTTCCGCCATGGTCTTTCTCCAAACTTCTCAGCTTCACAACTTCCCAGCTTCCATCTTTTAAGTGGGCCAGAAGAATACTCCCTCCGTGAAGCGTTGTCCATGGAAAAGCGGGGTCGCGGGCTACGTGCGCAGGATGTCCACGGGCTCGAACTGGGTGGCCTTTTTCGACGGGTAGATGCCCGCCAGGACCCCCACGAGGACGGAGGCGCCGAAGGCGATGGAGAGGCCGGTGATGGAAATCGTGAAGGGATATTTCAGGGCGCCAAGCAGGATGGCGCTGATCAGGGCCCCCGAAAAGAGGCCGATCATGCCGCCCGCAAGCGAGATGATGGAAGACTCGATGAGGAACTGCAGCACGATGTCGCGCTTGCGCGACCCGACGGCGCGGCGGATCCCGATCTCGAGCTTTCTCTCGTTGACGATGAGGATCATGATCGAGAGGATGCCGAGGCCGCCGATGATGAAGGATACCGCCGCCGCGATCCGTCCGAGGACCGTGATGAGATCCATGGCCTGCGCTTTCAGGGCCATGACGTCCTTCATGTCGATGACGGCAAAGTCGTCGTTCTGCCCCGGACCGATCTTGTGGCGCTTGCGCAGCAGGACTTCCATGTCGCTTTTGGCCGAGGAGATGAGGTCGTCGCGGGTGACCTGGACGAAGATATTGCTCACGTTGGTCTTGTTGACCAGGACCTTCAGGTAGGTCTGCAAGGGGACGAAGATCTGGTTGTCCTGGTCGGCCCCGGAGACGTCGGAACCCTTTTCCTCCATGATGCCGATTACCTGGAAGGGCACGCGCCGGATCAGGATGTACTTCCCGATGGGGTCTTCGTCGCCGAAGAGCTTCTCCACGACGGTGCGGCCCAGGACGGCCACCCTGTTGCGGTTGAGGTTGTCCTGCTCGGAGATAAAGCTCCCCTCCCGGGCGTGGAAATTCCGGATGTCCTGGAAGTTCGCTTCCACGCCGCCGATGAGGATGCCTTTCAGGGAGACGTTGCCGTAACGGACAGGGAAGGTTCTGTACCCCGCGGCGGAGAGGTCGGCGACGGCGGGGATGGAGTCCCGGATCGCGCGGGCGTCCTCCGGGGTGAGGTTGGTTGCCTGGCTCATCAGGGGCGTGCCCGCCCCGACGCGCCGTACGATGCCGCTGCGGACGATGAGGAGGTTCTTTCCGAGGCTGTCGATTTCCTGCTCGGTTTTCACGGCAAGCGACCCGGAGAGATTGGAGACGATGATGAGCGAGAAGGTCCCGAAGAACACGCCCAGCACGGCAAGCGCGGTGCGCCACTTGAACTGCACCAGCGAGCGCCTTGCGATCTTCAGGTTGAGCAGGATGCGCTTCAGGTCCATTCAAATGCACCGAGAAGACATGGAGTGATGGAATGATGGAATGATGGAAGACGAGGGAGAGAAATGGGAACCCTCACTATTCCAGCACTCCACTATTCCATCCCTGAAAGGGCTCATGTTCGTATCGCCTCGATCGGCTTCAGGTTTGCCGCCTGCCGTGCCGGGTGCAGGCCGAACCCCACCCCGACCGCCCAGGACAGCACGAGGCCGATGACGAAGGCCTTCCAGGAGAAGTACACGGGAAATTCGGCCACGTACGTGAGCAGCTGGGCCGAGACCACGCCGAGGAGGAACCCCACGACGCCCCCGGCGGAGGTGATCATCACGGCCTCCGTGAGAAACTGCGCGAGGATGTCCTTCTTGCGGGCGCCCACGGAGCGGCGGATCCCGATTTCCTTGACCCGCTCCTTCACGGACAGCAGGAACAGGTTTGCCAGGACGAACCCGGCGACGATGAGGGAGATGACGCCGACCACCCCGATAAAGACCACGAGGGAGCCCGTGAGGGCCACGAGGAACTTGACGATGTCCTTGGACGTAAAGATCCGGAAATCGTCGGGCTGCCCGTCGGGGATCCGGTGGCGGTAACGAAGAAGCCGCTTGAGTTCCTCGACACGGCCGTCGATGTTTTCGAGATCGGTGAAGCGCAGGCGCATGGCATGGACGTACCGTTGCTCGTTCAGGAGCTTCTTCATCACCGTCGTGTAGGGCATGATGATCCGGTTGTCGAGACTGCCGCCTCCCGGGGAGGTGCCTCGCTCGGAGAGCACGCCCACGATCTGGACAGGCAGATTGCGAACCTGGATGAACTTTCCCACGGGGCTCTGATCGCCGAAGAGTTCCCGGGCCGTTTCCTGTCCGATGATCCCCACATTGGCATGGCGCCGGATGTCGTCCTCGGTGAAATCGGAGCCCTCGACGACGGGCCACGTCCAAGCCACGCTGTAGTCGCTCGTAGACCCCACGATCTGGCTCTGGTAGCGGTTGCCCCTGTAGGAGACGGTGGCGGTTCCCACCCACGACGAGGGGGCGACGACGTAGGCCGTGGGGAAGGCCTGGCGGATGGCCTCCACGTCCTCGAGGGTGATCGTCTTTTCGCGCTGCCCGATGGCGCGGGACTCCTCGCTTCCGCCCATGAGCATGACGGAGTCGGGGCCGAAGCTGGCGACGATGTCAAAGGCCTTCTTGTAGGCGCCCTCCGTGGCGGCGACGATGATCGTGATGGCCGAGATCCCCAGGGCGACGCTCACGAGGCAGAAGAAGGTCCTGAGCTTGAATGCCTTGACCGCCTCGAAGGACTGGATGAGCAGCAGGGAAAAACGTTCCATCTATTCCTTGATGATGCCGTCGCGGATGTGGATGACCCGCCGGGCGTAGGCGGCGATGTCGGCGTCGTGGGTGATGACCACGACGGTCTTGCCGCGCTCGTTGGTGCGGGTCAGGACGCCCATGATCTCCTCGGCGGTGCGGCTGTCTAGCTGCCCCGTGGGCTCGTCGGCCAGCAGGAGCTCCGGGTCGTTGATGAGGGCCCTGCAGATGGCGACGCGCTGCTGCTCGCCGCCCGAGAGCTGGGTGGGGCGGAACTTCATCCGCTCCTCGAGGCCGACGAGCTTGAGCAGCTCCGCGGCCCGCTCGCGGACGCGGTCCTTCTTTTTCTCGCGGTAGAGCGTCGGCACCAGGACGTTCTCCAGGACCGTGGCGTATGGCAGAAGGTAGAAGCTCTGGAAAACGAAGCCGATGTGCTCGTTGCGCAGCTCCGAGAGCTCGTCGTCGTTGAGCTGCATCACGTCGCGGCCGGCGAGGAGGAAGCGGCCCGATGTCGGCACGTCGAGGCAGCCCATGAGGTTCAT
>CAYZKT010000233.1:0-4221 GCA_964478885.1 uncultured Syntrophaceae bacterium | reverse complement strand
CCGGGAATCAAGTAGCCGGGAAAAACGTGGATGCGGTGATCACCGGGCACATCGGGCGGAAGGCCTCGGTCGCCCTGCAAGTCGCAGGCGTCCGGATCTTCCTGGGCGCCTCGGGAACGGTGCAATTCGTTCTTGATGCCTTCCGGTCCGGCGAACTCGAAGAAAAACGCTGATCCATCTGAGAAGACGCCCCATCCCGCGCTTACGGGATGGGGCGTCCTTTCTTACCCCTGCACCCTGGCCCCTGTACCCTGAACCCTCTCTTAGAAGGAGTGTTCGGGGCCGGGGAACGTGCCCTTCTTCACCTCGTCGATATACTGCGCCACGGCATCCTTGATCTGCACGTTGAGCGTCGCGTACTTTTTGACGAACTTGGGGGTGAATCGCTCGAAGAGCCCCAGCATGTCGTGCACCACGAGGACCTGGCCGTCGCAGTGCACCCCCCCGCCGATGCCGATCGTGGAGATCGAGATCGAGGCGGAGATCTTCTCCGCCAGCGCGGCGGGGACGCACTCCAGGACGATGGAGAAGGCTCCCGCATCCTCGAGGATCCTGGCGTCCTCGAGCAGCCGCACGGCCGAGGGATCGTCCTTGCCCTGCACCCTGTAGCCCCCGAGCTGGTGCACGGACTGGGGCGTCAGCCCGATGTGGGCCATCACGGGGATGCCCGCCCGGGCGATCCGCCGCGTCACTTCGGCAACCTCCCGTCCTCCCTCGAGCTTGACCCCGTGGGCCCCGGCCTCCTGCATGAAACGCCCGGCGTTGCGTACGGCCTCCTCGACGGAAGCCTGGTACGACATGAACGGCATGTCCCCGATCACCATGGCGCGCCTGGCCGCCCGGGTGACCGCCTTGGTGTGGTGGATCATGTCCTCCATGGTCACGGGCAGTGTGCTGTCGTAGCCGAGGACCACCATGCCCAGGGAATCCCCCACAAGGATGACGTCGATCCCTGCCTCGTCCATGGCTGCCGCCGTCGGGTAATCGTAGGCGGTCAGCATGCTGAGCCTCTCTCCCTTTTTCTTCATGTCACGAACCGTCGCCGTGGTGACCCGCGTGATCTTGACCTGTGTGCTCATCCTTTTCTGCCTCCCTTCAACATGGCTCGTATGTCGGCCAGTTTGTCCTGCGGCACGGTCCCTTTCCGGCCGGCAACCTCCGCCGTGAAAAGGCCGAGCTCGCGATAGAGTTTCGTCAGCTCCGGGAATCGGTTCCGGAAGCCCCGGAGGTGTTTGCGGACACTCCCTCCGTCGCCCCGCGCAATCGGCCCCGTCAGCGAGGGGATGGTCCCCCTGGTTTCCACGTTGGCGATCGTGCCTTTGACGAGCGGCCAGAAGGCCCGGCGGGCCTCGTCGCGGGACAATCCCATGCGCCCGTAGACTTCCTCGACGAGATACATCAGCGTCACGAGGTAGTTCGATGCCATGCAGGCCGCGGCGTGGTAGAGGGGCTTGTCCTCGGCCGAGACATGGAAGGGGATTCCTCCGAGGTCCCCGACGATCCCGTCGGCCCAGGACAGGATGTCCTCGTCGGCCGTGACGCCGAAGGTGCTGCCCGGGATCTTCGCAATGGCGCTCTCCACGTCGGCGAACGTCTGGATCGGGTGAAGGCAGCCGACCCGGGCCCCCTGCCGTCTCGCCGTTTCGAGGATGTCGAGGCCTCCGACGCCGCTGGTGTGCACCACCTTCGAGCCGGCCCCGAAGCCCCCCGCAGCCGCCACGGCCGAGCACACGGTCTCGATGGCGTCGTCGCTCGTCGTGATGAGGACGCAGCCGGCGCTGCGTGCAGCCAGCACGAAATCCGTCGTCGCCGTTCCCCCCGTGTAGGAAGCGGCAACCCGGGACGCTTCTAACCGGCGCCCGGCGACGGACGTGATCTCGTGCCCGGCCATCCTCAGCAGGTGCCCGATGGCCGTCCCGGCCTTCCCGGGCCCGAGGATGGCAAAGCGTTCCCTTGCAGCCATGACGCGTTCTTTCCCCCGTTAAACAAAAAAGCCTTCCCGATTGCGAAGGGAAGGCTTTGCACACGTCGACCGTGTCTGTTGGCTGTCCGTTCCCCGTCCCAGTCCTGCAATCGGATCCAAGCGGTTGCACCCTGTTAGCACGCCGGCGGCACCCTGTCAAGCATCGCTTCCCGCGTTTCTAATTTGCTTGTCAACGGGCCGGCGTTTCCCTATAGTGGGGACCATGAATCGGTTTTCCGGCAGGATGTTCGTGAAACTCCTGGTCTTCGATCTCGACGGGACGCTGGCCGACACGGGCGAGGATCTCGCCTTTTCCGTGAATCGGGCCCTTCGATCCATGGGACTCCCCGAACGCCCCGACGACGAGATCCTGGGATTCGTCGGCGACGGTGTGCGGAAGCTCCTCGAGCGTTCCCTGGGGGAGCGGCACAGGGAGCGGCTCGACGAAGCCCTGGTTCGATTCAAGACATTCTACGCCGCACACCTGCTCGATCGGACGACCCTGTACCCCGGCGTGCAGGACGTACTCCGGCACTTCGGCGGCAAGCCGAAGGTCCTCATCACCAACAAGAACACGGAGTTCACGCTTGCCCTGTGCCGGGGGCTGGGGATCGACGCATCCTTCCGGGAGATCATCGGGGGGGACTCGAGGGAGTTCATGAAGCCCGACCCCCGGCTTCTGCTGCCCCTGTTCGATCGGTACGGGGCGGATCCCGCAGAGACCCTCGTCGTCGGTGACGGCGTGAACGACA
This sequence comes from uncultured Syntrophaceae bacterium, assembly GCA_964478885.1. Taxonomy (GTDB): domain Bacteria; phylum Desulfobacterota; class Syntrophia; order Syntrophales; family UBA2192; genus UBA2192. The sequence goes on along the minus strand of CAYZKT010000233.1, from coordinate 1,506 downwards.
TCCTGCTGGCCCGCAGGACGGGGGCGCGCGCCTGCGCGTTTCTCAACGGCCTCGGGAAGCGGGACGAGTTGCTGCGCCTGGAACCGGATTTCACCCTCGAGAGGATGATCGATTTGACGGCAATCGCCTGCTGACGGGAGCGCAGAGATGCTGACCAGGGTGCAAAAGACCATCCGGGACTGCCGCATGCTCCGGCGGGGAGACCATGTCCTAGCAGGGGTTTCCGGCGGAGCGGACTCGGTGGCCCTGTTGACGGCGCTCCAGCGCCTGGGCCCCACCTTCGGCGTGACGCTGACGGCGGCCCATTTCAACCACGGCACGAGGGCGGGCGAGTCGGACCGGGACGAGGCGTTTGTCCGCGACCTCTGCCAAACCCGCGGGGTCCCGCTACTGACCGGGTCGCTGGGGATGGCGAGGCGGGCCGCGGGGTTCTCCGTCGAGGACTTCCTTCGCCGCGAGCGCTACGCCTTTTTCGAGGCGGCGAGCCGGCAGGCGGGCGCCCACCGCATCGCGCTGGGCCACCACAGAGGTGACCAGGCGGAAACGGTGCTCATGAACGTCATCCGGGGATCGGGCGTCGGCGGGCTGGCCGGCATCCCGCCCGTGCGGGACGGGGGGCATCTCATTCGGCCCCTCATCGACTGCTCGCCCCGCGAAATCTCCGAGTTCTGCCGCAAGGAGGGTCTTCCCTTCATCACGGACAGCTCCAACGCCGACGAGCGGTTCCTGAGGAACCGGGTACGCCGGAGCCTGCTTCCGGAGCTGGAGCGGCTCTTCAACCCGTCCATCGCGGACTCGCTGTGCCGGCTTGCCGATGTGGCCCGACAGGAGGACGAATACATGAACGCCGAGGCCCGGCTCGCCCTGGGGGCATTGCAGCGGGAACCGTCGGGGATGTCGATTCCCGTCGGGGGGCTCTCTGCGATCCACCCGGCGCTGAGGCGCAGGGTCGTGCTGGAGATCGCGCGGGATCTCGCGGGACCGGATTGCGCCGTCGGCTTGGAGCATGTGCAGGCCGTCCTGGATCTGGCGTTCGGAGCAAGACCCGGAGGATCGCTGGACCTTCCCGGCAAGCTTCTCGTGCGCAGAAGCTACGGCCGTCTCGAGTTCGTCCGCGGAGGCACACCGGATCGTCGCACCCGCGGCGAACAGGCCGGGGAGGGCCTCCCGGGGGCCTTTCGCGTTGCCGTCCCCGTCCCGGGGACGATTCGCATCGAGCCACTCGGGTTGCGCATGCGGTTCCGGGAGATGCGGCGGCCCCCTTCCTCGCCGTCAGCGACGGCACGGACGGCATACCTGGATCTCGAGCGGGTTTGCGGCCCCCTGGTGGTCCGCAGCGCCAGCCCGGGAGACCGGATCCAGCCCCTGGGCATGAAGGGGAGCCGGAAGCTCAGCCGGCTGTTCATCGACGAGAAGATCCCGCGGCACCGGAGAAACCGCCTCCCGCTGCTGGCGGACGACGTCTCCGTCCTCTGGGTGCCGGGTCTGCGTCTCTCGGAGCGGGCC
>CAYZKT010000232.1:0-4238 GCA_964478885.1 uncultured Syntrophaceae bacterium | reverse complement strand
CAGTTCTTCGGCACCTGGACCTCGACGGACCCCGACTTCTTCAAGCTGGGCAAGGGGCTCATCCGGGACCGTCTGAAGATGCAGTTCCCCGGCGGGCTGCCTGGAGACAAGGGCGCCGGCATCGACACGCTCAGGGAACTCTGGAAGCGATACAAGACCGTCACCCGCTTCGATGCCGCCTACTGGGAAGGCGTCGTGGTGGGCATGATCGTGGAGCGCGCCGCTCTTAGGGCCCATCAGAAGCACGGGAAGGTGGACCGCGAGACGATCAACAAGGCCATGGAGACTTTCTCGAACGAGGATTTCGGCGGGATCGTCCCCCCCGTGACGTACACGAAGACCAACCACGAGGCGTCCTTCCGGGGGCGGATCGTCCAGGTCCGGGAGGACGGCTCCTTCAAGCCGCTGACGGATTTCTACACGCCCGGCAAAGAGAAGATCCGGCACCTCAAGTAGGGGAGGGGACATGAAGGCCTACCGGGGGGAACCCTCCATCTTCGCCGCGAGGCCGCCGCAGGAGCGACAGGCCGAGCTCGTCGTCGAGGGCCTGACGCTTCGATTCGGCGGCATCACGGCGGTGAGCAACGTGGATCTCAAGGTCTCGACGGGCGAGCTGGTCTCCGTGATCGGCCCCAACGGCGCCGGCAAGACGAGCCTGCTGAACTGCATCACGGGCTACTACAAGGCGCAGGAAGGCCGGATCGTTTTCAACGGTAAGGACATATCGACCCTCCACACGCACAGGCACATCCAGCACGGCATCGGCAGGACCTTCCAGAACATCGAGCTGTTCCCGGGGATGACGGTGCTGGCGAACCTCCTGCTCGCGCGCCACCTGCACTGCCGCTACGGCCTGGTTGCGGCCTCCCTCTTCTCCCGGAAGGCGAGAGACGAGGAGATCCGGCAGAGGCGGCTCATCGAGGAGATCATCGACTTCCTCGAGATCCAGGCGATCCGCAAGAAGCTCGTGGGATCGCTGCCCTACGGGATGCGCAAGCGCGTGGAGCTTGGACGGGCACTCGCCCTGGAGCCGAAGCTCCTCGTCCTGGACGAGCCCTTCGCAGGGATGAACCTGGAGGAGAAGGAGGACATGGTCCGGTTCCTCCTGGAGCTGTCCGAGTCGTGGGGGCAGACCATGATCCTCGTGGAGCACGACATGTCGATCGTCATGAGTATCTCGAAGCGAATCATGGTCCTCAACTTCGGCGAGAAGCTCGCCGAGGGGACCCCGGACGAGATCCAGGGAAACCCCGAAGTCGTCCGGGCGTACCTCGGGGACCGCGACGGGACGGGCGCCGAGCCGGCACGGACGGGGGGTGCACGATGAAGGTCTCGGAGATCGGGGTACGGGCGAACGGCAACGGCGCGGCGAAGCTCGATGCGGCCACGCTCGACGCATACGGCAAGTACACGCTCCCGCAGATCCTCGGCGAGCAGGCCAAGCGCCTGGGAGCGGGGCACGTCGCGATCCGGGAGAAGGCCTACGGCATCTGGCAGACGGTGAACTGGGAGGAGTACTTCGGTTACGTGCGGCGCACGGCGCTTGGACTGCTCGGTCTGGGAGTGCGGCGCAGGGACAACGTGGCCATCGTGACGAACAACCACCCCGAGTGGCTCTACAGCGAGCTGGGAGCCCAGGCCGTGGGCTGCGTCACGGTGAACCTCTTCACCTCTTCGATCGCCGATGAGCTGGCCGAGGCACTCAAGCGGTTCCAGCCGGCGGTGGTCGTCGTGCAGGACCAGGAGCAGGTCGACAAGCTCCTCGAGACCCGATCGAGGCTCGGGTTCGTGAAAACCGTGGTCTACGTGGACCCCACGGGAATGCGGACCTACCGGGACAACCCGTGGCTCGTGAGCTTCCGGGAACTGCTCGAGCGGGGAGACGAACTCGAGCGGGAGAAGCCGCAGCTTTTCCCATCCGAGCTCTGGCGAGGCCGGCCCGAGGACGTGGCCGTCATGATCCAGACCTCGGGGACGACGGGCCTGCCGAAGCTCGCCATGCTCTCGCACCGGAACTTCACCTCCATGGCGCGCAAGTGGATCGAGGCGACCCCCATCGGCATCGGGTCGAACTGGCTGTCCATCACCCCGCCCGCCTGGATCGTCGACCAGATATGGGGCGTGGGCATCACGCTCACGGGCGGCCTGACGATGAACTTCCCCGAGACGGCAGAGACGATCGAGACGGACTTCCGCGAGATCGGCCCCGACGTCATTGTCTCCTCGTCGAGGTTCTGGGAGGACCTGGCCTCGAAGATCCGCGTGAAGATGGCCGACGCCGGCTTCGTGAAGCGCAAGCTCTTCAAGGCGGCCGAGAGGATCGGCCATAGGGCCGTGGACGCCGAAGCGGCGAAGGAGACCCCGTCGGCCGCGTTTCGCGTCCTGCGGGGCATCGCCGACTCGGTCGTCTTCCGGCCGCTCATGGACCGCGTGGGCTGCCTCGGCCTGAAAAGCGCCTACACGGGCGGCCACCCCATCAGCCCCGAGGTCATCCGCTTTTTCCGCGCCTGCGGCCTCAACCTCAAGCAGTGCTACGGCCTCACCGAGGCGGGCGGCATCTTCCAGGTGCAGCCCGACGGCGAGGCGAAACCCGAGACGGTGGGCAAGGCGCTGCCCGGCACGGAGGTGCGGATCGCCGAGGACCAGGAAGTCCTCGTGAAGAGCCTCTCCAACTTCGCGGGATACCACAAGGACTACAAGGCCACCGAGGAGGCCTTTCGCGACGGGTGGCTCCGGACGGGGGATGCGGGCTACCTCGACGCCGACGGGCACCTCGTCATCATCGGGCGCAAGGAGGAGATCATCCGCAACAAGACGGGCGCAGCCTTCTCCCCCGACTTCATCGAGACGCGCCTCAAGTTCAGCCCCTACATCAAGGAGGCCGTGATCTTCGGCGAGGGCAGGCCCTACATCGCGGCCTTCGTGAACATCGATATGGGAAACGTGGGCAACTGGGCCGAGGAGCGGATGATTCCCTACACGACCTACACGGACCTCTCCCAGCAGCCGAAGGTCGAAGATCTGATCTTCGGCGAGATCCGTGCCGTCAACGAGCGCCTGCCCGACTACATGAAGATCAAGAAGTTTCTCCTCCTGTACAAGCTGCTCGACGCGGACGATGAGGAGCTGACGCGGACCGGAAAGGTCCGGCGGCGCTTCGTATACGGCCTGTACCTGAACCTCATCGAGGCCATGTACAAAAACCTCAAGGAACTCGAGGTGAAGAGCCAGGTCCGCTACCGCGACGGCCAGGTGGGGAAGATCGAGACGACGGTCAAAATACACGACGTGCCATAAGGAGACAGGAATGGATTTCTTTCTGCAGCTGCTGATCAACGGCGTGAGCATCGGATTCCTCTACGGGCTGTCCGCCATGGGCTTCGTCATGATCTTCAAGTCCTCGAGCGTGCTCAACTTCGCCCACGGCGAGATCCTGGCGTTCGGCGCCTTCCTGTTCCTGGCGCTAGTGACCTGGGCGCAGTTGCCCATCGCGCTGGCATTCGTTGTGACGCTGGCCGGGGCGTTCGTTTTGGGATTCGTCATCGAGCGGATCTTCCTGCGTCCCCTGATCGGGGAGCCGCTGATCCAGGTCATCATGCTCACCGTGGGACTTGCCGCGATGTTCAAGGGCGGGATGCTGCTGGTGTGGGGCGGCAACCTCTACACCTACCCCGAGTTCCTTCCCGAGGGACTGGGCATCAACTGGGGCATCATCCAGGTCCCGCCCGTCTACGTGGCGGCCGTCATCATCGGCAGCCTCTTCCTGCTGATGTTCGGCCTGTTCTTCAAGTTCTCCTCCCAGGGCATCTACATGCGCTCCGTGGCCGACAACCAGCCGGCGGCGCTCTCCCTTGGGGTCCACGTCCGTCGCGTCTTCGCCCTGTCCTGGGCGATCGCGGCCATGGTGGCGGGCATCAGCGGGATCGTGCTGGGGGTCATCAACGGCATCAACGTGCACGAGCTCTCCTCGATCGGGCTGAAGGTCTTCCCCGTGGTCATCCTCGGGGGGCTCGACTCGATCGGCGGGGCCATCATCGGGGGCCTCATCATCGGGCTGCTGGAGACCTTCACGGGCGGCTACCTCTCGCCGTCGCTGCGGGACATCGTGCCGTACATCACGCTGGTGTTCATTCTCCTGATCAAGCCTTACGGGCTCTTCGGACTGGTCGAAATCGAGCGGGTCTAAAAGGGGAAATCGATGAGCCGGAAAACCCTTCGCTTCCGCCCTTGCGGAAACT
>CAYZKT010000231.1:0-4246 GCA_964478885.1 uncultured Syntrophaceae bacterium | reverse complement strand
ACGACGGTGAACTTGGGCACCGTGGCCTCGGAGTAGGCGTGCAGGAGCTTCGCGCCGTGGCTGATGATGCCGTTCCACTCCTGGTGCGTGCCTGGCATGTAGCCGGGCACGTCGGCAAAAGTCAGCAGAGGGATGTTGAAGGCGTCGCAGAAGCGGATGAAGCGCGAGGCCTTGTCGGAGGCGTTGACGTCCAGCACGCCGCCGCCGAACTGCGGGTTGTTGGCGATGACGCCCACCGTCTGGCCCATGACGCGGATGAAGCAGACAAACATGTTCTTGGCCCAGTTGGCGTGGGGCTCGAAGAAGACTCCGTTGTCCGCCACGGCGGCCACGACTTTCTTCATGTCGTAGCCGCGGGTGGCGCGGTCGGGGATGATCTTGTCGAGTTCGGGGCAGTCGCGGTCAGGCGTGTCCGTGGGGGTGACAACCGGCGGCATCTCGTGGCAGTTGTCGGGCAGGTAGCCCAGAAGGGTCTGGATCTGCGCGATGCAGTCCTCATCGCTTTCGGCGACGAAATGGCAGACGCCGCTCTTGGTTGCGTGGGCCATGGCGCCGCCCAGGTCGTCGTGCGTGACTTCCTCTCCGATGACGGCCTTGATGACGTCGGGGCCCGTGATATACATGTAGCTCTTGCCCTTGATCATGAAAACCCAGTCCGTCAGGGCCGGCGAGTACACGGCGCCTCCGGCGGTGGGGCCCATGATCGCCGTGATCTGGGGGATGTAGCCCGAGCAGATCGTGTTGCGGTAGAAGATCCCGCCGTAGCCTTCCAGGGCGGGCACGCCTTCCTGGATGCGGGCGCCGCCGGAGTCGTTGAGCGCGATGAAGGGCTTCTTGGCGTCCTTGGCCATGTCCATGACCTTCCAGATCTTTTTCGCGTGCATCTCGCCGAGGCTTCCGCCGGCGCTCGTGAAGTCCTGGGCTGCGGCGAACACCGTGCGGCCGTTCACGTTGCCGAACCCGCAGACGACGGCGTCGGCGTTGATCGACTTGTCGCCCAGGCCGAACAGGGTCGAACGCTTCTCGACGAAGAGCTGCACTTCCTGGAACGTCCCCGCGTCGTAGAGCTTCAGGAGCCGTTCGCGGGCCGTCATCTTCCCCGAGTCGTGCTGCTTCTTGATGGCGGCCTCGCCGCCCTGGGTCATCAGTTTCTCGCGTTTTGCCTCAAATGCCTTGATTCTGTCTTCTGTCAGTCCCATGTCTCCGTATCTCCCTGTTTCTGTAGTGGTCGGAAATCCGACGTTTCCATCTCCCTGTAAACCCGCAGCCTGATATCATTTCTGGCCGATATTTTCAATACAAAAGAGGGCAAATCGCCCTTGATTTCAAAAGGCACCTGGGCTATAAAATACCGGCCCGTCAACCTCGAGAAAAAGGGGAGTGAGGATGTCCCCAACGATATCGGTAGAGGTGAAAGCATGAAATATATCGATGAGATGGATTTGAAGGGGAAGCGGGTGCTGTTTCGGTTCGATTTCAACGTTCCCCTCGACGCCAACCAGAGCATCACCGACGACACGCGCATCCGGTCCGTCCTGCCCACCATCAATTACGCTCTAGACGAGAACGCCAAGGTAATCATTGCTTCACACCTCGGCAGGCCGAAGGGCAAGGTCATCGACAAGATGAGCCTGGCTCCCGTGGCGAAGCGCCTCTCGCGCCTTCTCGGCAAGAACGTGACCCTGACGAAGGGAGTCGTGGGTCCCGAAGTGAATAAGACCGTCGACGCGATGAAGCCCGGCGACATCGTCATGCTGGAGAACCTCCGGTTCGATCCCCGGGAAGAGAAGAACGACGAGGAGTTCGCCAGGGAACTTGCAAGTCTCACCGATGTGTACATCGACGACGCCTTCGGCAACGCCCACCGCAGCCACGCCTCCAACGTGGGGGTCACCAAGTTCGTCAAGACCTGCGGCGCAGGGTTCCTGATGAAGAAGGAGCTGACCTACTTCAGCAAGGCCCTCGAGAAGCCCGCGCGGCCCCTGGTTGCCATCGTCGGGGGCTCAAAGGTGTCGGGCAAGCTCGAGGCCCTGGCCAACCTGATCAACCGGGTCAACAAGATCGTCATCGGCGGCGGCATGGCCTACACCTTCCTCAAGGCGCAGGGCGTGGAGGTCGGGAAGTCCATCGTCGAGCCCGAGCTCGTCGACAAGGCCCGGGAGGTCCTGGAGACGGCGAAGAAGCTGGGCGTGAAGATCTACCTGCCCGTCGACTGCGTCATCGCCGAGAACCGGGACGCCGAGGCCGAGACCAAGATCGTCCCCGTGCAGGAGATCAACCCGCAGTGGATGGGGCTCGACATCGGGCCGGCCACGATCACCCTGTTCACGGAGGCCCTGAGCAACGCGAAGACGATCGTCTGGAACGGGCCCATGGGCGTCTTCGAGATCGACGCCTTCAGCCGGGGCACCTCGGCGCTGGCCCACAGCGTGGCGAACTCCTACGCGCTCTCCATCGTCGGGGGCGGGGACACCGACGTGGCCATCGACAAGGCGGGCGAGCGGGACAACATGTCCTACATTTCCACGGGCGGCGGCGCCTTCCTGGAGCTTCTGGAAGGCAAGGAGCTTCCCGCCGTGAAGGCCCTCAAGACCTGCAAGTGATTCCGCAAGCGATTGGCGAGGGAGCAGAAGCGGCCCTTCTGCTCCCTTTTTTATTCCCTGAGCGTCGCATCGTTTCTCGACAAAGCCCCCTCGGTCCCCCTTTTTAACAGGGGAATGCCGCCCCCCTTTTTTGGAAAAGGAGGGCGGAGGAGGATTCCGGGAAGAATCGCCTTAAACGAAAATGCAAGATCCCGACGACAAGCTCACAATTCCATGTTTTCAGGACATTGTTTTTTCTGTAACATGACACTGGCTTATGCGTAATATCCGACTCGTCATCGAATACGACGGCACCGCCTACAACGGCTGGCAGCGCCAGGCCGACGTCCTCACGATCCAGCAGGTGGTGGAGGACACCCTCTCGCGGATCGTCAACGACCGCGTGGTGCTCGTCGCCTCGAGTCGCACGGACACGGGTGTCCACGCCCTGAACCAGGTGGCGAACTTCCGGACGTCCTCGAAGCTGCCACTGCGAAACCTCCACCTGGGGGTCAACAGCCTCCTGCCGTCCGACATCGTGGTGAAGGAGATCAGCGAGGTGCCCTGGGAGTTCCACTCGCAGTTCAATGCCCTGGGCAAGGTTTACCTGTACCGGATCTTCAACCACCCCGTGCGGACGGCACTCGAGCGCGACCGGTGCTGGCACGTGCGCAAGCCCCTCGATATCGAGGCCATGCGGCGCGCGGCGCGGCACGTCCTGGGCACGCACGACTTCAACTCCTTCTGCGCCGCACAGTGCGAAGTGGAGGACCGGGTGCGGACCGTGACGGACGCGCGCTTCGAGCGGGAAGAGGGGGGAATGATCGTTTTCCGGATCGAGGCCGACGGGTTTCTGCGTCACATGGTGCGCAACATCGTGGGGACCCTCGTCGATATCGGCAGGGGGTCGATCCCCGAGGAGGACATGAGCCGCATCATCGAGGCGAAGAACCGCCGTCTGGCGGGCCAGGCAGCCCCGGCCAGGGGCCTTTGCCTCGCGGAGGTGAGATACGAATGAGAATCCTGGTGATGGGCCACAAGGGGATGCTCGGAAACGACCTCATGGAGGTTCTGGGCAGGGGCCATGACGTCGCGGGCGTCGACGTGGGCGACTTCGACATCACGTCGGCGGCGGACTGCGCCCGGGTTGTCCGGGAGTTCCGTCCCGGGACGGTCGTCAACGCCGCCGCCTACACCGACGTGGACGGCTGCGAGACCCATCGCGACGCGTGCTTTGCCGTCAATGCCGACGGGGTGCGCAACGTGGCCGAGGCCTGCAAGGCCGCCGGGGCGAAGGCCGTCCATTACAGCACGGACTACGTCTTCGACGGAACCAAGGGCGAGCCCTACGTCGAGGACGACACCTGCCGCCCCATCAACGCCTACGGGGAATCCAAGCGCAGGGGCGAGGAGGGGCTCGTCGAGACCCTGGAGCGCCACGTGCTGATCCGCACGGCCTGGCTCTACGGACGCCAGGGGAAGAACTTCGTCAAGGCCATCTTGGCCAAGGCCAGGGACGAGGGGACCCTTCGGGTCGTCGACGACCAGGTGGGCTCCCCCACCTTTACGCTCGACCTGGCGCAGGCCACGAAGCTGCTCATCGAGCGGGACTGCCTCGGGACGTACCACGTGACGAACCGGGGCGTGTGCAGCTGGTACGACTT
>CAYZKT010000230.1:0-4262 GCA_964478885.1 uncultured Syntrophaceae bacterium | reverse complement strand
AGACGTGAAGATCACGAAGGAACAGGTCGAATACGTGGCGCACCTGGCGCGGCTCGAGTTCGGCGAGGAGGAGAAGGGGAAGTTCACCACCCAGCTCAACGACATCCTTCTCTACATGGATAAACTCAACGAAGTCGACACGACGGGCGTCGAGCCCGAGACGCACGCCATCGCCATCCAGAACGCCTTCCGGGAGGACGTGGTCCGGGAGTCGCTGCCCCATGAACTCTCGCTGGCCAATGCCCCCTCGGAGAGCGGCAACTGCTACCGGGTGCCGAAGGTCATTGAGTAAGGGTTCTGGGTCCAGGGGACAGGGTTCAGGGAAGAAAGACAAATTGGAGACAAGATGAGTTTAAATGAACTGACCATACATGAGTTGCAGGAGAAACTGAGAAAGAAGGAAGTGACGTCGACGGAGATTGTCGCGGACGTCTTCAATCGCATCGGCGCCGTCGAGGAACGGGTCCGCTCGTTCACGACGGTCATGAGGGAGCAGGCCTTCGAGGAAGCGAAGCGGGCTGACGAGGAGATCCGGAAGGGAACCCTCAAACCGCTTACCGGCATCCCCGTCGCCCTCAAGGACATCCACTGCACGAAGGGGGTTCGCACGACCTGCGGCTCGCGCATCCTCCATAACTTCATCCCGCCCTACGACGGCACGGTGGTGAGGAAGCTGCGCGAGGAGGGCGCCGTCTTCGTCGGCAAGACCAACATGGACGAGTTCGCCATGGGGTCCTCCACGGAGACGTCGTATTTCGGCGTCACCCGCAACCCCTGGGACCTGGAGCGGATCCCCGGGGGCTCGAGCGGCGGCTCCGCCGCGGCCCTGGCCGCCGACGAGTGCATCGCCGCCACGGGCTCCGACACGGGCGGCTCCATCCGCTAGCCGGCGGCGCTCTGCGGGGTCGTGGGCCTCAAGCCCACCTACGGGCGCGTTTCGCGCTACGGCCTGGTCGCCTTCGCCTCGTCGCTCGACCAGATCGGCCCCTTCACGAAGGACGTGGAGGACGCGGCCATCATGCTCAACGCCATCGCCGGCTACGACCCCATGGAATCCACGTCGGTGCCCATGGACGTTCCCGACTACCGCAGCTTCATCGGCAAGGACATCAGGGGCTTCACCGTGGGGATCCCGAAGGAGTATTTCATCGAAGGCATCGACCCGGAGGTCGACGCCGCCGTGAAAAAGACGATCCAGGTGATCGAGGGCCTCGGCGCGAAAAGCGTCCCCATCTCGCTCCCCCACACGCAGTACTGTCTCGCCGTCTACTACATCATCGCGCCGGCCGAGGCGAGTTCCAACCTCGCCCGCTACGACGGCGTGAAGTACGGCTACCGCTCCTCCGACGGGCGGGATCTCATGGAAATGTACAAAAAGACCCGCTCGCAGGGCTTCGGCGCCGAGGTGAAGCGCCGCATCATGATCGGCACCTACGCCCTGTCCTCGGGCTACTACGACGCCTACTACAAGAAAGCCTCCCAGGTGCGCACCCTGATCAAGCGCGATTTCCAGGAGGCTTTCAAGACCTGCGACGTGATCCTCACCCCCACGACCCCCACGCCCGCCTTCAAGATCGGCGAGAAGATGGACGACCCGCTCCAGATGTACCTCTCGGACATCTTCACCATCTCGACGAACCTCGCGGGCATCCCGGGCATCTCGGTGCCCTGCGGCTACTCGCAGGCGGGGCTGCCCATCGGGGTCCAGTTCCAGGCGGGCCACTTCCAGGAGGGCAAGCTCCTCCAGGTCGCCCACGCCTACGAGCGACATTCCGGAATCGAACGAAGGAGGCCGACACTCTAATGGCTTACGAAACCGTCATCGGGCTGGAGGTCCACGCCCAGCTTCTGACCGACTCGAAGATATTCTGCGGCTGCTCCACGAAGTTCGGGGCCGAGCCCAACGAGCACACCTGCCAGATCTGCCTCGGGATGCCGGGCGTGCTCCCCGTGCTGAACCGCAAGGTCGTGGAGTTCACGATCCGGATGGGGCTCGCCACCGGATGCAGCATCAACGCCTACGAGAACTTCGCACGGAAGAACTACTTCTACCCGGACCTTCCCAAGGGCTACCAGATCTCCCAGTACGCCCACCCCCTGGCGGAGCACGGGCACATCGACATCCTGCTCAACGGAGAGAAGAAGCGGATCGGCATCACCCGCATCCACATGGAGGAGGACGCCGGCAAGCTCGTCCACGACGAGCGCAACCCCTGGAGCTACGTGGACTTCAACCGCACGGGCGTGCCCCTCATCGAGATCGTGAGCGAGCCCGACATGCGCAGCCCCGAGGAAGCCGGCGAGTACCTGCGCAGGCTCCGGGACATCCTCGTCTACCTCGAGATCTGCGACGGCAACATGGAGGAGGGCTCCTTCCGCTGCGACGCCAACGTTTCCATCCGCCCCAGGGGCCAGGAGGCCTTCGGCACCCGCACGGAGCTCAAGAACATGAACTCCTTCCGCAACGTCCAGCGGGCCCTGGAGTACGAGATCAGGCGCCAGCAGTACATCCTGGAGAGCGGCGGCGCGGTCGTCCAGGAGACTCGCCTCTGGGACGACGCCCAGGGGCAGACCCACTCCATGCGCAGCAAGGAGGAGGCCCACGACTACCGCTACTTCCCCGACCCGGACCTCGTCCCCATCCTGATCTCGCAGGAGTGGATCGAGGAGGTCCGCCGGACGCTCCCCGAGCTTCCGCTCGAGAAGCAGGACCGCTTCGTCGCCCAGTACGGCATCCCCGTCTACGACGCGGGCGTGCTGACCACCACGCGCGCCCTGGCCGACTTCTACGAGGAGGCCGTGAAGCTCTGCGGAAAACCCAAGATCGTCAGCAACTGGGTCATGGGGGATCTGCTGCGATACCTCAACGAGCAGAGGCGCGAGATCAAGGACAGCCCCGTGACGCCTGCCCACGTGGCGGAGATGATCAACCTCATCGAGGACGGGACGATAAGCGGCAAGATCGCCAAGGAGGTCTTCGAGGAGATGGTCAAGTCCTCGAAGAAGCCCGCCGAGATCGTCAAGGAGAAGGGCCTCACCCAGATCACCGACGAGGGGGCCGTCGTAAAGGCCATCGAGGAAGCCATGGCGAAGAACCCGGCGCAGCTGGCCGAATACCGGGCGGGCAAGGAAAAGCTCTTTGCCTTCTTCGTGGGCCAGGTGATGAAGCTCACCAGGGGCAAGGCCAACCCGCAGCTCGTCAACGATTTGCTCAAGAAGATGCTTTCGGGGTCATGATCCGAACCATTCTCTGGGCCGACGACGCCGTCGTCCTCATCGACCAGAAGGCCCTGCCGGGGAAGGTGCACTACCTGACCCTCACGGACTGGCGCGACGTGGTTGCGGCCATCAAGGACCTCACCGTCCGCGGCGCCCCCGCCATCGGGGTGGCCGCCGCCATGGGGATCGCCCTGGGCGCGCTGCATCTCCCGGAGGCCTCGGTGCCGGAATTGCGCAAGTCCTTCGCGAGGCTCTGCGAGGCCTTCGCGAAGGCGCGCCCCACGGCGCGCAACCTCTTCTGGGCCATCGAGCGGATGCAGCGCCGCTTCGACGAGACCCTCCCCTCGGGGATTGCGGCAATGAAGAAGGCCCTCGTCGAGGAGGCCGTCGCGATCGGCGAGGAGGACATCGAGATCAACCGCCGCATCGGTCTCAACGGCAAGGCGTTGATCCGCGACGGCGACAACGTCCTGACCCACTGCAACGCCGGCGCCCTGGCCACGGCCGGCTACGGGACGGCCCTGGGCGTCATCCGGGCGGCCCGCGAGGACGGAAAGAAGCTCCACGTCTTCGTCGACGAGACGCGCCCCGTCCTCCAGGGGGCGCGGCTCACCTGCTGGGAGCTTCTCGAGGACCGCATTCCGGCAACGCTCATCACGGACAACATGGCGGGCTTCCTCATGGCTCAGGGCAGGGTCGACCTCGTGATCGTCGGGGCCGACCGCATCGCCGCCAACGGGGACACGGCCAACAAGATCGGGACCTATTCCCTGTCGATCCTCGCGAAGGAGCACGCCATCCCCTTCTACGTGGCGGCGCCGCTGTCCACCATCGACCGCTCCATTGCCGACGGGAGCGGCATCCCCATCGAGGAGCGCCACGCGGGCGAGGTCCGGGAGCTTCACGGCGTCCGGACGGCCCCCGAAAAGGTCGGCGTCTACAACCCCGCCTTCGACGTCACCCCCCACCGCTACATCACGGCGATCATCACCGAGGCCGGCGTGGCGAAAAAACCTTTCGGCCCCTCGATCCGCCGGCTGTTC
>CAYZKT010000229.1:0-4266 GCA_964478885.1 uncultured Syntrophaceae bacterium | reverse complement strand
GAAAAGAGGCTGAAGGCTGAATCCCTGTTATGTCATCGCCTGATTCTGTTCAGACTTCACGACACATGACACGCAACACGCATTCGGGGTTACGATGATCAACTTTCGGGACAACGTGAAGAAGATGGAGGGCTACGTGCCGGGGGAGCAGCCCCCGCCGGACTCGAAGGTCGTCAAACTCAACACCAACGAGAACCCCTATCCGCCCTCCCCGGAGGTCATGAAGGTCCTGCGCGGGTTCGAGGGGGAGTGGCTGCGCCGCTACCCGGACCCGATGGCCCTCATCGCCCGCGAGGCGGCGGCGGAGGTTTACGGCGTCCCCGCGGACTGGGTCATGGCGGCAAACGGCAGCGACGAGATGCTGGCGCTCCTGGCCCGGGCGTTCCTCGAAAAAGGGCGAAAGATCGCTTACCCCATGCCCACCTACTCGCTCTACGTCACCCTGGCCGAGATGCAGGATGCCGAGACGGCGGAGGTGCCCTACGACGAGGAGTACGCCCTTCCCGTGGACGGGCTGCTCGCGGCCCGGGCTGATCTGACCTTCATCTGCACGCCGAACAACCCCTCGGCGACGGTGGCCCCCGCGCGGGACCTCGAGCGGCTCGCCGCCGGCCTCGACGGGGTGCTGGTGATCGACGAGGCCTACACGGATTTCGCAGACGAGAACGCGCTCGGCCTCGTGTCCCGGCACCCGAACGTGATCGTGCTGCGGACGCTGTCGAAGGGCTACTCGCTGGCGGGCCTCCGCGTGGGCTTCGGCGTGGCCCGGCCCGAGCTGCTGGAAGGGCTCATCAAGATCAAGGACAGCTACAACGTCGACGCCGTGGCCCTCAGGCTGGCGGCGGCGGCCATGAAGGACCAGGCCTGGATGAAGGCCAACGCCGAAACGATCAAGGCCTCCCGGGCTTCGCTGGCCGCGGAGCTTCGGAAAATGGGCTTCACCCTGTGGCCCTCGCAGGCCAATTTCATTCTGGCCCGGCCTCCCAAGGGTGACGCACGCTACCTGTACCTGGAGCTGCGGGACCGGGGGATCCTGGTCCGTTACTGGGACCGTCCGAGGCTCGACGACAAGATCCGCATCTCCGTCGGGACGGAGGAGGAGAACCGGGCCCTGCTCGACGCCCTGAAGCAACTGATCCTGTAGTCGTTATCATGAAAATGAAAATCCCCCTCTATCCCCCTTTTTAAAAGGGGGACGAAAGGGGGATTTGTATTGCCCTGCCGGTTAGCCCTTCAGCCACGCCCTGACGCGCGGGATCTCCTCGGAGGCCCACTGGGCGGAGAGGCGCCGGCTTAGAAAGAAGGCGAACAGCTCGTCCATCGTCTTCAGGGCCGTCTCGACGAGGTAGATGCGCTCGAGGATGCCGCCTTCCTTTTCCTCGCCCTCTTCGTCGAGGCCTCCCGTCTGCGGCAGCTTCATGGACTGGAACTGGAACCGGTCGGCTTTCAGGGTGAACTCCCATCGATCCCCGTCCTTCTCGAGCCGCAGGCGGGCTTCCCGCACCTTCTTGCCCTCGCGGATCGCCGCCTTGCCCTCTTTCAGATCCGCGTGGAGGCCCTGGCAGGCCACGGTTTCCGCATACTCGCCTTCGCCGGATTCCAGGACGACCCTCTTCTCGAAGGTGAGCTCCACCTCCGTTCTCCCCGGTATCGCGATCGTCCCGTTGCGCTCCTCGGACTTGAACCAGAGCCAGGTCAGGAACTCGCGGGCCAGGAATGCGGGGTCCGTCTCTTCCCCCGAACTCTTCGAGGGCTCGAGGAACGAGCCGCCCTCGAGGGCCGCGACGGCAGCCGCGGTTTTCCGGTCCATCTGTTCCGCATCCCAGGGCAGGCAGGGGATGAACTTCGCGTTGAAGGTGATCTTGAAGAGATCCTCGAAGATCTCGAACACCTTGTCGGCATGGGAGCCGACGAGGAGCCAGCCGCCGGAAGGGGACCACAGGACGTCGTAGAGGGACGGGACGGGGTAGACCCTCGTGAGAAGGTGGAGGTAGATGCGCTCCTTGATCTCCTTGGCCTGTTCGCGGAAGAGCCTCTTCTTGCCGCTGTCCTTGAGGGCCTTGCGTTCCTCCTCGAGGCACTTGAGCCTCAGCAGGGCAGGCGGGATCGACTTCTTGTCGACGCGCAGCGCGAAGTAGAAAAAATCGCCCGCGCTGTACTTCGCCCCCTCGAAGCGCGTGTCGAGGGGGTTTTCCAGGCAGGTCCAGCCGAAGGCCTGCTCCTCGGCCGACGCCGTCAGCTCCTGGAAGGCGTACTTCTTGATCTGGCGATCGAAGAAGGGGCGGAACTCCTCCGGCAGCTCACCCCTGACGCGGTATCGGGTAAAGGTCAGCGATCCTTTCAATAAGCCCATGATGACTCCTCCTGTGAAGGCAGGCACGGTAGCCTATCGCACTCCGGTTTGTCAATGCTCATTCTGTGAAGCACACGGGCGGACGGGGGCATCCTTTACAAAGAGCGAAGCTGGGAAGTTGTGAAGTTGAGAAGCTTGGATGAGTTGACAGCCAGTTGTTTGCCTCCAACTTTTCCGAACTTCCCAACTTCATAGCTTCCAAACTTCCATTTTTTCGGGTGCTCCGTATCCGGGCCTCCGGGGACGCTCTGTTCTGACACATACAGGATGGACAGCGAACGCGATTTGTGTTACGTTTCTGCCGAAATTCTGAGGGGTTCTGCTGAATGGGCATCAGGGCGATCGGCGTTGTCGGCAACGCGAACAAGGGCCATGTGGTGGACAGCATCGCACGGCTGTCCGAATGGGCCAGGGGCAGGGGCCTGGATGTGCTCCTGGAGAAAGAGGCGGCCGTCAAGCTGGGCGCGCGGGGCTACCACGGGGACGAGCTGGGCAGCCGGGCCGACCTGGTCGTCACGATGGGGGGGGACGGCACCCTCCTGCAGGCGGCGCGGATCATGAGGCGCTCGAGCGTGCCGATCCTCGGCGTCAACATGGGCACCTTCGGATATCTCACCGTCATCAACCTCAACGAGATGTTCGACGCCCTGGAGGGCGTGCTGGCCGGGGACTACCGGACGGAGAGCCGCATGATGCTCGATGTCTCCGTTCGCGACGAGCGCGGCGAGAGCTTCGAGTGCTGCGTGCTCAACGACGTGGTCATCAACCGCGGCAACTATTCGCGCCTGGTGGACCTGGAGACCCACGTCGACGGGCACTATCTGACGACCTACCGGGCCGACGGGCTCATCATCTCGACCCCGACGGGGTCCACGGCCTACTCGCTGTCGGCCGGCGGGCCCATCGTGCTGCCCGTACTGAACACGATCCTCCTCAACCCTATCTGCCCGCACACGCTCACCAACCGTCCGGTCATCCTGCCGGATGAGGCGCTGCTGAAGGTCATGCTCTGGACGCGCGAGGCGGGGGCCATCATGAGCTGCGACGGCCAGGTGACATACAACCTGAAGCCCGGGGACGTCATCGACGTCCGCAAGTCGGACTGTGTGACGAACCTGATCGTCTCCCCCCGGAGGGACTACCTGCAAATCCTGAGGTCGAAACTCGGGTGGGGCGGCTCACCCACGTCGACGAATCGAACGTAGCATGCTGAAGGAACTGGGAATCACCAATTTCGCCATCATCGACCGCCTCAGCCTCGACTTCCAGGAAGGGCTGAACGTCCTTTCGGGCGAGACGGGGGCGGGCAAGTCGATCCTCATCGGGGCCATCGGCCTGCTGCTCGGGGACCGGGCGTCGACGGACCTGATCCGCTCCGAGGAGGACGCCGCCGTCGTGGAGGCCGTCTTCGACATCGGAGCAAGCCCGGCCCTCAAGGCGCGGCTGCAGGAGATGGGGTTCCACCCGGGCCGGGAGATCGTCGTGAAGCGTGTGGTGTCCCGGTCGGGGAAGAACCGCGTCTACGTCGACGGCAACCTCGCCACCGTGGGGATGCTGGGCGAAATCAGCGAGGCGCTCGTCAACATCTGCAGCCAGCACGAACACCAGGTGCTGCTCGACCCGGAGAGCCACATCGACATCCTCGACGAATTCGGCAACCTAACGGCCCTGCGGGGCCGGTTCACCGCCCTGTACGACGAGGCCCAGAAGCTCCGGCTGAAGCGGGACGATCTCGCGGCGAAGAACCGCAACCGTGCGGAGCGGGAGGAATTCCTCCGCTTCCAGGTCGGCGAGATCGAGAAGGCGGCCCTCAAGCCGGGCGAGGACGCCGCCCTGCAGGAAGAAAAGAGGATCCTGTCCAACGCCGCGAAGCTCGCGGAACTGGCGCGAGATTCCTGGGAGGCGCTCTACGG
>CAYZKT010000228.1:0-4296 GCA_964478885.1 uncultured Syntrophaceae bacterium | reverse complement strand
GCGAGAGGGCCTCCGGATCGTCCGAGGCGGCAACCAGGTCGATGTCCTTGACGGTCTCGTTTCCGCGCCTCAGGGAGCCTGCCAGGCTTGCCTCGACGACACCGGGATGAGCCAGGAGCTTTGCCAGCAGAGGCTCGGCAGCCTCGAGGGCTTCGCTGCTGAGGTGGCGCTCCTTGTAGCGCTTCAGGTGCTCGATGCCCGTGAGGATCTTCTGCTGGGTGCGTGCCCCGAAGCCGGGCAGCTCGACGAGGCGGTTCTCCATGCAGGCGTATTCCAGCTCGCCCAGGGTCTCGATGGCGAGCTTCTCGTGGAGGGCGCGGATCTTCCGGGGGCCCAGGCCGGGGATGCGCAGCATCTCCAGGTGGCCCGGCGGGATGGAGGCCTTGAGCGTATCGTAGTACTCGAGGCGGCCCGTGGTGATCAGCTCGGTGATTTTCCTGCTGAGGGCGTCGCCGATGCCCTTGACGGATCTGAGATCGCCGCGCCTCACCAGCTCTTCGAGGTCCTCGTCGAGAGTCTCCAGGCGCCTGGCTGCATTGGCGTAGGCGATCGATTTGAAGGGCGACTCGCCCTTGAGTTCGAGGAGCACGCCGATCTCTTCGAGGATGCGGATCACGTCTTTGGGGGGAATCGAGTTGGTCATAGGGGTATTGTGGCATTGAGGGCCGCTAGGCGCAAGCGCGGGATACGCACTCCCCTCACCCCGGCCCTCTCCCGCCAGGGGCGAGGGGGATGGAGGAAAGGGCCGTAGTGAATTCCAAGCAATGATGGAAGAACGGACAATCAGGGCTCGGCGGTCAGTTCGACACCCATCTCGGAGGCGAGCTTCGCGAGGGTTTCGCGGGGGAGGCTGTCCCGGAGGTCCTGGATGTCGGTTTCCATGACCTCGCAGAAGGCGTGCACGAAGGACTCGTACATGAGGATGAGGTCGTTGACGCCGGCGTCCTCGAGACCGGCCTTGAGGCCCTCCTCGATGCTCATCACGATGAACTCGTCATCGGCAAGCCCGAGTGAGGACTTGCCGATCTGCTCGAGGTACTTCTCGGGCTGGATCGATTCGTTGGCGAGCATCCAGTTGAGCTGCAGGCAGATCAGGTAGCAGTACTCGGCCCGGTCGCAGACCTCTTTTTCGCTGAGCATTCGTGCACCCCCTCACATCCCGCCGTACAGGCGGTCGCCCTTGCGGGTCCGGTCGTAGCAATAGGCATCCGTGCCGGGGACGATGACCCTCACGGCGGGGACGCCCGTCTCGGGCCTCGTCAGGTCCACGGCGATGATGCGGTCCAGTCCGCGTTCCCGCAGCCTGGCGACGCAGGCCTTCAAGTCCTCGGTGATGTCGCTGCTGTAGCCGATCTCCATCTCCGAGAGCCGCTTCACGCTGCGGACGGCAAAGCGCGGGTCGTCGATCGCCTCGTCGTGGGTCAGGTACAGGGGGCTCGTGTCCCGCAGCCCGCCGGGCCCGTCCTTGACGAGAAACAGGGCCCTGGTCGTCGCCATCTCCATGAGCGCCCGGCCCATGGCGACCCTGGGGTCCGTGTGGGCGCCGAAGCCCTCGACGGGCAGCGTGTCGCCGTGGCGCAGGTCCTTCGAGAAGGCCGCCACGACGGGAATACCGACGTCGGAGGTGATGTCCCGGGCGATGATCTCGATCCCTGCCTCCTCGAACTTGCGGGCGATGTCGAGCAGGAACCGGTTCTCGGGCGCCTCCTCGATGAGAACCGGCTCGCCGTAGTCGCGGTTGTACTTGGCGATGCTCCAGGCGTCGCGCTCGACGATCTCCGTCAGCGCGTGAAAGACGGCCTCCTCGACGGTATTCCCCGAGGCGAGGCCGTTGGTGTGCGAACCGTACAGGAGGCCTTCGTCGCGGTGGAAGGGGTGGTAGACCTCCTTCGCGGGGACGAGGATCTCCTCGTTGCGGGCGATGTCGTAGCCCGCCACCCAGTGCAGCTCCGCGTCCGGGGTGTAGTCGCTGAACTGGGAGAGGATGAGCGTCGCGGGGTCGAGGGTGTTGCGCGCCGCGCGCAGGGCGTTGTAGCTGCCGACGACGAGGCGGTCGGCCCATTCCTCTCGGAACTCCGAGGAGAAGCGCTCGATCGACTCGAGGGTGAGCGAGACCTGGGCCTGGATGGCCGAGACCCCTTTGCCGGTGTGGAAGGTCCTGGAGTCGTCGGGCCTTACGCGCCAGCAGGTGAACACGGGGATGCCGATGCGGTCCAGGGCGGTCGCCTCGCGGAAGTCCTGCATGCCGAGCAGATCGCGCATGCCCTCGACGAAGCGCAGGGTGTCGCTTGGCGGCTTCGACCGGTGCGTTTCGTGAATATAGACCTTCGGGCAGCTTTTGAACGTGATTGGCGCCATCACCCCTCCTGCCTTCTGAAGCTGCCGTAATCAACGACATTTCGGAGGGGAAAGTCAATAGAAAACAGGGGCCAGGGTCTTTTACGTCTGTCTAAGTCTGTCTAGGTCTATCTAGATCTGTTCGAGAAGAAATGCACTTGTCCTTCCTTGTGGAGGGGATAAGCCTCTCCCTTGGCGGGAGAGGGCGCACTGAAAAGGAGGTTGAACAGGGACTACAGATTCTTAGCGGCCCAGAGGGCGGCCTGGAGGCGGTTGGGGACGTTGATCTTCTTGAAGATGTTGTAGATGTGCGTCTTTACGGTGTGGGGGCTGATGCAGATCCGCGCGGCGATCTCCTCGTTGGTGGCCCCCGAGACGACCATGCTGAGGATCTCCAGCTCGCGCTGCGTCAGGAAGATCATGTCCTTGCTGGACGATTCTCCGGCGGGGCGCTGCGACATGATGCACTTGGCCATGATATCGCGGGAGAGCCACATCTCGCCCTTGAAGAGGGACTGGATGCCCTTCATCAGCTGCTCGACGGAGTCCGATTCGTAGAAGAACCCGCGGATGCCCCACGTGACGGCCCGCTCCTCGATGCCGAGCCCGGGGCGGACATTGAAGAGGGCCACGAGGCAATTCGACAGGACGCGCTTTCCCGACACGGCGAGGGCCATGAAGTACTTCACGGGGTCGCGCTCGGGGCAGTCCAGCAGGACGAGCGTGCTGTGATCGGCCTCCTTGGGGTTCACGGTGATCGCGCCCGGGTCGGCGGCGATCTTGCAGGACACCCCGGTGGTGGCGGTCATGTAGTGCGCCATCAGATCGCACTGCAGCTTGCGTGCGCTGATGATCTGGATTGTTTTCTTGCTGAGCGAGTCCGCTTTTGCCGTCTTGTTTTTCATGGCGCCTGCATCCGATTAGAAACGGATTAGACCGATCTAATACTCTAGTATGAGACTAGCATTTTCCGTTCCACTCCGTGAATTCGCGCTAAATAACTTAATTGCTTAGTGAATACATATAGTTGCGTATGATTCATCCGGGCTGTTCTTCGGCAAGGGGCTGTCACGTTATTTGACAGGGGGCGCGGGGGAAGAGGGGGAAGTGGGAGAAGTGAGGGAAGAGAAAGAAGTGGGGGAAGTGGAGAAGAGCAAAGTTTTGAGTGTTGAGTTTTGAATTGATGAAGAAGAATGTTAAGTAGGGCCCGAGCCCTGCTCGTAATGAAATGACGCTGCGCGGTGGGGAAGGAAGACAGTGAAGAAGTGGCAAGAGTGGCAAGAGTGACAGTGAAGAAGTGAAAGAAGTGAAAGAAGTGAAAGAAGCGGTTAGGGTGGATGAGTTGAGATCTACGAAAGATTATCCAGGAGTTCTTCGACAGAGATATCGGCGTCAATCAGAATTGATTTGAGCAGCTTCGGATGGAGTATTTTGCCGGCATGATAAGGTATGGTGACCCTGCGGCCCTCCTCATTCTTGAAAATCATGTGGCTCCCGCTCTGACGACTTAATTTAAAACCACGCTTCTCAACGATACGAATAGTCTGCGCTGAGGTCAGGCGAGGCAATTTGGTCATACGGCCACCTCTAGAGTGGTCAGGCTGACACTTTCGGCCATAACAAGGTCCTCGCCTGCTTCAACACGATCCTCTATGTGCAGGCGGATTGCATCCCTGATGCTGGCAATGACCTCCTCGTAGGTATCTCCTTGAGTGTAACATCCCTGGAGTTCCGGGCAGAACGCAAAGTACCCATCCTCATCTTTTTCAACGACAACAGAGACGCGGTAATTTTTCATGATTGACACCATTTGTTGTTTTGTCTTTTTATATCTTATGGTTATAGAGAATGCAACAGTGAATTAAGGAAAGCGGGGAAGTAGAAGAAATGGCAAGAGTGGCAAGGATGCTTCGCAGCAGTGGCAAAAGTGAAAGTGAATAATTGGCAGAATTGGGGGAA
>CAYZKT010000227.1:0-4310 GCA_964478885.1 uncultured Syntrophaceae bacterium | reverse complement strand
TATGCTGGTTCGTCGCCGACGAGGTCCACATCACGAATATCGCGGTGAGGAAGGACCAGCGAAACCGGGGGGTCGCCGGGCGTCTCGTCCGGGAGGCCCTGCGCATGGCCCGCGAGTGCCGCATGCAGACCTGCACCCTCGAGGTTCGGCGCTCCAACGAGGCCGCCAGCGGGCTGTACCGGAAGCTCGGGTTCACGCCCCGGGGCGTGCGCCCGAGGTATTACTCCGACAACAACGAGGACGCCGTGATCATGGGATTGGATCTCTGAGCGTCAGAGGCGCTCAAGGACAGTCGAAGAAGTGAATGAAGTGAAAGAAGAAACTCATAATTCTAAATTCATAACTTCTGGTCCGACGGGACAGACCGAACAGACCGAACAGACTGCATTGCCGATGTTTACCAGGGAAGACTTGAAAGCCGAAATCCTTTCGAACGTTGAAGTGGCCCCCTGCCATTACCTCATGGCGCTGGCCGTGAGCCGCGTATTCAGGGACGCCCGGCCGGGGCAGTTCGTCATGCTGAGACCCGCAGGCAGGGGAGTTCCTTTCCTGGGGCGGCCGCTCGGGATCTACAGCCTGGCCGACCATGGCGACGGGTCGCGGATCGAGGTCCTCTACCGCGCGGCGGGCAGGGGGACGCAGGTCATCTCGACGCTCTGTGCGGGGGAACGGATGGAGATCCTGGGCCCCCTGGGCAATCGCTTCGAATTCCCGCCCGGGATGGACACGGCGGTCCTCGTGGCGGGGGGCATCGGGATTGCGCCCCTCGTGTTCCTCGCCCAGCAGTTGAGTTGCCGGTCCGCAGGGGTGCGGGTGGTCGTCTATATCGGGGCCCGCGATGCGGCGACTCTTCTCGGTGTGGACCGGGTGAAGGTCTGCAGCGCCGGGGTGCGCCTCTGCACCGACGACGGCAGCGCCGGGTACAGGGGCCCGGTGACGGATCTGTTCCGGCAGGACCTGGGCTCGTTCGATGCGGCGAAAACGGCGGTCTTCGTATGCGGCCCCAACCCGATGCTGAGGCGGATGCGCGAGATCGTTGCCGATCGACCCCTATTCTGCCAGGTGCTCATGGAGGAGCGCATGGCCTGCGGCATGGGCGCGTGCCTCGGGTGCACGATCGAGGTGCAAACCCTTCAAGGCGTGCAATACCGGCAGGTCTGCACGGATGGCCCCGTCTTCGACATCCGGGAGATCGTGTGGCGGTGACGCCGGTGGCGTCAGGCTAAAGGCTAAAGGCAGTAATAGCCTGCCCGAGTTTTTACCTGCAGCCTGTATCCTGTAGCCTAGGCACGGATGCAGGGAAGAAGGAAGAAGAAAAGAAGGAAGAAGAAAAGAAGGAAGAAGAAAAGAAGGATTGCGTTGTTGAAGCCCCGCACTGAAGTGAAGATCGGCAGCCTGGTCCTGAAGAACCCCGTCATGACCGCATCGGGGACCTTCGGGTACGGCGAGGAGTACTCCCCCTACGTCGATCTCAACCGTCTCGGGGCCGTGGTGGTCAAGGGGATCTCGCTCGAGCCGCGCAGGGGAAACCCGCCGCCGCGGATCATGGAAACGACAGGGGGGATGCTGAATGCCATCGGGCTGCAGAACGTCGGCGTGAAGGCCTTCATCGCCGACAAGCTCCCCTGGCTCAGGCAGTTCGACACGAAAGTGATCGTCAACATCTTCGGCGAGACGCTGGAGGAATACGGGAGAGTGGCCGCCGCGCTGACGGGGGTGCCGGGCATCCACGCCCT
Organism: uncultured Syntrophaceae bacterium; assembly: GCA_964478885.1. Taxonomy (GTDB): domain Bacteria; phylum Desulfobacterota; class Syntrophia; order Syntrophales; family UBA2192; genus UBA2192. Next base: position 2,574 of record CAYZKT010000227.1, on the reverse strand, counting down.
GGAGGTCAACATCTCCTGTCCCAACGTGCAGAAAGGCGGCCACGTCTTCGGCTGCGACCCCGCCGTGTCCGGCGAGGTCACCCGTGTGGTCCGGTCGGCCACGGATCTGCCCGTCATCGTGAAGCTCTCCCCCAACGTTTCCGACATCACGGAGATCGCCCGCGCCTGCGAGGCGTCGGGGGCCGATGCGCTGTCGCTCATCAACACGCTTCTCGGCATGTCGATCGACGTGGAGAGGCGCATCCCTCACCTTCGCAACGTCACCGGCGGCCTGTCGGGCCCCGTGGTCAAGCCCGTGGCACTCCGCATGGTCTGGAACACCGCGAAAGCCGTTTCCATCCCGGTTGTCGGGATCGGTGGGATCATGGAGGCCGGCGATGCCCTTGAGTTCCTCATCGCCGGGGCGAAGGCCATCCAGGTGGGGACGGCCAACTTCGTGAACCCGCACGTCACGATGGAGATTGTCGACGGGATCGAGGAGTACCTCCTGCGTCACGGCATGGGCGATGTGAACGAATTGATCGGGTCTCTGAAGACGGACTAAGGTAGCAACAAGCATCAAGCAGCAAGCAACAAGGCAAGAAAATCCCCCTCGATCCCCCTTTATAAAAGGGGGACAACAAGAAATCCCCCCTTTGGAAAAGGGGGGCAGGGGGGATTTGACCGGATAGACCGGATAGACCGGATAGACCGGACAGACAAGACCGGAGAGATGGTGACATGGGTAACGCAGAACAGATCATAGAGGGCGTCTGGCTGGTGGGCGGGCCGAACATCTCTCTGTCCGAGGACGCCACGGTCTTCGTCATCGATTTTGCGGGCGATCTCGTCATGATAGACTCGGGAGCCGGACGGAGCGCCCGCACGCTGGTCCGCAATATCGAGGGGGCGGGGCTCGATCCGGCGAAGATCTCCACGGTGATCCTCACGCACTGCCACATCGATCACATCGGGGCGGCTCCTTACTTTCGGGAAAAATTCGGTTGCAGGCTGGCGGCTCACGAACTGGACGCCCGCGCCATCGAAGAGGGCGACCCGGTCATGACGGCCGCCAACTGGTACGAGATGGACTTGCCCCCCACCCCGATCGACATCCGTTTCAGGGGCGAACACGAGATCCTGCGGTACGGCGGCGAGGAGTTGCACCTGCTGCACACGCCCGGTCACACGCCGGGCTCCATGTCCCTGTACCTGGACCGCGGCGGCAAGCGGGTGCTCTTCGGCCAGGACATCCACGGCCCCTTCCTGCCCAGCTTCGGGTCCGACGTGGGCCGCTGGCGGAAATCCATGGAGAAGCTGCTCGCGCTCGATGCCGACATCCTTTGCGAAGGCCACTTCGGGATCTTCCAGACGAAGGACCGGGTCAGCAAGTACATCCGGAATTATCTCAGGCAGTACTCATAGAGAAGGGTATCGGGTACAGGGAAAGGATGGAAGTGAAGAAGCAAGGAAGTTAGGAAGCTCGGAAAAGCCTGAAGCAAGCCACAACACAACGGCTGTTCCGAACTTCTTAACTTCCCAACTTCACAGCTTCTTCATCTTCCTCTGGACCCTGTCTTCTCCAGGTTGCTCACCCTCACCCCGATCAGCCTCACCCGTTTCTTCAACTCGACTTTCTTGAGGCATCCGAACACCGTGCGGCGGATGGTCTCCTCGGAGTCCGTGAGCTCCTTGAGGCTGATGGAACGGGTGTGCGTCTCGAAATCGCTGAAGCGGATCTTCAGGGTCACCGTGCGCCCCCGATAGCCGTCGCCCCTGAGCGCCCTGACCACGTCCTTCGTGAGATCGGCCATTGTCCGGGCGATGACCTGCCAGTCGCGGACGTCGGACTCGAAGGTCATCTCCCGGCTCATCGACCGCGGTTCCCAGTGGGTCACCACGGGGTCGTCGTCGATGCCCCTCGACGCGTCGTGCAGGGCTTGCCCCCAGGACCGCCCGAACTCCTCCGTCAGCCGCTCCAGCGGCAGGGCGGCGATCTGCCCGATCGTCTCGACGCCGATCCGTTTCAGGTGGGCTTCCGTCTTGGGTCCCACGCCCAGGAGCTTTCTAGCCGGCATGGGCCAGATGCGGACGGGAACGTCTTCCTCGGAGAGGATCGTCAGGCCGTCGGGTTTCTGCATGTCCGAGGCGATCTTCGCGAGGAGTTTGTTGGGTGCGATCCCGATCGAGCAGGTCAGCCCCGTTTCGTCGAAGATCTGTTTCTTGATTTCTGCGGCGATCTGAGCCGGCGGGCGATGGATGCCCGTGAGGTCGAGGTAGGCCTCGTCGATCCCGACGTCTTCCATGGAGGGGCTGAACCGGCGCAGCACGGTTTTGAAGCGTGCCGAGAGGCGAAGGTACTCGTCGTAATCGACGGGAAGAAATACGGCATGGGGGCAGAGCCGGACCGCCGTGCGGAGCGGCATGGCCGAGTGAATGCCGTATTTCCTCGCTTCGTAGGACGCGGTGGAAACCACGCCGCGGCTCGAAGGGTCGCCGCCGCCGCCGATCACGACGGGCTTGCCCCGCAGGTCGGGGTTTCTGAGCTCTTCGACGGCCGCGAAGAATGCGTCCATGTCCAGGTGCAGGATACGC
>CAYZKT010000226.1:0-4342 GCA_964478885.1 uncultured Syntrophaceae bacterium | reverse complement strand
ACACCCCCGACTCCTCGCGGCCGAGGTACCAGAGATTGTCTGCGATCTTTCCCGCTGTGCGATGCCTCATGGACAGCCCCTCCTTGAAAAGACGGAAGTCAGGAAGTTGAGAAGATAAGAAGATCGGAACGTGCCTGCTCACGGATCGCCGGATGGATCGGATCTTCATGCCCCCGGACTCTTGACCCCATGATGAAAACCCACAGATTCTATAACCAACGGAAGGGCAATTCGCAAGGGGAAAGGCGAGTGAGCCTTGCCGGGCGGGGGCGCCCTTCAAGGCAGGGGGTCAGAGGGTTTGAAGGGAAGTGGGATGAGTCGTTGAGGCGCAACGCCTCAACGCTTCCGGTCCTGGTAGTGGCTGGGGATTCGGATGTCGTCGGGGTTGAGGTTGCCCAGGAGGTCGTTGGCCAGGATCCGGTCGCGCAGCGTCCGGATCTTCGCCTCGTACAGGGGGAGAGCCTTTCTGAACTGCTCGCGCTGCTGCGGTTTCAGGATGGCGGACTTGAGGGCCTTGACGATCTGGTCCCGGGTGGCGCCGAGGCGCAGAAGTTCCTTCTTCTTCTCGAGCAGCTCGTCGGGGTCTAGGACGTATTTTGCAAAATCGTTCTTCCGGTCCATGGAGCCTGCCGCGCCGAAATTCGGCGTAAAGAATCCCCCGGGTTCAGTCGCATCGGTCACCCGATACTCTCTATCGGCTGCAGGCAGGCCCGCCTTGAGCAAAAAGTGAAGCCGGTTCAGGGGGTTCCCGATCCGGCTGACGGTTCCCGGGGATATAACGGAACCCGGCGGCGATGCAGTATGCGTCCATTCCCGTGGGCGGGACGTTGCAGAGAGGCTCGGCCGACTTCCCCGTAGAAAATGCAGGGGCTCTGTGGTAGGATTCAGCCGTTCTGTCAGGGGGACCCACCGTTTCTTCACCGCAACCGCACGACAAAGGAGGACCTATGGAATCGATCCGTCCGCTGGATGCCATCTTCAAGCCGGCGAGCGTGGCCCTCATCGGCGCCTCGAGCACTCCCGGAAAGCTCAGCTACGACATCCTCTACAACCTGATCCGGGCCGGCTTCGCGGGGCCCATCTATCCCGTCAACCCGAAGGCCGACGAGATTCTGGGGCTCAAGGCCTACCCGTCGATCGGCGCGACCCCGACGCCCGCGGACATGGCCGTCGTCGTCATCCCCGCCCGAATGGTCGTGGGGGCCATCGAGGAGTGCGGCAGGGCCGGCGTGAAATCCGCCGTGGTCATCACCGGGGGTTTCGCCGAGGCCGGCGAGGACGGCGAGAAGCTCCAGGCCCAGCTGGCGAAGGCGGGCCGGGAGCACGGCGTGCGCCTCGTCGGGCCCAACTGCCAGGGGGTGAACATCCCCTACAGCAGCCTCTGCGCCTCCTGGCCGCTCATCACCACGAGGGGCCGCATCGCCTTCGTCTCCCAGAGCGGCACCGTCGGCGCGGCGCTCATCGACTGGGCAAGCGTCGAGCACCTGGGCTTCAGCGGGTTTGTCAGCCTCGGCAACCGGGCCGACGTGGACGAGTCGGACTGCATCAACTACTTCAACGACGATCCCAACACGCAGGTCATCGCCTGCTACATCGAGGGCGTGAAGCGGCCCAGGGCGTTCCTCGATGCGCTGTCGCAGGCCTCCAAACCCGTCGTGATCCTCAAATCCGGGCGCACGGCCAGGGGCCGCGTGGCGGCCGAGAGCCACACGAAATCCCTTGCCGGGAGCGACGAGATCTACCAGGCCATTTTCAAAAAATACGGCGTCTGCCGGGCCGACAACCTGGAAGAGCTCTACGATTTCGCCAAGGCCCTGGCCTACCTGGACCGCCCGACAGGGAAGCGGCTCCTGTTCATCTCGAGCTCCGGCGGCGCCGCGATCCTCGGCATCGACGAGGCCGAGAAGTACGGCCTCGAGGTCCCCTTCCCGTCGGAGGAGCTCAAGGCCAGGCTCCGGGCGTTTCTGCCGGCGCACTGCGGCCTCACGAACCCCATCGACCTCACGGGCGACGCCATCACCGACCCGACCCTCTACTCGAGGTCGATCGCCGAGGCGAAGTCCGACTACGACACGAGCGTCGTCGTCTTCGGCGACCCCGTCCACGGCGCGTCGGACATCGTGACGGGCAAGGGCGAACTCATCGTCTACTGCGGCGGCGCGGAGGTGGAGCGCGAGGAGGCGCTCAAGATGCACGAGAAGGGCATCCCCGTCTACCCCACGCCCGAGCGGGGCGTGCGGGCCCTGGCCCAGTTCTTTGCGCACGAGGAGATGAAACCCAAAGCCGCCGAGGCACACGGGAAGGCGGACGAGGAAGGACCGAAACTCCGGCTCATGCCCGCCCCGGCGGCGGTGCGCCTGCTGAGATCGTACCGGATCCCGGCCGTGACGGCGGCGCCCGCGAAAAGCGCGGCCGTGGCTGCCAGATACGCCGGACGGTTCGCTCGCCCCGTGGCCCTCAAGGTCGTCTCGCCCGACATCTCTCACAAATCGGATGTGGGCGGCGTTGCGCTCGGCGTCGAACCTGCCGGGGTCAAAAAGGCCTGGGAGGCGATGATGGCCTCGATCCGCAAAAAGGCGGCCGGCGCCCGGATCGAGGGGGTCACCGTTTCGCCCATGGCAAAACCCGGCGGCGTCGAGGTCATCCTCGGGGTGGCCCGCGACCCGCAGTACGGTGCGACGATGCTGTTCGGCCTCGGCGGGATCTTCACGGAGATATACAGGGACGTGCAGCTCTGCCTGCTGCCGGCAGCCCCCGGCGAGTTCGAGCGGATGATCGCGGGGATCAAGGGCTTCCCGATCCTGGCCGGCGCCCGCGGCAGGGCCCCGATGGACATCGCCGCGCTCGTCGACGTGATGCGGAAACTGGCGCAGATCGCCGAGGACTACCCGGGCTTCGACCAGATCGACCTCAACCCGGTCATCGTCTACGAGAAGGGCGTCTCGGTGGTGGACTACCGCATTCTGCACAAGTAGGGACCGGTCGTCATTGCGAGCACCCGACCCCGACTTTGTCCGGGGTACTCGACGGAAGAAACAGCAGGAAAGTATAAAAAGTCATTGCGAGCGAAGCGCGGCAATCTTCGTTATTTCATTCCGAATCGTGGATTACCACGCCTCACGAGGTTCGGCTCGTAATGACCCATTTTCGAGCTGTTTCTTAGGAGGGGCGCCGGCGACGAAGCCATCCCAAGCCTGTGCACCTTCTACCCTCGCGGGAGAGGCAATCACAAATTACCCTCTCCCCTTCGTGGGAGAGCCCTTTGGCCGGCTCGGGGTCGTGAGTTTGTCGAATCGACTCAGGGCCGTGAGCCTGTCGAACGGGGCAGGGTGAGGGGGGAAATCCCTTTCCTTTGTCATTGATTCCGGTGCCTCTCAGTCGAGGGGCACCGGCTTTTTTCAGAACGACAGCGGGCGGTGATCAGCATGGCGGAAACGAAAAAGAAGAAAGCGACAACCGGCACGTCGAAAAAAAAGGTTACCCGGAGCGGGAAGAAGCAACCGGCGATCTCCCGTAAGGACGCCGAGCAGATCGCCTGGGCCTATCTGGCCGACAAGGGGGCCTTCTCCATCAGCGGCATCGCCGACGGAATCCCCCAGGGTTTCGAGGCGTACTTCGCCGCAAACGAGCAGCTGGCGGCGGCGCTGAGGGACTGCTGGGTCGTCGAGTGCGGCCTCGACCCCTTCCTGGTCGTCGACGGCGGCACGATGCTGATCGGCATCTCGAAGACCACGGGCGACATCGTCTACGCGGGCATCCTGCACGTGGCATGAGCGGAGCGCGCATGAGATGACGCAACAAACGACGCCGCAGCAAGTTACGGCGTGTCAGCTGTCATTCCGGACTTGATCCGGAATCCAGTCTTAAATGGGGTTTCCAATTTATGCACTACAAGGACTATTCTGGCTCCGTGCATTGCAGCGACGACGACTTGGTCTTTCACGGCAAAGTGTAATTCGTCCGCGCCTTGGTCAGTTATGAGGGTACGGATCAGGAATCGTTGAGAAAAACCTTCGAGGAGGCCGTCGACGATTACCTGGAATTGTGCCGCAGGCAGAAACGGGAGCCGAAAAAGCCCATGAAGCGCTCGCGATGAATTCAGGGCGAGGCGGACACGTCCACGGCCTGGACACGTCCCGGGAACGTGTCCAAAAAACGGCGAAAATGGACAGGGAACAATCCAATCCCCGGCGATCCGCCCCCGCGACAAGAGCACCTCGCCGCCGTTCACTCTTAATATCCTCCCGGCCTTTCGCTGTTTCACGGCAAGAGGGCTCTGCCCGTTGGAAGCGATACGGAAACGGATGTGCCAGTAATTCCTTGACACGTTGAGATGTTAGCC
>CAYZKT010000225.1:0-4358 GCA_964478885.1 uncultured Syntrophaceae bacterium | reverse complement strand
GACTGTGCCTTGAGGAAGACCTTCGACACCGGCAAGCCGGTCCTGAATGCCACCGCGCACATCGTCAATCACCAGGGTCAGCGCAAGCCGATTCGAATCTCGACCGCGATCCTCAGGGATAGCGGGGGCAAGGTCATCGGCGGTGTGGAAACGTTCCAGGACCTCAGCCAGGTGGAACAACTGAAAAAGGAGCTGCGGGGACTCTACACCTTCGAGGACATCGTGGGCCGAAGCCCCGCCATGACGAGCCTGTTCGACATCCTTCCCCGGATCGCCGAAAGCAGCAGCACCGTCCTGATCGAAGGTCCGAGCGGGACGGGGAAGGAACTGTTCGCGCGGGCCATTCACAACCTGTCGCCGCGAAGCAGAAAGCGGTTTGTCGCCGTGAACTGCGCCGCCCTTCCGGATACCCTTCTGGAAAGCGAATTGTTCGGGTACAAGGCCGGCGCCTTCACCGATGCCCGTCGGGACAAGATGGGCCGATTCGCCCTTGCCCACGGGGGGACACTTTTCCTCGATGAAATCGGCGACATTTCACCGGCCTTGCAGGTGAGGCTCTTGAGGGTGCTGCAGGACCGTGTCATCGAACCCTTGGGGGCGCTTCAGCCCGTGAAGGTGGATGTCCGCGTAGTGGCCGCGACGAACCGGGACCTGGCCGAACGTGTCCGAACCGGGCAGTTCCGGGAAGACCTCTACTACCGCATCCGAGTCATTCATCTGGCACTGCCCCCTCTGAAGGAGCGTACCGAAGATATTCCCCTTCTGACGGAACATCTCGTGGCGAAGTTCAACCGCCTCCAGGGGAAGGACATCGCGGGAGTATCCGGTGAGGCGATGGCGCGCCTGATGGCGCACGATTACCCCGGCAATGTCCGGGAACTGGAGAATATCATCGAGCAGGCTTTCGTGCTCTGCCGGGGCAGCATCATCGAAATGAGCCACCTCCCGGCCGAATTGAGGCCCGCAGGGTCTTCGGCAAACACCCTCGGCCCGATCAGCCTCGAGGACATGGAGAAACATCTCATTACCGAAACGCTGCACCGCTACTCGGGAAACCGGAAACGGGCGGCACAGGACCTGGGTATCCATGTGAGCACCCTTTTCCGAAAGATCAGGGTGTTGCGGATCGATGTGCCGGAGAAAGACGGCCGCAGCCGCATGAAGTAGTATTGCATCTTGCAATGATGCAAATGCTGGTTTTCCTGTAGGCGCAGTCCGCGATCAGGCATTCTAGAAGCCGAAATGGGTCATTATCCGACCGCTAGCCCCAGAGAATCCGGGCGTCCACGGCAAGGCAGCCCTCCGCGGCGGCCATGAGGGGGTTGATGTCGAGCTCCGCCACGCCGGGGTTTTCCGAGGCGAAAAACGAGAGCCGCTCGATCGACTCGACGAGGACCTCCACGTCCGCCCCCCGCTCGCCCCGGGCGCCTTTCAGCAGGGGCCAGATCTTCAGCGACTCGAGCATCGCCCGCGCCGCGGGCCCGTCCACGGGGACCAGGTCGCGGCTCACGTCGCGGAAGACCTCGGTGTAGATGCCGCCCTGTCCGCAGGCCAGGACGTGGCCGAAGACCGGGTCGCGTTTGAGCCCCAGCAGGATCTCCCTGCCTGCGGCCTGCTCCTGGAGCTGAAAGGCCTCGATCCGCAGGCCCGGGTCCTTCGCGCGCACGTTTCCCGCGATCCGCCTGCGGGCTGCCTTCAGCGCGCCGGAGGTTTCGATCCCCGTCACGATCCCGCCCCATTCGCTCTTGTGCAGGAAGGCCCGTCCCGCGAGCTTCAGGACGAAGGGCGGCTTCATTCCTCTTGCCGCCTCGAGCAGCGCGGCGAGGCTCTTCGCCTCGATGCCGCGCGCGGCGGGGATGCCGTAACATCCGAGAAGATCGAGGGCCTCCTGGCCGAGGAGGACGCCGTCGCGTTTTCCCCTGGCGGCGAGCGCGTCGGCCCGCGTCCCGTCGACGGGGAAGGGACGCGGCTGCGGCGTGAGGCGGTTTTTCAGCCGGTGGGCCCGGTGGCAGTACGAGAGCCCCTCGACGGCCTGCTCGATCGAATCGAAGCATGCCACCCCCGGGATCCGCTCTAAGCGATCGACGGCGTACGCGCTCTCCATGTAGGGCCATGAGGCGATCGGCTTGAGATTTCCGGAGGCGCGCCTGGCCTGCTCGAAGGCCTGCTCGAGATTCAGTTCGGCGTGAAGCGGCGAACCCGTCACGAAGAAGACGGCCATCACCCCGTCGATGCCGGGCGAGCGGAGCATCTCCGCGAGCGCCGTGCGCCAGGCCTCCTCGTAACGGCCGCCGAGCATGCCGATGGGCCAGATGTCGATGGGGTTTGCGATGTGGACCCACCCGGGGAGCCCCTGCAGGAGCTTCTCGCGAAGGCCGTCCGGCAGCGCCCCGAAGGTCAGGCCGCGCTCTTCGCAGGCGTCGGCCGCCATGATACCCCCGGCTCCCGTGACGGTTACGACCCCGATCCGCGGGCCTTCCATGTCCCCCAGGACGGCCAGGGCATGGATGGCGTCCCGCATCTCGCCGCTCGTCCGGACGCGCAGGGCGCCTGCCCGCTCGAAGGCGGCGTCGTAAACGTGGTCCTCTCCCACGAGGGAGCCCGAGTGGGACAGGGCGGCCTTCGCCCCCGCCGTGCTGCGTCCCGTCTTGAGCACGATGAGAGGCTTGAGACGGCTTGCCCGGCCCGCCGACTCCAGGAACGCAGGGCCGCGCTTGAGGCCCTCCATGTGGACGACGATGACCTTCGTTTCCGGGTCGTCGGCGAGGTAATTGAGGGCCTCCGCGATGTCGAGATCGCAGGAGTTGCCCACGTCGATGGCCTTGCCGATGTCGCGCCAGGCGAGGTTGCGCGACGCCACCTGGATGAACCCGGTCTGGGCGACGAGGGAGACGGGGAGGAAGCGCTCCGGGAAGGGGATATCGACGAAGGCCGTGTTGAACCGGCTGAAATTGTTGACCACCCCCAGCGTGTTGGGGCCCAGGACGCGGACGCCCGTTTCGCGGGCGCGCCGGGCGATGTCATCCTGGAGCCCGCGGCCGTGCTCGTCGGCGTCGGCGAAGCCCTGGCTGATGATGATCACGCGCCGGATGCCCGCCCGGATGCAGTCCTCGAAGGCCGCGGGGACGCGGTCGCGGCCGACGGAGATGACGGCCAGGTCGACCGTCCCGGGGATGTCGGCCACGGCGGGGAAGACCTTCCGGCCCAGGATCTCCCCGCCTGCAGGGTTCACGGGGTGGATGCGGCCCTTGAACCCGTAGCGGAGCATCATCTCCGCGTTGTTGAAGGTCCCGGGCCCCGTCCTGCGCGGGGTTCCGATCAGTGCCACGGACTCGGGATCCATGAATCTGCGCATCGCGTTCCCTCCCCTGCGGCCGACAGGCGTCGCGCCGCACGTGCAGTATCCATGGCGGGCCCTTTTGGTTCAAGCAAAAAACGCGGGGGAACGGAAACCGCCGGGCCCGTTCACCCCATGATGAAGACGGTCAGGAAGGCGCCGAGAATCGACAGGATGACGGCGCACAGGTACTCGTGGCACAGGACAAAGATTCTGAACTTCTTTTTCAGGTTCTTCATGGTCAGGGTCCCTCCCGCGTGGGGTGTTTTCGTCTGCCGTCTCAGGGCCGGCGTGACGATCTGCCCAATGCCCATCGCATAAGGGGTACCACGAGGCCGGCATCTTGAATTCTCCTTCAAATACAGGGTGTTGCCGTGATTCGCGTCACGCGGGCATCCCCGGCGGGGCGGGCCCGACCGTGCCGCAGCAGGAGCATCATACGGAAAGGTTCAGGGATTCCAAGAGGTTGAAAGGGGTGGTCCGTTGTGGAAGCATCCGTTCCGGACCTCCGGTTTGCGCACGGACGCGGCGGGTTCGATCGGCGATGTCGCCGGTCAGGCCGACGAGCAGACCTGGTTCTTGCCCCTCTTCTTGGCCTCGTACATGAGGCGGTCGGCCCGGTTGACGAAGTCCTTCATGTCTTCGCCGGACCGGTACGAGGCGACCCCGATGCTCACCGTCTTGGCCTCCTCGCGGCCGGGGACGGGACGGAAGCGCTCCGCGGCGAACTCCACCCGGATTCTCTCGGCCACGACCTCCGCCTGGTCCCCCTCGGTTTCCGGCATGAAGACGGTGAACTCCTCACCGCCGTACCGGAAGGCCCAGTCCGTGCGGCGGACGCACCGCTGGATGGTCGCCCCGATGCGCTCCAGGACGCGGTCGCCCTCCATGTGGCTGTAGGTGTCGTTGAAACGCTTGAAGTCGTCGATGTCGAGAAACAGCAGTGACAGGGGCCGGCCGTAGCGCTCGGTGCGCTCGATCTCGGCCTGCAGCAGGTTGTAGAAGTGGCGCTGGTTGTACA
>CAYZKT010000224.1:0-4371 GCA_964478885.1 uncultured Syntrophaceae bacterium | reverse complement strand
CACGGGTCCCCGGTTCCAGGCGCAACGCCTCGCCGAGAGTGGCGAGCTTTTCGGGCGTGAACGGGTTATGAATGCGGTGAGCACTTTCGGTGATGTTGAAGATTCGTGGAATGTCCACTACAGAAAACTCCTGTTGCATGAATCGTTTCAGGTTTGCGACTGGCTGCATCTGAATCAGGGTTTGTATGGGCTGCCAATCGTTGCTTGCGAATGCAAGGGTCTGACCCAAGGTTGGCACTTCCCTTCTCTCGTTGGGAAGGTCCGAACAACTCGCCCCAGTCCGGCAAAATCAACCAAGGTTCCGGACGAGTGATGCCCATGCAGCTTACCTTCGGCGATGCGGAGTGCAACGGCAAGCGCAACCGGACGTGGCGGGATTGTTTGCGCTGTCGAACCTGTGGATGAAGCGAAAACGGTTGTTGCCGAACACAGGAATGGTGCGCCCGTAATCCGGGAAATCCCGGCACAACGCGCCGCAAACGGCGCTTGAGGCGATAACCGGAGTGCGTTTTATGCGTTTTGCACGGCATTTTGCGCGCTCGGGTCGAGTTGTTCAGACCCGGCTGATCGTAAAGGCAGTTTCTCGGTCGATCGCTCTGTGCTGCGAGATGTCTCAAGGCCCCTAATATCTTTATCGGCCCACTTCGTCAACCAGATTATCCATTGTAAGAAACCTCTCCGACGTCTTGTCGTGCGTCATTTCGCAAAGATTGGAGGATCCGCGCCGAAACTGCATGCGGGCTTCGCATAGGCTTCCGTCACATCGGCAATACCGGTAGGGTCGAGCGAGAGGAGAACATCCTTCATGTCGGAATCACCTGCCACAGCGGCCAGCGCCAGGCTTTCCGCCGCATTCCAACACACTTCGTCCGCGATCTCCTCCGAGTATTCTCTGAGGAGCTTTTTATCGAGCTGAGCGCGGACGCCGGGCATCATCTCCCGGGCGATTGTGCGAGTCGAATTCCTGACGGTTGTTTTTGCAGCCGCTTTCCCCGCCGTCTTGGCCGCTGTCCTGGCCGAGGCCTTTGCCGCGCTCACCGCGGCATTCCCGGCGCCTCCCGTGGTTACGGCCAGCGCCACATTCGCGGCGAGTTCGAGCGGAGCGAGGACCTGGGCAATCGTCTTCTCGGCGCATTGACTCGAGTTTTTTGCGCAACCGGCGCCGCAGTTGACGGGCTGTGTGTCCGGGCAATCCTGCCAGCACACGGGGCCGACGCCGTGGTAATTCTGCTTGCAGGGCCTGTAGCAGAGGCCGGCGTCGTAGGCCTGCCCTTTTTTGCACTGCATGGGCTTGCCCACACCGCGCCCCTTGGACTGCTTCTGGCAGGAAATGCCGATGTCCGTCATGCCGGCCGGGCACCTCGGGCTGCAGACGCAACAGCCGATGGCGCGGTAGCCGGGCTTGCACCTGGGGTAGTAGATCGCTCCCGACTTCTCGCATTGGTCCGTCCCATGCTTTGCCTCGCAGCGCCTCTCGGCGTTCTTCAGACTGAAAGCCTTGTCTCCCGCCTTCCAGGGAAAACCCACCCCGCGCCCGTACGACTTCGGCTTGAAGCAGTATGCGCCGTCATCGCGGAAACCCGGGGGGCAGCGCTGCCAGCATACGGGGCCGACGCCTTTCCAGCCTTCTTTCCCGATGTCTTCGCACGTGCGATAGCAAAGCCCCGCGTCCTTCTCCTGTCCTTCCGGACAGGCGCTCACCGGGACGCCCACCCCTCGTCCATACGAGTCCCTCCAGCAGTACGGCTGGCTGGCCCTGCTCAACTCCTTGAGCGCCCATCGGTGGAGCATCTTTTTTTCTTCGGGGGACAAATCCTGCCTGGTGACCGCAGGCGTGCTGCAGCTGACGGTCAGGAATGCCAATGCCAAACCCACAGCGATCCGCAGTGCCGTCGACGTCGATGTCTTGTTCATGGCCCCGCTCCTTCAGGATGAAAAGATTACCCACGCTTGCGCGGCTGCACCAGGGTGCAATGATCGCTTGCCGTCCCGCACCGGATGACGGACAAACGGCGGTCTCTGTCCGCCATGACGTTCATGATCGATCCGAACACGAAGCAACGTTATGCGAATTCAGCCCCCTCCCCTTTCTGTCTGTACCGCAGACCGAGGGTGAGCAGAAGGCCGATGACGGGCAGGGCCATGATGGACTGCAGGGCCGCGAGGACGCCGACGTGATCGGCGACGACGCCCAGCAGGGTCACGCAGATGCCCCCCGTGCCGATGGCAAACCCCGCCATGAGGCCCGAGGCGATCCCCAGGCCCTGCGGGATCAGGTGCTGTGCCATGACGATGGTTACCGAGAACGTGGAGATGAGGATCATGCCGAGAAGGCCGAGAACCGCAAAGAGGAGCCATCCCTCTGTGACGAAGAACAGCGGCATGAGCAGGGATGACAGGAGCATGGAAAAGATCAGGTAACGCTTGTGCCCCCAGCGGTCGGCGAGGGGCGCCCCCGCCAGGGTCCCGAACGCCCCGCCGGTGAGGAAGGTGGTGACCAGGGTCCCGGCCTGCAGGATGTCGCCCTTCAGGACGTCGATGTAGTAGAACGGGATGTAGGTCAACAGGCCGACCTGGATCCACGATCGCATCACGACGATGCCGACGAGAACGAACAGGGAGATCCACTGCGCCGTTCCCGGCCCCGCCTGCTTTGCGGCATCGGCGGTATGGGCTTCGGGCCGGGGGATGGCGATCGCGCGCCAGAACAGCAGGATGGTCGCGACGAAGATCACCGCGGGCGCCAGCAGCACGGGGAGGCTCTCGAAGCCGTAGGTCTGGACGACGAAGAGCGCCAGCAGGGGGCCGATCGCGAAGCCCAGGTTCCCCCCGACCGAGAAGATGGACATCCCCGTGACCTTCTTCTCGCCCGTGAAGAAATGGGCCGTCCGGAACCCCTCGGGGTGGTACGAGGCGATCCCGAGGCCGCTCAGGACGACGAGCGGGAGCACGAAGGCGAAACTCGTCGGGAGGGCGAGCATGGAAAACCCGAGCCCCGCGCAGAGGCACCCCAGGGGCAGGAGCAACGGCTTTTCCTTGCGGTCCGAGATGTACCCGAACAGGGGCTGGATGATCGAGGACGTGAGGGTACCCACCAGCAGGATGATGCCCGTGGCCGTATAGGAGAGCGTGAGTTTCGCCTTGAGAAAAGGCAGGACGACGGGCAGCGCCCCCTGGTAGAGGTCCGTGACGAGATGGCCCGAGGAGAGAAGCAGCAGGACTTTGAGGTTGAACTTGTTCGAAGACAAATGACTTGATTTCCTTTAGCCCGATACCCGAGACCCCGGTGCGATGCTCTCATACCCCTTGTCGCAAGTCAAGCCGTGAACTGCCGGGCATGGCATGGAATTTGCTCCATGAAGAATCGGCTTCGTCCGCGCGTGCAGTCCCTGGGTCGGAACGAACAGCAAGGAAGCGAGAGGAAGAAATGGAAACCAGATCGAAACCGGGTGGCGAAAAGACCCTGGGGCAGATTCTCGTCGAGAAGGGCATCATCGGCCAGGAACAGCTGGAACGGGCCCTGCGGATCAAGGCCGAGCAGCCGGGGAAATATCTCGGCGAGATCCTGTTCGAAATGGGGGTTTCGCAGGAGAAGATCAACCGCGCCCTGTACTACTCCAACAAGCGCAAAACGATCGGCGAGATCCTGGTGGACCAGAAGCTGATCACCCGGGAGCAGCTGGACGAGGCCCTTGCGAAGCAGAAGAAGATCAAGGAAAAGTGGGGTCACACGAGGCCCCTGGGGCTGCTGCTCATCGAGCTGGGGTACATCAACAGCCGCGGTTACCTCACAGCCCTCTCGAAGCACTTCAACATGCCCATCCTGTCCATGAAGGACTACCAGCCCAACCCCCAGCTTCAGAAAGTCATCGGCGAGCGCTATGCCATGGAGCGCAAGATCATCGTGCTGGAGAACAGTGCGAAGACCATCAAGCTCGTCCTGGCCGAACCGTCGACCCAGATCATGGAGGAGCTCCAGAAGGCCGTTCCCCCCGGCAAGGCGATGGAGTTCTACCTGGCGGGCTACGGTGAGATCGACGAGGGCCTCCGCCGTGTCGCCGACCCCTTCAGCTTTACGCAGTACCGGTGAAGACAGGGTTTCGGGTATCGGGGATCGGGTATAGGGTAAGAGGAAGACGAAAAAAGGACCGGAACATTCCCTCCGGTCCTTTCTTGTTTTCTTTTTTCCCGAGACCCTAGACCCTATACCCGAGACCCTGTTCTTCACGCTCCCGCCGTCGGGGGTCCGCCTTCGTATTTTGTCGCCCTGTCCCTGATCTTCTCGATCCATTTTTCGCGGTAGAAATAGGCAACCAGCAGGCAGAGGCCCGTGAACGCGAGCAGTCCGGCGAGGGGCCAGAACTGGTTGTT
>CAYZKT010000223.1:0-4428 GCA_964478885.1 uncultured Syntrophaceae bacterium | reverse complement strand
CCCAGCTTCGCGACGGCCCTCGAGGTGCTCGCCGCGAACGGCGTCGATACGATGGTGCAGGCCGGCCGGGGGTACACGCCCACGCCGGTCATCTCCCACGCCATTCTGACCTGCAACCGCGGCAGGGCGGGGGCCCTCGCCGACGGCATCGTCATCACGCCCTCCCACAACCCGCCCGAGGACGGGGGGTTCAAGTACAACCCCCCCGAAGGCGGGCCCGCCGACGTGGAGGCGACGCGCTGGATCGAGGACCGGGCGAACGAGTACCTGTGCGCCGCGCTGCGGGGCGTGAAGAGAACGATCTTCGAGAAGGCGATCCGTGCCGGCACGACCCACGAGCACGATTACGTCGGCCCCTACGTGGAGGACCTCGCGAACGTCGTCGACATGAAGCGCATCGCGGAGTCGGGCATCCGGGTCGCCGTGGACCCCATGGGGGGCGCCTCCCTGCCCTTCTGGGACCCCGTGGCCTCCCGCTACGGCATCCGCCTCGACGTGGTCAACCGCGACGTGGACCCCGCCTTCGGGTTCATGACCGTCGACAAGGACGGCAAGATCCGGATGGACTGCTCCTCCCCGTACGCGATGGCCCGCCTCATCGGGCTCAAGGACCGTTACGACGTCGCCTTCGGCAACGACCCCGACAGCGACCGTCACGGCATCGTGACGCGCAGCGCCGGGCTCATGAACCCCAACCACTACCTCGCCGTGGCCATCGGGTACCTGTTTCAGAACCGGCCCGGGTGGCGGCGAGACGCCGCCGTGGGCAAGACGCTCGTCTCGAGCAGCCTCATCGATCGCGTGGCCGCCCATCTCGGCCGGCCCCTCTCCGAGGTCCCCGTGGGGTTCAAGTGGTTTGTCGGCGGCCTTCTCGACGGCTCCTGCGGTTTCGGCGGCGAGGAGAGCGCCGGTGCGTCTTTCCTTCGCACGGACGGCACGGTGTGGACGACCGACAAGGACGGCCTCATCATGGGGTTGCTGGCCGCCGAGATCACCGCGAAAACGGGGCGCGACCCCGGGGAGCACTACGCGGAGATCGCCGGCCGGTTCGGAAGCCCGCTGTACGAGCGGATGGACGTGGCGGCATCGGCCGAGCAGAAGGCGCTGCTCTCGAAACTCTCGCCCGGGCAGGTGGGCGCATCGGAGCTGGCCGGGGAGCCCATCACGGCGCGCTTCACCGAGGCTCCCGGGAACGGCATGCCCATCGGCGGCCTGAAGGTCGTCACCCGCAGCGGATGGTTCGCGGCGCGCCCGTCGGGCACGGAGAACATCTACAAGATCTACACGGAGAGCTTCCGCGACCGGGAGCACCTCGAGCGCATCCAGGAGGAGGCCAGGGCGATCATCGCGGAGGTCTTCCGGAAGGCGGGAGTCTGAAAGGCAGGGTACAGGGCACAGGGTACAGGGTATCGGAAAAGGATGGAAGTTAAGAAGAATAGGAAGTTAGGAAGCGCGGAATGTCCCACCGCACTCCATCACATGACGGCTTAACCGAACTTCTCAGCTTCCCAACTTCACAGCTTCATCTTTTCTTGGGCCCTGAACCCTGGACCCCGAACAAAAAAATCCCCGGTTTTTCGACCGGGGATTTTTTTGTTCACAGCCTCGGCCTTCGGCTCCGCGCCTCCGGCCTTCGGGCTCAGTTTACGGCTGCATCACAAAGAACATGGCGTTGCGGTTCTTGGACCAGCAGGCCTCCACGGACTCCTTGCACACGGGCTTCTCTTCGCCCCAGCTGACCGTCTTGATCCGCTTCGCGTCGACGCCGGCCGCCTTCAGTGCCTTGGCCGCCGAGTCGGCCCTTCTCTGGCCCAGGGCCATGTTGTACTCGTTGGTGCCGCGCTCGTCGCAGTTGCCGGCGATCAGAACGTTGTTGGCCTTGTTTGCCTTGAAGTAATCGGCATTCTTCTTCACGGCTGCCTTGAACTCGGGCTTCACGTTGTACTTGTCATAGTCGAAGTAGATCGAGTCGAGCTGGGCAATGGCGCCCGGAGGAAGTGCGGGGCCGGGGGTCACTGCGGCTGCCCCGGCGGGCCCGAGGAAAACCTTCTCCACGAAGTTGGCCATCCCGGCCGCCGACTCGACGTCCTTGCCGTTGACGAGGATCCCGCACTGGCCTGCTTTCACGACCTTGTCGAGGAGGGCCTTGCCCTCGCCCGTGGGGTCGTTGCCGATCAGGACGGCATAGATGCAGATATTGTCCTTGAGGGCGGCCTTCATCGCCTGCGCCGAGGCCACGGCCTTCGGCATCTCGAGACCGTCGCTGAAGATGACGAGGGCCGACTTGCCCGCCAGGGGCTTGAAGTCCGCCGTGGCCGCGTCGATGGCCAGGTTCAGCGGGCTCTCGACGCCGCCCGTGTTGACCTCGAAGATGCTCTTGCCGAGGTCTTCCTTCACGTAGGGGGCCATCCCGTACCAGAGCTTGGTGTTATAGGGCCTGGAGAGCCACCGCTCCCCGGCGAAATCCCGCAGGCCGGCGGTGAGCTTCAGGTTGGGGATCGTGTCGTTGAAGAGCCGCACGAGGTGCTGCTGATACTCGAGCTTGTTGGTCTTCATCGGGCTGGTATAGGCGAAATGGGTCCACTGGTAAGGGTCTTCCATAGACGCCGAGGTATCCATGACGACCTCGAAGTTATTGGTCTTCTGGACCAGCGCGCCGGACTTCAGTTTCGGGTTGAGGTCCTGTGCGGGGATCGGTTTGATCACCGTGGCGCAGCCGCCCAGCAGGGCCAAACTCATGACGACAACAATCAACTTGATCAAGTTTCTGACCATACGGCACCCTCCTTGTGGATGAATTGCTTCTTCTGGTTCGGTGATGTTGAGATGGAGCTGTCGAGCCGGATGACGCGAGAACAGATTCGATTCAGATGGTTCACGATGAGTTGTAGAATTGCATCGGCCTATGAACTCGACAAGCCGGAACGAAAAAACAGGATTCTTGAGACATCCCTCGGAGAGTGGTTCCCTCGCTCTCCCCCCTTAAATTGCCCGTGAATATATAAAAAATCAGCGGGAAATTCAACGATTAAAATGCCGGTGGGACAAAAAAAATGATCCTGCGGAGAAACCGCCTATTTTCTGGAACTTCCTCGCCATTTCTGTCAGAATGACGCATCATAGATTTGATATACCCATCCCCGAAGGAGGCAGACGCGCATGAAGGTGATCGCGTTCAACGGCAGCGCCCGCAAGGACGGCAACACGGCCATCCTGCTGAACAAGGTCCTCGACGAAATCCGGGGGGAGGGTATCGAGACCGAGCTCTACCAGCTGGCGGGCAAAAAGATCCAGGGCTGCATCGCCTGCTACAAGTGCATGAAAAACAAGGACAACCGCTGCGCCGTGGACAACGACATTATCAACGAGTGCATCGCGAAGATGATCGAGGCCGACGTGATCCTGATCGGGTCTCCCACCTACTTCGCCGACGTGACGTCGGCGACGAGGGCCCTGATCGAGCGGACGGGTTTCGTGGCCCGGGCCAACGACTACCTGTTCAAGCGAAAGGTGGGCGCGGGCGTCATCGCCGTGCGACGCGGCGGGGCCATCCACGCCTTCAATTCGATCAACCTGTTCCTGTTCTACAACCAGATCATCAACCCCGGGGCGAGTTACTGGGCCTTCGCGATCGGGCGCGACCCGGGAGAAGTCCTGGGCGACGCCGAGGGTATGCAGACCATGAAGAGCCTGGGGCAGAACCTGGCCTGGCTGCTCAAGAAGGTGCGGTCGTGAGGGCACCGGCGGAAATTTTCCCTCCGGGCCTTGCCACGGAGGCCGCAGGTGCTTATACATAGTGCAACACCGAACCGAAAAGGGAAAACAAGCCATGGGGACGAAAAAAATCGTTTCGCTGCTTCTGACAGTCGCCGCCGTCCTTGCGCTGCTCACCGCCTGCGCCACCACGGACGGCAAGCATCCGCTTCGTTACGAGCCCGCAAACCTGCCGACCGACCACAGGCCCCCGCCCGCGTCGGGCGGCCCATAGGATGTGCGGGGAGGAGGCAAGCCCCATGGGACCTTCCGCCGGGATGAACATCGCCGTCGTCGGCGCCGGCATATCGGGCATCCTGTCTGCCTACCTGCTGCAGCGCCGGCACCGCGTGACCCTGTTCGAGAAAAACGGCTACATCGGAGGCCACACGAACACGGCGGTCATCGCGGACGGCTCCGACGCCGGCCTGCCCGTGGACACGGGCTTCATCGTCCACAACGAACGGACCTACCCGCTCTTCCGCACCTTCCTGAAACAGCTGGGCGTCGCGGCGGCGCCCACGGACATGTCCTTCAGCTGCCAGGACAACGCAACGGGGTTCCACTACAGCAGCCTCGGCCTCAACGGCTTCTTCGCCCAGCGGGAAAACTTCTTCAAACCCTCCTACTGGGCCTTCCTGCTGGGCATCCAGCGATTCTGCAGCCGCACGCAGG
>CAYZKT010000222.1:0-4441 GCA_964478885.1 uncultured Syntrophaceae bacterium | reverse complement strand
TAAATTGCCTTGGTTTGTCAAGGCATTTTTTGGCGGGATCTCGACCTCGACGACCTGGTAGAGGTCGATGACGACGGTGCCGGCGATCTTGTCGTGCCAGCCCTGCTTGCGCCTGTCGGCGCCCGCCCAGAGGAACCCCATGAGCATGGGCAGGGCCGAGATGATGTAGCCCACCCAGCGGAGGAAGGCCGTCCCGAAGCCGATCGACCCGCCCGATTCCTGGACGACGCGCAGCCCCAGCAGGCGCTTGCCCGGCGTCTGCCCCGTCGTGCCGTGGAACCAGGTGAAGTAGGCCATGTCCAGCAAGAGGGTGACGGACTGGTAGAACAGGAAGACCTTGCCCCCCAGGGCCATCAGGGCCTCGGGGTCGGCGGCCATGTCGTAGGGCGAAATCCCGAGGCCGAAAGCCGTCGTGCCCAGGAAGAACAGGATCATGCCGATGAAGCCCAGGATGACCTTGTCGATCATGAAGGCGTAAAACCGCCGCCAGAACCCGCCGTAGTGCCTATCCATCGCGATCCTTTCCCTCGAGTGCGCCGATCAGCCCGCATTCATACTGGAAAATGGCGAGAATGGCAAGGGCCGCCGTCTCCACGCGCAGGACGAGCCGGCCAAGGCTCGCGGTGAGAAAGCCCGCCTGCCGCGCCTGCTCCGCCTCCTCGCCAGTGACCCCGCCCTCGGGCCCCACGACGAGGAAGACCTCCCTGGCGGACCGCGCGGCATCGCCCTTCAGGATCTCCCGGACGGAGCGCTCCGTCTCGGACTCCCAGAAGAGGACCTTCACGGCTTCGGGCCCGGCTTGCTCGAGGGCTTCCCGGAAGGGGAGGGGCTCGGCGATCTCGGGGACATCGGTCCGGCCGCACTGCTCGGCCGCCTCGGCGGCGATGCGGCGCCAGCGCTCGAGCCTCCGGGCGGCCCGGTCCTCGGTGCGCCTGGGGATTGTGCGGGCGGAGCGGAAGGGGACGATGCGGGCCACGCCCAGCTCCGTGGCCTTCTGGACGATGAACTCCATCTTGTCGCCCTTCGGCAGGGCCTGGGCGAGGGTGATGCGCACGGGGATTACGAGGGGGACGCGCTCGCGGGCCACGATCCGCGCCGTGCCCTCCCGGCCTTCGAGGCGCTCGATCACGCCGCGGTACTCCCAGCCCGTCCCGTCGAACAGGAGGATCCCGTCGCCGCGCCCCAGGCGGAGCACATTGCGCAGGTAGCGGACCGTGTCCTCCGCGAGTTCGACCGTGTCTTTCCCTTCCTGGACGGGGGGGGCGTAGATCCGGGGAACCATCCCTCAGGCCTTCGGCGGCTTGCGGTAGACGTAGCAGACCCACTCCTTGTCGGCGATGACCCTGTGCTGGATCAGGTCGTCGCGGGTGAAGGCCTTCTCCACGTCCTGCCGGTTCTTTTCGATGATCCCGGAGATGACGAGATAGCCGCCCTTTTCCATCATCTTGACGAGGTGCGACTTGATCTTGATGAGCGTCTCCGCCGTGAGGTTGGCCACGATCAGCTCGAAGCTTCCCTTGATCCGGGCCACGTCGCTGTTGACGATCACGACGCGGTCGCCCACGTGGTTGACGGCCACGTTCTTGTGGGCGATCTCCACGGCCTGCGGGTCGATGTCGACGCACAGGACGGTCGAGGCGCCGAGCTTGGCGGCCGAAATTCCCAGGATGCCCGTGCCGGTGCCCACATCCAGAACGCGCCACTTCGTGAAGGTGCGGTCCTTCAGGAGGATTTCCTCCATGGCCTCGAGGCACATGCTCGTCGAGGGGTGCTGGCCCGTCCCGAAGGCCATGCCGGGGTCGATTTCGATGACCGTCTCGCGTCCCGTGGCGGAGTAACGCTCCCAGGAGGGCTTGACGATGATGTTCTTGCTGATACGCAGGGGCTTGAAGAAGCGCTTCCAGACCTCGCCCCACTGCGGGTCGACGATGACCTCCGTGTTGAAGGTGGGTTTCTCCTGGTCGGGGAAGAGTTCGGCCAGGCAGTCGATGTAGGCCTGCAGCCGGGCCGCCCGCTTCGCGTCGTCGGCGTCGGAAGGGAAATAGGCGTTGAGGACCCGCTCGTCCTGAGAATCCGGCTCGGACAGCTCCGAGACCCCCGGTTCCAGGAACTCCTCGAAGACCCCCTGGGCCCCCATCTCGGTGAGGTAGTTCGACAGGGCCTCGTCCAGTTCGGACGGCGCGTAGAGCCGGAACCGAACCCATTTTTCTTTCGATGCGGCGGATCGATCCATGCTGCAGGGCATGACGCCTCCTTCCGGTGTGATCCTGCGTGAAACGGGCAACGGGACCCCGCCTCGCGGGCACCCTGCGCAGGGGGCGGCGGGGCGGACTCCCGGGGAATTCCCAGAATGGCTGTATAGCCTTTTTTGCGAGAGATTTCAAGCAGCTTGAATTTTAGCACCCGTCGTGATAGCTTCTTCCTTCCATCGGATCAACCGGGAAAACAGTGGATTTCATGAGATATTACCCGATCGGCCTCGACATCCTGGACAGGCGCTGTCTCGTCGTCGGCGGCGGCGAGGTGGGGCAGCGCAAGGCGGAGCGTCTCCTTGAGTGCGGGGCCCGCGTGACCGTCGTGGGCAGGGAACTGACGCCCGGGCTCGAGGGGCTCGTGCGGGAGGGCCGTATCGGCCACATCGCGGCCGATTACGCCGAGGACCATCTCGAGGGGGCTTTCCTCGTCATCGGGGCGACGGACGACCGCGCCGTCAACGACCGCATCTTTCGCGACGCCCGCCGGAGAAGGGTCCTGGCCAACATCGTCGACGACCCGGGCCGCTGCGACTTCATCCTCCCCGCCCTGTGCCGGCAGGGGGAGCTGGTCATCACCGTGGCGACGGGGGGCAGGAGCCCGGCCCTGGCGAAGAAACTCCGGAAGGAGCTCGAGGAGCGCTACGGGCCCGAGTACGAGACGCTGCTGAAGATTCTGGGCGAGCTCCGGGGCCGCATCCTCGACCGCGGGGAAGGGTCCGACGAGAACCGCAGGATCTTCGAGGCCCTGGTGGATTCCGACATCCTGGAGCGGATCCGCAAAGGGCACTGGAGAAAGGTCGAGGAGGCCGTGAAGCGGCTGGCGGGCGTCGCCGTCGATCTCTCCGCGATCCGGCGGGAGGCGGCGGCGCGAAAGCCCGGCAGAAAAGGGGCCAGGGGACGATGATGGATACGCTATTCTTCAAGGCGGCGCTGGCGGCCTACTTCCTGGCGACCGCGGGCTACCTCGTGTCGCTCGTGGCGCGGCGCGTCGTGATGGCCAAGATCGCCACGTGGGTCCTCGGCCTCGCCGTCGTCCTCCACGGCGTCCACTTCCTGGAGATGTACACCGAGCGCGGGTTCAACGTGGCCGTGAACCTCTTCGAGGCCGTGTCCTTATTCGCCTGGATCGTCTCCGGCGCCTACCTCGCCGTCCAGGCGCGGACCAAGACACGGGTGCTCGGGGCCATCGTGGCGCCCTTCGCCGTGCTGCTCATGATGCTTGCGTCGCTGGGCATCGAGGGGACGCTGGCCATCCCCGACGCGCTGCAGGGCAGGCTCGTGCCGCTCCACGTCACGCTCTCCATCGTCGGCGAGGGGCTCTTCGCCCTGGCCTCGCTGGCGGGTGTCATGTACTGCATCCAGGACCGCCAGATCCGCCGGCGCCGGATGGGGGGCCTCGCCCGGTACCTGCCGTCGCTGGGGGACCTCGACAACATCAATCACATGGGTCTGCTGTGGGGGTTCCCGCTGCTGACCCTGGGGCTCATCGTCGGCTCCGTCTGGGCGAAGACGGCCTGGGGCGGGAGCAACTGGGCCGCGGACCCCAAGACAATCTGGTCGTTTGCCGTGTGGTGCTTCTACGCCTTCCTGCTGCACCAGCGGCTCGCCATCGGGTGGAAGGGCAGGAAGATTGCCGTGCTGTCCATCGCGGCCCTCGCCGTGCTGATCTCGGCGTTCATCGGGGTCAACTTCCTGAGCTCGGTGCACAAGTTTACGTGAGGAGGGAAGAACCGTCCCCCTCACCCCGGCCCCGTTCGGCAGGCTCACGGCCCTGAGTTAGTCGAAGGGCTCTCCCGCGAAGGGGAGAGGGAGTTCGGGGGGATGAAATTGTTCATATGAATGTCATCCTCGTCGGCATGAATCACAAAACAGCGCCGCTGGAGCTGAGGGAACGCCTGTCGTTTTCCTGCGGCGACGTCGTGCGTCCGCTCGATGAGTTGCTGAAGGCCCCGGCCGTCCGCGAGGCCCTCTACCTCTCCACCTGCAACCGGGTGGAGGTCCTTGCCCGGGCCGACGACATGGAGGAGGCCATCGCGCGGGTGAAGTCCTTCATCCTGCGCCACGGCAACCTCGGCGCCGCCGAGCTGGAGAAGTGCCTCTACGTCTACTGCGGCAGCGACGCCGTCCGCCACCTCTTCCGGGTGGCCTCGAGCCTGGACTCCATGGTGATGGGCTAGCCCCAGATC
>CAYZKT010000221.1:0-4454 GCA_964478885.1 uncultured Syntrophaceae bacterium | reverse complement strand
GAGCTGTCTCTCCACGAGCCGATAGAGGTTCAGCGTGCTGAGGGTCAAGACCGTAACGACCGTCAGGGCGCTGTAGAATCCCACGCCCGCCAGGATTCCGATGGCCGCCGTGATCCAGATCGACGCCGCCGTTGTCAGCCCGCGGATCGAGGCCCCCTCCTTCATGATCACCCCGGCGCCGAGGAATCCGATCCCCGTCATGATGCCCTGGGCCATTCGAGTCGGGTCGACCCGTACCGTTTCGATCATGGCCCCCGTGAACCAGTCCCGCTGATAGATGGTCACGAGCATCAGGAGGCTCGAGGCCATGCAAACCAGCGTATGGGTTCGAAAACCCGCCGGCCGCCCGTAGTAGCTCCGCTCCAACCCGATCAGCCCGCCCGCAACCATGGCCACGACGAGATGGATGAAAATGTCCAACGTTTCCTTGCTCATGGCAGACCTCCGCCGGCCTGATGTGCCTCGCTGCAGCTTCCTGTGCACTGTAACACGATCGCGCGGCAAGAAAAATTCCTTTTGCATTATTTGCTTGATCTTTTCCTGCAAGTGCCCTTAATTGTGCTTTCGGGCCGTTTGCTGGGGAGGGCGACCCCGGCGGCGGCCGCGGACTAAAGAACCGGAGGGGCCATGAAGCTGGAGATTCCTTACGGGGACACTGCCGAAACGATCGAACTGGCGGACCGCAACATCGAACAGGTCATCATCCCCAACGCCGTTCAAACCGCGGACCAAACGGAAACGCTCCGTGCCGCCATTTTCAACCCCCTCAAATCGCCGGGGATCGAGGATTTCCTGAAGGGCCGCGAAAACATCCTTCTTCTCGTCAACGATGCGACACGCCCCACGCCGACCGGCGCCATCATGGAGATCCTGCGCCCCCTGCTTCGCGGCAAGAGCTTCAAGATCCTCATTGCCACGGGAAGCCACCGGGCGCCGACGGAGGAGGAGTACGACTTCATCTTCGGGAAGCTCTACGGGGAGCTGAAGGATCGCGTCCATGTTCACGATGCCAAGAAAAGCCCCTGTTACTCTCTCGGCAAGACGAGGCACGGCAACGACCTGATGCTGAACACCCTTGTCCGGGAGGCCGATGCCATCATCCCCATCGGGAGCATCGAGCCCCACTACTTCGCAGGGTACACCGGGGGCCGCAAGTGCTTCATGCCGGGGGTGGCGAGCTACGACTGCATCACGGCGAATCACAAGCTTGCCATCTCTCCTGCCGCCCAGGCGATGGTCCTGAAGGGAAACCCCGTTGCGGAGGAGTTCGACGACGCCGAACAAATTCTCGAAAAGCTGAACGTTTTCGCGATCATGACCGTTCTCGACGGCGAACACCGCGTCTACGCGGCAGCCGCCGGGGACCTGAAGGAGTCCTTTTACTCGCTGCTGCCGAGGGCCGACGAGGTCTTTGTCGTGCCGATCCGCCGCCAGGCCGACATCGTGGTCACCATCGCCCTGGAGCCCAACGACATCGATCTCTACCAGTCCCAGAAGGCCCTGGACAACGGGAAGACCGCCCTGAAGGACGGCGGGATCATCATCCTCGTCTCCGCCTGCCGCAGCGGGGTCGGCTCCCAGGCCTTCCTGGACCTTCTGAGCTCCGAGCCCACGTGCAAGGCCGTCATCGAAAAACTGGACCGGGAATACAAGCTGGGCTACCACAAGGCAGGCAAGATGGCCGAGATCGGCGTGAAGGCCCGGATGTGGGCCGTCACACCCCTGGACGAGAACCTGATCGGCAAAGCCCACATGCGGCCCTTCGACAGTGTCTCGGAGGCTCTGAAGGCGGCGATCGAGGAGAAAGGCCCGGCCGCCAGGGTCACCTTCATCATGGACGGCGGCATGACCATCCCCAGGCTCACGATTTCCTGAGGGAGCTTCGGTTCCATTGACACGCAAGACGGGTTCCCTTATAGTTTACCGACCCAAAAGGGAAATCCTGTCCCATTCGCCGCGAAGGGCGCTTGAACACACACGGCAAGATCCTCACGGGAGGGCATCTCGATGATCACAGAAGATATCAAGAAAAAAATCCGCGACGTCGTGGGGGCGGAAAACGCGCTGGATTCCGACCTGGACCGCTTCGGCTATTCTTATGACGCATCCTTTGTGCCGCTTTTTCCGGCCAACAAGCCCGAACTCGTCGTGCGGCCCGCCACAACCGAGGAGGTCTCGAAGATCATGGCCATCGCGAGCGAGTGCGGCATCCCCGTCACGCCTCGCGGCGCCGCCACAGGGCGCACCGGCGGCAGCATCCCCCTGAAGGGCGGCATCTCCATGTCGCTGGAGCGCATGACGAAGATCCTCGAGCTCGACGTGAACAACATGATGGTCTGGACCGAGGCGGGCGTCCGCACAATCGACCTCTACAACGCCTGCGCCGCCAAGGGGCTCTTCTACCCGCCGGACCCGGCAAGCTGGAAGTTCTCCACCATCGGCGGCAACGTGGCAGAGAACGCGGGCGGCATGCGGGCCGTCAAGTACGGCGTGACCTCGAACTACGTCATGGGTCTCGAGGTCGCGCTTGCCGACGGCTCAGTGCTCCTCACGGGCGGCAAGGCCATCAAGAACGTGACGGGCTACAACCTGACGAGTCTCTTCACCGGTTCCGAAGGGACCCTGGGCATCATCACCAAGGTTCTCCTGAGACTCATCCCCATGCCCAAGAAGCGCGGCACGCTGCAGCTCATGTTCCGCACACTAGACGACGGGTGCACGACGGTCCACCAGATTCTCCAGGCGGGCCTCCTGCCGGCTGCGGCCGAGATCATGGACCGCTTCTGCCTCGAGGCCGTGGCGAAGCACCGCAATACGGAACACGACCCGGCCATCGGCTGCTGCATCATCGTCGAGATCGATGGCGAGGACGATGCGGCCCTCGAGGCCCAGGCAAAGAAGATGGAAGCCGTGGCCAGGCAATGCGGGGTTTACCAGTTCCGCGTCGCCCAGTCGCAGCAGGAGTCCGACGAGCTGTGGGCCATCCGCCGGGGTCTGAGCTCCGCCATCGCCAGCCTCGTGCCGAACCGGCTCGGCGAGGACATCTCGGTGCCCCGCGACGCCTTCCCCGAGGTGGTGCGCCGCATCAGCGCCATCGCCGAGAAACACAAGCTCACGATCGCTGTCTACGGCCATGCGGGCGACGGCAACATTCACCCCTCGGTTCTCTGCGACCTGAGCAAGCCCGGCGAGGAAGAGCGGGTCCACCGCGCCGTCGAGGAGCTCTTCGACGCGACCCTGGCCGTCGGGGGGACCCTGTCCGGCGAGCACGGCATCGGGATCACCAAGCGGCCCTACATCGCCAAGGCCCTCGGCGAGTCGGGGGTGAAGGCCCTGGCCGCCGTCAAGCAGGCCCTCGACCCGAAGGGCATCCTGAACCCCGGCAAGATCTGGTGAGACCACGGAGTGAAACGGTAAGACCATGCGTAAAGAAACGAACGACAAACATCTTCAGGCTGCCAGAAAGATCGTCAGCCAGTGCGACCGCTGCGGCACGTGCCTGCCCGCCTGTCCCCTGTTCGACGCCAACAGTGTGGAGTCATCGGGCGCGCGGGGCAAGAACGTCATCGCCCGGGCCCTGACCGAGGGGGGCATCGAGCCCTCGCCGGAGGCGCTGGCCAAGGTCAACTTCTGCCTGTTGTGCCGCGCCTGCGTCGATATCTGCCCCAGCAAGATCGCGACGGACGATGCGATGATCCACGTCCGCCAGTACCTCGTCAACAAGACGGGGGCTGCAAACACGAAGTACAAGGCCATGGGCGGCCTCCTCAAGAGCCGCGGCATGGTGAAACTTGCGGCGGGCTCCCTGGCGCTGCTGCGCAAGCTCGGCCTCAACAGCGTTTTCCCCCACGGCATGGTGCCCGAGGAGTACACGCGCGCCCATTTCCTGGCGGCCTTCGCCGGGCCGGCCGCGCTGGCCAGTAAGGCGCCCCCCTCCGATGTGGCCGTCACGGCGGAAACGCGTGTGGCCTACTTCGAGGGCTGCGGCATGCGGATGATGTTCCCCGAGGCGGCGGCGGAGACGCTCGAGATCCTGAAGGCCGGGACGAAGCCCCTCGTGAGGGACAACGTCTGCTGCGGCCTGCCGCACCTGGCCCACGGTCTGCGCGACGAGTTCCTCGCACTGGCGCGGAAGAACATCGAGCTCTACGAGGACGCCGAGGTCGTCGTGAGCGACTGCGCGAGCTGCGGGGGCACCCTGAAGCACATTGCCTCCTACTTCGCCGACGATGCGCAGTGGAAGGACCGGGCGGCCGCCTTCAGCAGCAAGGTGATGGATTTGACAGAGTACCTGGCCAAGACCGGCTACACGCCGCGGCAGAAGGTCGACGCAACCTTTACCTACCACGACCCGTGCCACCTGTCCCGGGGCCAGGGCATCAAGAAACAGCCGCGCGACCTGCTCAGGGCGGCGGGCAACTTCGTCGAAATGAAGGAGGCCGACGGCTGCTGCG
>CAYZKT010000220.1:0-4459 GCA_964478885.1 uncultured Syntrophaceae bacterium | reverse complement strand
ACGTTGCCCACCTGGCCGATGGTGGCCTTGCACTCGATGTGGACCTTCCGGACCTCGCCGGAGGGGAGCCGCACCTGGGCGTAGGCGCCTTCCTTGGCCATGAGCTGCGCGTAGGTGCCGGCTGAACGGACCATCTGGCCCCCCTTGCCGGGCCGCAGCTCGACGTTGTGGATGAGCGATCCCAGGGGGATGTTCCGCAGCGGCATGGCGTTGCCGGGCTTGATGTCGGCCGCGGCGCTCGTGACGACCGGGTCGCCCACCTTCAGGTCCACGGGGGCCACGATGTAGCGCTTCTCGCCGTCGGCGTAGCTGACCAGCGCGATGCGCGCCGAGCGGTTCGGGTCGTACTCGATGGTCTTCACCTTCGCCGGGATGTCCGTCTTCTCGCGGCGGAAGTCCACCACCCTGTACTTGCGCTTGTGCCCGCCGCCGCGGTGGCGGCTCGTCATGCGGCCGGCGTTGTTGCGGCCGCCCGTTTTCTTGGCCGGCTTCGTGAGGCTCTTCTCGGGCTCCGTGGAGGTGATCTCCTCGAAGGT
This sequence comes from uncultured Syntrophaceae bacterium, assembly GCA_964478885.1. Lineage (GTDB taxonomy): Bacteria > Desulfobacterota > Syntrophia > Syntrophales > UBA2192 > UBA2192. Next base: position 3,923 of record CAYZKT010000220.1, on the reverse strand, counting down.
CGAGTAGGTCTGGTACCGCCGGGACGGTGTCGTGGGCTTCATGGTTTTGATCGCCATGGGTCGTTGTCCTTATCCTAGACTTTGTCGAATATCTCGATGGAGCTGCCGGGCGCCACGGTGACGATGGCCTTCTTCCAGTCGCTCTTCTTGCCCATGAGGCGCCCGTAGCGCTTCTGCTTCCCCAGGACGTTCTGGGTCCGCACGCCGACCACCTTCACCTTGAAGAGTTTCTCCACGGCCTTCTCGATTTCGATCTTGTTGGCCCGCGGGTCCACCTCGAAGATGTACTGGTTGCCCTCGCGCATGAGGGTCGTCTTTTCGGTCACGAGCGGCCGTCGGATGATCTGATGGAGTTCCATTATGCCAGCGCCCCCTCTATCTTTTGGATCGAAGGCTCCAGAAGCACGAGGCTGTCGTACTTCAGCAGGTCGTAGACGTTGATGCCCTCGCATCGCATCATTTTCACATCGGGGAGGTTCCGGGAGGACTTCTCGAGGGCCACGTCGGCCTCGCCGATCACGACGAGGGTCTTCTTGAGCCCGAAGCGGTCGAGGACCTCCTTGAACTTCTTCGTCTTCACCTCGGCCAGGGGGAAGTCCTTCAGCACCAGGAGCTTCTCCTCTTTCACCTTCATGCTCAGCGCCGAGATGAGGGCCAGCCTGCGCACCTTCTTGGGAACCGTGAAGGAGTAATCCCTCGGCGTGGGCCCGAAGACCGTTCCGCCGCCCCTCCAGAGGGGGGAGCGGGTGGTGCCCACGCGGGCGCGCCCGGTTCCCTTCTGGCGCCAGGGCTTCTTGCCGCCGCCGCGGATCTCGCCGCGTTCCTTGGTGTCGTGGGTGCCCTGCCGCTTCGCGGCCATCTGCATCCGGACGACCTCGTAGATGACGTCCCGGTTCACCTCGGCCCCGAAGACGGCGTCGTTGAGCGACACCTCGGCCACCTTGTTCTTCTCGATATCGTACACACTCACCACGGGCATGGTTCGTTCACTCCAGTTGCTTCTCAGCTCTTTTTGACGGCGTTCTTGATGACGACGATCCCGTTCTTGCTCCCCGGGACCGCGCCCTTGACGAGGATGACGTTCAGCTCGGGGCGCACCCCCATGACGAGGAGGTTCTGCACCGTCTTTCGCTCGTCGCCCATGTGGCCCGGCAGCCGCTGCCCCTTGAAGACCCTCGAGGGCGCGGCGCTGGCGCCGATGGAGCCCGGGGCCCGGTGGAACATGGAGCCGTGGGTGGCCCGGCCGCCGCGGAAGCCGTGCCGCTTCACGCCGCCGGCAAACCCTCGTCCCTTGCTCGTCCCGGTGACGTCGACGTAGTCGCCCACCTCGAACATGGACGCCGTCAGTTCCTGGCCCAGTTCGAGCTCGGCGGCCGCCTGCATCTTGAACTCGCGCAGGACCCGGAAGAACCCCCGGTCGGCCTTCGCGAAGTGGCCCTGCAGGGGCTTTGTCACGTTCGCCTGCCGCTTGCGGTCGAACCCCAGCTGGACGGCGTTGTAGCCGTCGGCCTCTTCCGTCTTCTTCTGGATCACGTAACAGGGCCCCGCCTCGATCACCGTGACGGGCACCGAGGCCCCGTCGGCGGCGAAGATCTGGGTCATCCCCAACTTTCTGCCTATCAATCCCTTTTCCATAGCATCCACTTCCGCGCTGGCTGTGCGTGAGGGAACGAAAAAGGAGATGGACTCCAGGACACCCGCCCATCTCCGTGTCGTCACGCGTTACAACTTGATTTCCACATCGACCCCGGCGGACAGGTCCAGCTTCATCAGGGCGTCCACCGTGGCCTGCGTGGGATCAATGATGTCGATGAGCCGCTTGTGGGTCCTCACCTCGAACTGCTCCCGGGACTTCTTGTCCACGTGCGGCGAGCGGTTCACGCAGAACTTGTTGATCATCGTGGGAAGCGGGATGGGGCCCGCTACGCGGGCGCCCGTGCGCTTCGCCGTGTCAACGATGTCTTCGGCGGACCGGTCCAGCAGCTTGTAGTCGTACGCCTTCAGACGGATTCGAATCTTCTGATCGGCCATGATTCGTTCTCAACCCCCGCTTACTCGATGATCTCGCTGATGACGCCGGCGCCCACGGTCTTGCCGCCCTCGCGGATGGCGAACCGCAGCTGCAGCTCCATGGCGATGGGGGTGATCAGGGTCACTTCCATCTCCACGTTGTCGCCGGGCATGACCATCTCGACGCCCGCGGGAAGGGTTGCAACGCCGGTCACGTCCGTGGTGCGGAAGTAGAACTGGGGCCGGTAGCCGGAGAAAAACGGCGTGTGGCGCCCGCCCTCTTCCTTCGTCAGGACGTAGACCTGGGCCTTGAACTTCGTGTGGGGCGTGATCGAGCCGGGTTTCGCGACGACCTGGCCGCGTTCCACTTCCTCGCGCTTCGTGCCGCGCAGCAGCACGCCGATGTCGTCGCCGGCGCGCCCCTCGTCGAGGGTCTTGCGGAACATCTCGACGCCCGTGCAGACGGTCTTGAAGGTCGGGCGGATGCCGATGATCTCCACTTCCTCGCCCGTCCGGATGATCCCGCGGTCCACGCGACCCGTCACGACGGTGCCGCGGCCGGAGATGCTGAAGACGTCGCCCACGGGCATCAGGAACGGCTTGTCGAGGTCGCGCTGCGGCTCGGGGATGTAGCTGTCGACGGCATCCATGAGCTCGAAGACGCACTTGGCATCGGGCGATGCGGAGTCGTCGGTCTCGAGGGCCTTCAGGGCGGAGCCGCGGATGATGGGCGTCTTGTCGCCGGGGAAGGCGTACTTCGTGAGCAGCTCCCTGAGCTCGAGCTCGACGAGGTCGAGCAGCTCGGGGTCGTCGACGAGGTCCACCTTGTTCATGAAGACGAGCATGTAGGGAACCTGCACCTGGCGGGCCAGGAGGATGTGCTCGCGGGTCTGGGGCATGGGGCCTTCGGAGGCGGCTACGACGAGGATGGCGCCGTCCATGTGGGCTGCGCCCGAGATCATGTTCTTGATGTAGTCGGAGTGCCCCGGGCAGTCGACGTGCGCGTAGTGGCGCTTCGAGGTCTCGTACTCCACGTGGGCGATATTGATGGTCACGCCGCGTTCCTTCTCTTCCGGGGCGTTGTCGATCATATCAAAGGAAATGAACTGGGCCAATCCCTTCGAAGCGAGATGCTTCGTAATCGCGGCGGTCAACGTGGTCTTGCCGTGGTCGACGTGCCCGATGGTCCCGATATTGACATGCGGCTTCGTCCTTTCGAATTTTTTCTTCGCCATCTCCAGTTACCTCCTTACCTTCCGTATGATGATCGATGTTGTGTTACTTGGCCCTGTGCCTCAGTTCTTTTTCTTCTCGATGATGTCCCGGGCCCGATCCTCCGACACGGTGGCATAGTTCAAAAACTGCATCGTGTAGGTGGCCCGCCCCTGGGTCTTGGACCGCAGGTCCGTGGCGTAACCGAACATCTCGGCCAGCGGGACCTCGGCCTGGATCGCCTCGGAGCCCGGCCGGCTCTCGATGGAGACGATCTTGCCGCGCCGCGAGGTCAGGTTCCCGATCACGTCGCCCAGGTAGGCCTTCGGGACGACGACCTCGACGGACATGACGGGCTCGAGCAGGACCGGGTGGGCCCGCTTGACCCCGCTCTTGAATCCCATGGAGGCGGCGATCTTGAATGCCAGCTCCGACGAATCCACTTCGTGGTAGGTGCCGTCCACGACGGCCACCTTCACATCCACTACGGGGTAGCCGGCCAGCACCCCCTCCTCCATCGCCTCGAGGATGCCCTTTTCGACGGCGGGAATGTATTCCCGGGGCACCGCACCGCCGATGATCCTGTTTTCAAACGACAGTCCCTTGCCCGGCTCGTTGGGCGCGATTTCGAGCCACACATGGCCGAACTGGCCCCGGCCGCCGGATTGCCGGATGAACCGCCCTTCCGTGCGGACGGCCTT
>CAYZKT010000219.1:0-4494 GCA_964478885.1 uncultured Syntrophaceae bacterium | reverse complement strand
GGAGCCGGACCGGGTCCAGGTCCTCGACGCCTCAAAGGGCATCGAGCCCACCCGGCGGGAGGTTCAATCCGTTCTCTCGGCGTTCCTGGGGGGTTGACCCATGTCGTTTGCGAACCTCTACGGCCAGAATGGACCCATCGACGTCCTGAAACGCGCCGTGGAGAAGCGGCGCGTGCCCCACGCCTTTCTCTTCTACGGGGCCGAGGGTGTCGGAAAGCGAACCACGGCGCTCGTGTTCGCCAAGGCCCTCAACTGTGAAACGGGAGGCGCCGACGCCTGCGATGCCTGCGCGTCCTGCCGCAAGATCGACGGGGACAACCACCCGGATGTCATCGTGATCGAGCCCGAGGGGCAGTTCATCAAGGTGGCCGACATCAAGGAACTGCAGGAGCGGATGCGCTTCCGCCCCCTCGAGGGGGCGCGTCGCGTCGTGATCCTCGACGACGCCGAGCGCATGAACATCACCTCCGCCAACTCGCTGCTCAAGACCCTCGAGGAGCCGTCGGCCGTCAACGTCTTCATTCTCGTCTCGTCGCGCCCTCACCTGCTGCCCATGACGATCCTGTCGCGCTGCCACCGCCTGCGCTTCAACCCCGTGCCGCGGGATGTGATCGCCTCCTTCCTGGAGCGGGAGCACGGCCTTGCTCCCGACAAAGCCCTGATCCTGGCCTCGTCGTCCGGGGGGAGCATCGGCCGGGCCCTCAGTCTGAACCGGGAAGACTACATTGCCCTGCGGGACGGCATCCTGGACCGGGTCGCGCGGGGAAGCCTGGATCCCATGGCATGCCTTGCCCTGGCCGGGCGCCTGGCCGGGGAAAAGGAGGACATCCTCGAGGCCCTCGACATCCTGAAATCCTGGTACCGGGACCTGCTCGTTTACCGGGAAACGGGCAATGCCGGGGCGCTCGTTCACCACGATCGGGTCGGCGACATCGGCCGCCTCGCGCCCGCGATGAGCGGGGAGTCGCTTCTGGGGTCCTTCCGGGCGATCCGCACGGCCGCCGAGGCCATCGAGCGCAACGCGAATAAACCATTGACTTTGGAGACGATGGTCTTTACATTGTTTGCCGACAAGGCCAATTTCGTTGAGGATTCCCGCCGCGGCCCCCGCGCCGTAGGGCCGGGAAGGTGATTTAGACGTGAGACATATCGTAGGCGTCCGGGCGGAGAAGGAGGGGCGGGTCCTCAACTTCCAGACTCCGGACGAGACCCTGAAAAAGAACGACACGGTCATCGTCAACGCGGAAAACGGGCTTTCCGTGGGGGTGGTGGCGACGGACAGCAGGGCCGTTCCACTGCACCTGCTGCCGACGGACATCCGGAACATCGTCCGCAAGTGTACCGACGAAGACCTGCGCACGCTCGAGCAGAACCGCAAGCTCGAGCGCGACGCGCGGGATTTCTGCTTCGGACGCATCCGCGAGCGGGGCCTCCCCATGAAGCTCATCGGCGTGGAGTGCCTCTTCGACCGCAGCAAGCTTATCTTTTTCTTCACCGCCGAGAACCGCGTGGATTTCCGCGAGCTGGTGAAGGACCTCGTCCAGAAGTTCAAGACGCGGATCGAACTGAGGCAGATCGGGGCCCGCAACGAGTCCCGGATTTTCGGCGGGCTCGGGGTCTGCGGCCAGAAGATCTGCTGCACCAGTTTCCTCTACAACCTCGACCGCGTGTCCGTGAAGATGGCCAAGGAGCAGAACATGCCGCTCAACCCGGAAAAGATATCGGGGTTGTGCGGCCGCTTGATGTGCTGCCTGGCCTTCGAGTACGACTCGTACCTGGACATGAAGCGCGGGATGCCCAAGTGCGGCAAGCGCGTCGGGATCGCCCAGGGGGGATCGGGCAAGGTGATCCGCCAGAACATCCTCAAGGGAACCCTGGCCGTCTACACCGAGGAGGGCAAGGAAGTTGAGGTCGAGATCAAGGACCTCAGAGAGCCCCAGCCCCTGCCGGCCCAGCCGGCCGACGGGCCCCCTCCCCGGGGCCCGAGAAACGGGGGAAGGGGGCAGCGCTGAGCTCCCCCGCCTCGATCCGCCGCGCCCCGGCCGGGGGCGCGTCCCGACCACCGATTCCAACTCGAGCGATGACTGAACCCTGATCCCTCTTCGCGGGGATCGGGCGGGGGGAAAGAAAGGAGACTCAAGCCGTGTCCGAGAACGTCTTTTACGTCACCACGCCCATCTACTACGTCAACGCCTCGCCCCACATCGGGCATGCCTACACGACGATCGTGGGCGACGTCATGGCCCGCTTCTACCGCATGTCGGGTTACGACGTCTTCTTCATGACGGGCACCGACGAGCACGGCGACAAGATCGCCGAGGCGGCCCGGAAGAACAACGAGACGCCCCAGGCCTTCACCGACCGCATCAGCGCCCAGTTCCGGACCCTCTGGCCCCAGCTGGCCGTCACGAACGACTACTTCATCCGCACCACCGACGCCAACCATGTCAAGACGGTCCAGTACATCCTCCAGAAGGTCTACGACGCGGGCGACATCTACTTCGGCGAGTACGGAGGCCACTACTGCGTGGGCTGCGAGCGCTTCTACACGGAGACGGAGCTCGTCGACGGCAAGTGTCCCGACCACCAGACGGTCCCCGAGTTCCGCAAGGAGAGCAACTACTTCTTCCGGATGAGCAAGTACCAGCAGTGGCTCATCCAGTACATCCACGACCACCCCGACTTTATCCGGCCCGAGCGCTACCGCAACGAGGTTCTCGCGTTCCTGCAGCAGCCGCTGGAGGACCTCTGCATCTCGCGGCCCAAGACGCGGCTGACCTGGGGCATCGAGATCCCCTGGGACAAGGACTACGTGACCTACGTCTGGTTCGACGCGCTCATCAACTACGTGACGGGCATCGGCTACCCCGACGGCAAGGACTTCAAGAAATACTGGGCCGCCTCGGAGCACCTCATCGCCAAGGACATCGTCAAGCCCCATGGCATCTACTGGCCCACGATGCTCAAGTCCGCCGGGATCGGGCCCTACAGGAACCTCAACGTCCACGGTTACTGGAACGTGGACGCCAGCAAGATGTCCAAGAGCCTGGGCAACGTGGTGCGCCCGCTCGATCTCAAGGACAAGTACGGCCTCGATGCCTTCCGATACTTCCTGCTTCGCGACATGGTGTTCGGGCTCGACTCGAGCTTCAGCGAGGAGGCCCTCGTGCAGCGGATCAACTCGGATCTGGCCAACGACCTGGGCAACCTCGTGAGCCGCGTCGTCGCCATGGACGTGAAGTACTTCAAGGGAACGATCCCGCCGCCCGGGCCCTCCGACGAGACGGACCGCAAGCTGACCGATGCGGCGGCCAAGAGCCTCGCCGAGGTGGAGCAGTTTTTCCGGGAGCTGACCTTCCACAAGGTGCTCATCTCCGTCTGGGAGTTCATCAACGTCGCCAACAAATACATCGTCGAGAACGAGCCCTGGACGCTCGCCAAGGACCCCGCGAAGAACGGCCGCCTTGGGACGGTCCTCTACAACCTCATGGAGTCCCTGCGGCTGACGGCCTACTTCGTCTACCCCTTCATGCCCGACACGGCCCGCAAGATCCTCGACCAGATCGGCCTCGCGGAGGTGAAGGAGTTCCGCTTCGACGACATCCGCAGCTGGGGCGGGATCAAGCCCGGCCTCGCGGTCACGCGAGGCGAGGCCCTCTTCCCGAGGGTGGAGTACAAGAAGGAGGAAGAGGCGCCGGCGAAGAAATTCGAGATGCTTCCCGAGATCACCTGGGACGACTTCGGGAAGATCGACCTGCGCGTGGCGAAGGTCCTCGAGGCCGAGGCCGTGCCGAAATCGAATAAGCTCATGAAGCTCAAGATCGACTGCGGCGAGGTCCGCATTATCGTGGCGGGCATCCTGCAGAACTACAAGCCCGAGGAGATGGTGGGACGCAGCATCGTGGTCGTCGTGAACCTCAAGCCCACGAAGCTCATGGGCGTCGAGAGCCGCGGGATGCTGCTGGCCACCGACAACGAGGACGGCGGCCTTGCCCTCGTGGGGTTCGACAATAACGCGGCCCCGGGGGGGAAGGTGCGGTAAACGTTCCCCTGAGGGTTCTTTGCCCGAAAGGCCGTGCGGCACCGCGGCGGCGACGAAGGGATCGCCCCCGACGGCACCTATCCCTCACCCCCGAGCCGGCCCATGGAAACATTCACGGACATCCTGGCCTTTCTCGACGTCCCCCTGATCACGCTGGGGCAGTCGTCCGTCACGATCTGGAACCTGATCGTTGCGGTATCCGTCCTCGTCCTCCTCGGGATTCTCACCGCGAAGCTCAATCGCCTGATCATCTACCGGGTCATGTCCAAGAGCGACATCCAACTCGGCGTTCGCGTCGCCGTGGCGTCCCTGGTGCGCTACGTCGTGCTTGCCATCTCCCTGATCGTCGTGCTCCAGTTCATGGGCATCGACATGACGAGCCTGGCCCTCCTCTTCGGGGCCCTCGGCGTCGGCATCGGGTTCGGCCTCCAGAACATCACGAACAACTTCGT
>CAYZKT010000218.1:0-4545 GCA_964478885.1 uncultured Syntrophaceae bacterium | reverse complement strand
GAAATAAAAAGGAAAGTCAATATTTATTCATGGAGATGCCCGGTCGAATCGGATTTTCCAGATGCGTCTCGGCAGGGTTCGAGAAGGTGAGATTCATTCTTGTCAGGCGGGTCAGAACGGTTTGGATGCAAGGCACCGCGAAAAGATAGAAGTTAGGAAGGTATGAAGTTAGGAAGTTGGGAAGAAACGGCAGTCAGATCCCACTCTCATCTCACCTAGCTTCACAACTTCTCAACTTCGTAACTTCCCTCCTTTTACGAGCTGGTGCCGAAGTAGACGAGGAGGAGACCGATCACCATCGCCAGGAACCCGACCATCCTGAGGTTCGTGTCGGAGGTCTCCAACATCTTCAGATAGAGGGACTTGAGCTTTTCCGGGAAGGCGAAGTAGGGCAGCCCCTCCAGGACGAGGACCATCCCGATCACGCAGAGGAAGAATTGCAGGTTGACGCTTTCCATGGCACTCCAGATCAGGGACGTTGTTGACTAAGTTGACTAACTTGAATCCTGCGTGTGGGCAAAACCGGGTGTGTTCCAGTTAGTGAAGAAAAAAAGGGGAGAGCGACGAATTAGTCAACTTAGTCAACAACGTCCCTCTTCTTCTCTTTTGCTTCATTCCACAGCGCGTCCATCTCTTCCAGGGTCGATGATGCCGGGTCCTTCCCCTGCGCTCTCAGCTTCTCCTCTATATAAAGGAAGCGCTCCTCGAATTTCCGGTTGGTCGCGCGCAGGGCCTCCTCGGCGTTGACCTTCATGTGACGGCTCAGGTTGACGATCGAGAAGAGGAGGTCCCCGATCTCGTCGCGGATGCTCTCGGGGTTTGTTCCCTGAAGAGCCTCCCGGCATTCCGCCAGCTCCTCCTCGACTTTCTCGAGTACGGCCTGCGCGGACTTCCAGTCGAACCCCACCTTTGCGGCCTCGGCGGTGAGTTTCTGGGCTCTCGGTAGCGCCGGCATCGCCAGGGGGACCCTCGCCAGGATCGAGGCGTCCCCTTCGCCCCGTTTTTCCACATCCCTCTTGATCCGGTCCCAGTTGCGCTTGACCTCGGCGGCGTCCTCGACCTGCGCATCGCCGAACACGTGGGGGTGGCGGCGGATCATCTTGGCCGTGATCTCGTCCAGGATTCCTTCGATTCCAAAGAGGTTTTCCTCTTCGGCGATCCGGGCCAGAAAGAGGATCATGAAGAGCAGATCGCCCAGTTCCTCCCGCATGGCCGCGGGCGAGTCCCTGTCGACGGCATCGAGGACCTCGCAGGTTTCGTCCAGGAGGTAGCGGCCCACATCGGCCTTCGTCTGGCGGATATCCCAGGGGCAGCCGCCTGCGGGGTTGCGAAGCGTTTCGATGAGGGCCAGCAGCGTTCGAAAACGCTCCTCGGCCCTGGAGGGGGGACCGTCCGGCATGCGATTCGGCGTCCTTTTCGGATCAGGATGAGTCTGGTTATCACAATCGGCCGCCCCTGTCAAAAAACGAACAGCCGGCCCGAGGAAAATTACCCCTGCCTCTCTAGGATTTCACTTGATTTTTGCGACTTTAAGTGATAAGCAGACGCGGTTTCAAATTCTGACCGGGCGGGCCCGCAGAACCCGTCACGGGAGCCATTCCAAGATTCACCCAACTATTCGTTCTTTCACATCTTTTGCCGACTACAGACGTTTGGTGTCTGTCGTTCTATTCAAGGAGAGAGGAGGAGTCTTATGGCAGAAGAGAAGAAGTTGACGAGAGCCGAGAGGCTTGCAGCGGAGAGGGAAAGCAACCTGAAGCACTGGGAAGCGCAGGATGCCGAACTGATGAAGCACCGCGAAGAAGCCTACAACATCGGCGGGGCAGATCAAGTCGCGCGCCTGGCCAAGCAGAACAAGAAGCCCATGCGCGGTCTCATTGCGGACCTGATCGATCCCGGAACGGAGTTTTTTGAAGTCGGTCTCGATGCCGGCTACAACATCGGCAAGGTCAAGCTTTACGGCGGCGAGATCTACGAGTCCGAAAAGCGCGGTCACATCCCCGGCGGCGGTCTCGTGACGGGCGTGGGCACAATCCAGGGCAAAGACTGCATGGTCTTCGCCAACGAGAACCGCTACGCAGCGGGAACCTATTTCCCCATCACCCTGAAGAAGCACATGAGGGCCCAGGCGATTGCAGAGCGCCTGAGACTGCCCTGCGTCTACATCGCCGACTCCGGCGGAATCAACCTGCCCCTGCAGCTGGGCTGCTTCGCCGATGACGGCCACTTCGGCAGCATGTTCTACAACATGTGCCGCATGTCCGCCAACGGCATCCGCCAGTACACGCTCTCCACGGGCGGCAACACGGCGGGCGGCGCCTACATCGTCTACCTGGCCTCCGAGTCCATCATGATCGAGAAGATGGCCTATGCGTTCCTGGCCGGTCCCCCCATGGTCAAGTCGGCCATCGGCGAGACGGTCTCCCCCGAGGACCTCGGCGGCGCCTACGTCCACACGAAGCACTCCGGCGGCTGCGACCACTTCGTCCGGTCGCAGGAAGAGGGAATCAAGAAGCTGCGCGACATCATCGATTTCGAACCGCCCCAGAAGCTCTACGTCGACCGCCGCAAGGCCGTCGAGCCCAAGTTCGACTTCAAGGAGATGATGCGCGACACGCCCACCAACACCTATCAGTTCATCGACATCCGCAAGACCCTGAAGTGCCTGGCCGACGACAGCTACGTCCACGAGTACAAGCCCACCTACGGCGAGAACCGCGGTGACTCGATCGTGGCCGGCAAGATGTGGCTCGGCGGCCTGCCCGTGGGCTTCATTGCCTCCAACGCCAACGGAGTCATCTACATCGAGGCGGCCCGCAAGGCCACCGAGTGGATGATCCGCTGCGGCAACCAGGGCCTCCCGGTCCTGTTCCTGCAGGGCTCGCCCGGCTACATGGTCGGCAAGGCCGAAGAGTGGGGCGGCATCGGCAAGTACGGCTCCGACATGGTCCGGACCTGCTCCGTGCTAAATGTCCCCAAGATCCAGTACGTCATCGGCCCCGACCACGGCGCCGCCAACTACGGCATGTGCGGCCGCGCCTTCCGGCCGGTCTTCTGCTTCACCAACATGCGAGGCCGCACGACGGTCATGTCCGGCGACACGGCGGGCTTCATCGTCGAGTCCGTGCGCCGCAAGAACATCATCGACAAGGGACAGCAGGTCAACGAGTAAGAGATGGCCAAGTTCCGCCAGATGATGCGCGACCGCTACGACGCGGAGGGTCACCCCTTCCTGACCGGCTCTCTGCTGTTCCACGACGGCGTCATCGCCTACAGCGAAGCGAGACCGAGGCTGATCCGCGCCCTGGAGCTCTGCTACCGCCAGCCCATCGGCAAGACCGATTGGGGTGATCTGAAGGTTTAATTCGTCAAATCCGACATGTCCGGAAGACAGCCCCGGCCCGCCGGGCCGGGGCCCCTTCCCGGTTTGTGAAACCGAGGAAAAGGGAACGAGATAGAGAGAGGGAGGAAGTTATGTCCGATATTCTGCTTCAGCAAAAAACCGACGACGGCATCCTGATCCTGACCCTGAATCGCCCGGATGCCATGAACTGCTTCAACTTCGACCTGCTGGCGGTTCTGGCCGATGTCATCCGCGAGGCCAACTTCGATCTGAGTCTCCGGTGCATCGTCATCACGGGCTCCAAGGCCGGCGACGACCCGAAGAAGTGGTCCTTCTCCACGGGCGCCGACCTGAAGGAGAGGCGCACGCTCACGCAGGACCAGGTCCGCCGCTTCATCTTCACAATCCGCAACACCTTCACGGCCGTCGAGAACGTCCGCATCCCCGTCATCGCCGCGATCAACGGCTTTGCCTTCGGCGGCGGCACGGAGCTGGCGCTGGCCTGCGACATCCGCATCTGCTCGTCGAACGTCCTGATGGGACTGACCGAGACGAGCCTCGCCATCATCCCCGGCGCGGGCGGCACGCAGCGCATGACCCGCGTGGTGGGCGTCGCCAAGGCGAAGGAGCTCATCTACACGGCCCGCCGCTTCGACGCGAAGACGGCCCTCGAGATCGGCCTGGTGAGCAAGGTCGTAGAGCCCGACAAGCTGATGGACGCGGCCTTGGAACTGGCCCGCGAGATCGCGAAGAACGGCCCCGTCGGCGTGGCGCAGGCGAAGTTCGCCATCAACTACGGCTCCGAAGCGAGCCTGGGCGTGGCGCTGCCGCTCGAGTCGAAGGCCTACGAAGTGACGATTCCCACGAAGGACCGCCTGGAAGCCCTGGCCGCCTTCGCGGAGAAGAGAAAACCGAACTTTACGGGAGAGTGAGACGGACTGCAATCGGCCCGACGTGCCCGCACCGCCGGGAGGCAGCGCGGGAGTCGCCGTGTCGTTCGGCTTGCCCCGAGAGGTGAAGCCGCCCCTGAGGGTGTGCAAAACAACAGCGTGTTGCAGAGTCCAACATTTGAGGAGGTAGGAGTTTTATGACGGAATACGATTACAGGAAAATTTTCCCGCGATGGCCGAAGAAGGTCGCGATTGGTGACATCACGATCCGTGACGGCTTCCAGCACGAGGAGAAGTTCATCTCCACGAAGG
>CAYZKT010000217.1:0-4552 GCA_964478885.1 uncultured Syntrophaceae bacterium | reverse complement strand
CGGGCAGGAACAACCGCCTCAAGGGCTACATCCACCTGCACGACATCTTCGGGCGAGGCGGGACGCTCCGGATCTCCGTCCCGGGCGCCAACGGGCGGGAAGCCTGATCCAGGCGCAGACAACCTCTCCGGCAACTCTACGGGGATGTTTTTTGATCACGAAAGGAGGAGTAATCATGAAACGCTGGGTTGGAATCATCACGGTTGCGCTGTTTGCCCTGGGGCTGGCGGCGACGGCGTCGGCGGCAGGCTACAAGGCGGAGTACAAGCTCTCGACGGTGCTCGCAAAGCCGTTTCCCTGGGGCATCGCCGGCGAGCGCTGGGCCGAGCTGATCAAGGAAAAGACGCAGGGGCGGATCGTCGTCAAGCAGTACCCCGGCACGAGCCTCGTCGGCGGCGACCAGACCAAGGAGTACACCGCCATCCGGCAGGGAGCCATCGACATGGCTATCGGCTCCACGATCAACTGGTCGCCCCAGGTGAAGGAGCTGAACATTTTCGCCATGCCGTTCCTCATGCCGGACTTCAAGGCCATCGACGCCCTCACGCAGGGAGAGGTCGGCAAGGAAATCTTCAAGATCCTGGAGAGCAAGGACACCGTCCCCCTGGCCTGGGGCGAAAACGGCTTCCGCGAGCTGTCCAATTCCAAGAAGGCAATCCGAAAGCCCGAGGACCTCAAGGGCCTCAAGATCCGCGTCGTCGGCTCGCCGCTCTTTCTGGAGACCTTCGCGGCCCTCGGCGCCAACCCGACCCAGATGAGCTGGGCCGACGCGGTTCCCGCCCTGTCGAGCGGCGCCGTGGACGGCCAGGAGAACCCGCTGACCGTCTACACGGTGGCCAAGCTTGCGACGGCGGCCAACCAGAAGTACCTGACGATCTGGGGTTACGTGGCCGACCCGCTGATCTTCGTCGTCAACAAGGAGGTCTGGAACAGCTGGTCGCCTGCGGACCGGAAGGCCGTCCGCGAGGCCGCTCTCCAGGCCGCCAGGGAGAACATCGTCCTGGCCCGCAAAGGCCTCATCCCCCCGAACGACACGCTGCTGAAGGAAATCAAGGCATCGGGGGTCAACGTCTCCAGCCTGACGCCCAAGGAAAAGGAAGTCTTCAAGAAGGCCTCCCGGTCCGTCTACGACAAGTGGGCCAAACAGATCGGGCCCGAGCTGGTGAAGAAGGCCGAGCAGGCCGTCGCCAAGCGCAAGTAGGCGTCATCGTTCTCGCATCGAACCACAGCGGCACGCGCCCGCTCGTCCGGACGGGGGCGCGTGCCGCTGCATTTTACCGGTCCGGAACCGCAGTGCGCGGAGCAGACGATCCATGGAATGTCAGCCCCCACGGGAGGCCGAACGGCTCAAGACCCGGGTGCCTCTCAGGCTCGAGGAATACGCGGCAGGGATCACCATCGGGCTGCTCGGGCTCATCACCTTCGCCAACGTGGTGGTCCGCTACCTGACAAACTTCTCCTTCGCCTTCACCGAGGAGATTTCCATCTTCCTCATGGTGCTCGTGGCCTTGCTCGGCGGCTCGAGCGTCATGGCCAAGGGCGGGCACCTGAACATCCTGTTCGTCGTGGACCGGCTCTCGCCCGAGCGCAGGCGCCGCGTCCGCATCGCGGCCCACGCCCTCTCGGTCCTCATGTTCGCCCTGCTGGCGATCTTCGGGGCCCGGATGGCCTGGGACGAATACCGCTTCGAGGTCACCTCGCCCGGCCTCGGCCTGCCCACCTGGTATTACACCGTCTGGCTGCCCATCCTGTCGCTTGCGATCTGCGGCCGCGCCATGGGCGCGCTGATCCGCATCTGGAGGGGGAAGCCCTGATGGTCACGGTCGCGTTCCTCTTCGGCGCCTTCTTCGTCATGATGTTTGCCGGCGTGCCCATCGCCGTCTCCCTGGGGCTCGCGGGGACTATCGCCATCGCCATGGGCAAGCTCGGCATCATGGCCTTCCCGACCAATTTCTACACGGGGATCGCGAAATACCCCCTGCTGGCCATCCCCATGTTCGTCCTGGCCGGCGCCATCTTCGACCGCGCCGGCGTGGCGGAGCGGCTCCTGCGCTTTACCGAGTCCATCATCGGGCGGGGCCGGGGAGCCCTGGCGGTCATCACGATCCTTGTGGCCATGATCATCGGCGGCATCTCCGGCTCGGGGCCCGCCTGCACGGCCGCCGTGGGCGGCGTCATGCTCGCCGCCATGATCCGCAACGGCTACCCGCCCGCCTTCGCGGCTTCCGTCACGGCCGCCGCGGGCTCGACGGACATCCTGATCCCGCCGTCGGTGGCCTTCATCGTCTACAGCGTGCTCGTGCCCTCGGCCACGGTTCCCGCCCTCTTCGTGGGCGGCGTCATTCCCGGGCTCCTGGCCTGCGTCCTGCTCATCATCCCCGCGCTCTACCTCAGCCGAAAGTACAACTTCGGCGTAGACACGAGCACCGAGCCCAAGCCGAAATTCTGGCCCTCGCTCCGGGACGCCTCCTGGGCGCTCTCCGCCCCGGTTCTCATCCTGGGAGGACTGCGCACGGGCTGGTTCACCCCGACGGAAGCCGCCGTGATGGCCGTGGTCTTCGGCCTCTTTGTCGGCTTCGTGGTCTACCGCTCGCTCACCCTGCGCGACCTGTTCGAGCTGCTGATCGAATCCGCGGAAACCTCCGCCGTCATCCTGGTGGTGATCGGCCTTGCCAGCGTGTTCGCCTGGGCCACAGCCACGCTGGGCATCGTCGACCCGATCACCCACGGCCTGGTCGCCCTCGGGGGCGGCAACTCCCTGGCCGTGCTGTTCATCCTGCTGATCTTCCTGAAAATCGCGGGCATGTTCCTCGACGGTATATCGATCTTCCTCATCTTCTGCCCGCTCATGATCCCCATCGCCAACGAGTTCCATTGGGACCTGGTGTGGTTCGGCGTGCTCATGACCTACGTCATCGCCCTGGGGCAGTTCTGCCCGCCCATGGCCGTCAACCTCATGGTGAGCTGCCGGCTCACGGGCGCCTCCATGGAGTCCACCGTCCGCTGGGTCATCTGGCTGCTGCTCTTCATGGGACTGGGGCTGGTGGCCATGGTCTTCTTCCCCCAGCTCGTCCTGTGGCTGCCCGACGTGCTCGGCTTCATGTGAGCCCAGGCCCCTGACATCCCCGCATCCGCCCCGCCCGGCCCTCGCGCGAAGGCACCGTTTTTGCAGGTTTTTGCGCATCGGGGCCAAACGGTGCGCGATTCATATTTCCCCCGTATAAACAGGACGTTCTGTTTTCTCCATTTGCCTGCCGCCGTGCGGGCGAGATCGCTGCAGCCTGCCGGATGTTTGCCCACGGCATAAACTTCAACCCTCGTTCAGGAACGGGATCATGAAGAAGCCTCCCGGGCGCGAAGACGCCGCCACGGAAAAAAGAAGCCAGGACGCAACAACGAAGAGACCCGCCGGCAATCTCCCTGCGCCGAAGACCTCGCGGAGCAGGAGCTTCGACCCCGACTCGCTCCTCAATTCCATGGACGGGATGGTGTACGTGGCTTCCCCCGACTACCGGATCGAATACATGAATGACGCGGCCATTCGAAGGATTGGGCGGGACATGACCGGCAAGCGCTGCTTCAAGGTCTTTCACGGCCTCGAGGCTCCCTGCTCCTGGTGTGTCGCTGAACTCGTCCGGCAGGGACAGACCTTCCGGATGGAGATCCAGGGGCAGTTGGACCGGCGCTGGTATTCGAGCGTGCTCACGCCCCTGCCCCGCAGGGACGGCACGGTGTCCGTCCAGGCCCTGGTGTTCGACATCACGGACCAGAAGCAGGCTCAGGCCGCGCTGTCGCAGAACGATGCCCTCCTGAGGAGCATCATCCAGGCCGCCCCGACGGGCACCGGGATGGTCAAAAACCGCGTGATCGAATGGACCAACGAGCAGATCAGCCAGATCACGGGATACACGTCGGGGGAACTCAAGGGAAAAAGCGCGAGGATTCTCTACCCCAGCGACGAGGAGTTCGACCGCGTCGGCCGGCACAAGTATGCCGAGATCCAATGCAAGGGCGCCGGCAGCATCGTGACGGTCTGGCAGCGCAAGGACGGCAGGACCGTGAACGTTCTCCTGAGTTCAACCCCCATCGACCCCGGCGATCTCTCGGCGGGCGTCGTCTTCACGGCCCTGGACATCACGGAAAAGAAGAAAGCCCAGGACGATTTGTGGAAAAGCGAGGAGAAATACCGGGCCCTCTTCGAAAATGCCGTCATGGGAATCTTCCAGAGCACGCCGGAGGGGCGTTTTCTCCGCGTCAACCCCGCCACGGCGAAGATGTGCGGCTTCGATTCCCCGGAGGAGATGGTGGACACCGTCACCGACATCGCCGCCCAGCACTATGTGGACCCCGCGGACAGAGAACCGTTCACCCGGGCCATGGAGGAACAGGGCTTCGTCCGGAATTTCGAGCATCGGACGTACCGCAGGGACGGCAGCGTCTTCTGGGTCTCCGTCAACGCGCGCGCGGTGCGGGACCGGCTGGGCCGCATCAAGCACTACGAGGGGACCCACGAGGACATCCAGCGGCGCAGGGAAGCCGAGGAGGCCCTGCG
>CAYZKT010000216.1:0-4589 GCA_964478885.1 uncultured Syntrophaceae bacterium | reverse complement strand
CCTGGGCGAAGAGCATGCCCGTCAGGGCGAGCGTCACGGCGAGAACGATGGTGAAAACGACCAATCCCTTTTTCATGGTTCAACCCTCTTTTCTGATGGATTTAAATTGCTGCACGTCTTCCTTCCTCATGGCGACGTTAACGCACATCGCCCGGGCGGGATGACAGAAACGGCCTCTTCGCGGACGGAAGAGGTCATTTCGTGATGATCGTCCCTGCGTGCTTTCCGGCCAGGGCCTTCGTGATGTTTCCCTTCTTGAGCCCGTTGACGATCTGGATGCGGTCGAGGACCTCGCTGTTCTGGAGAATCTCAAGGCAGGGCCTCTCGATGATCAGGTCGTCCAGATTTCTCCGGATCAACTCCTTTGCGCTGATCTCGGGGATGAATTTGGCTTTCTTGTTCTTCTTGGGGTTGTCCGTGTAGAGACCATCCTCGTCCTTCACGAGGATGCAGCTCCTGGCCCCGATGAGATCCGCCACAATCAGGGTGCCCACGTCGGTGCGGTGGATGGGAATCCGCCATTTCGGCGACGGCAGGGCGTAGTAGTCGTAGGGGGGCATCCCGTGCATGACGGGGATGCAGCCCTGGGCGAAGTAGGTCGGCAGTTTCATGATCTCGTCGTGGCCGATCTTGATGCCGCCCCAGGGAGAGAGCAGAGTGGCCACCAGCAGGGCGTTCTGCTCGGAGATGGAGCTCCCGAACTTGGAGATGATCCCTGTGGGCATCCCCAGCTCGAGGCCGATGGTGTAGATGTGCCGGCTCCGCGTCCCGCCGCCGGTCAGGAGAAACATCTTGTGGTTTTTCTTGTTGGCAGCGATCTCCTTCACGACGCCCGGCAGGGCCTTCTTGCCGAGGTCGCAGATGGACTGCCCGCCTATTTTCAGAACGTGCACGTCCGGGAAGAGTCTCTGCTGCGGGGCCACGTCGTACCCCTCGGCAAAAGATCGGCTCACGAGGCTCTCCCTCATGAGCTTGCTCTTGACATGCAAACGTCTCCCATCGCGCTCACGGATCAGCGCCATGGTTCCTCCATTTCTGTCGTCCGGTCCCTTCGGGGCTCCGATGCCCCGCTGCGGGTGCGTCCCATCCTGTCAAGATCGGGGTTTTCTGCTCTTGACGGGCTCCGTCACTTCCACTTCCGTCTCCTCGCCCTTTGGGCCCCTCTCCATCAGGACGAGCTTTGCGCCGACGGCCTTGGCGATCTGCTCCAGCTCCTTTTTGCGGAGATGGTTGGAGTAGAAATCGATGGCCACGCCCGACACGGCCACGAGCTTGAATCGGGGCTTCTTCTCCCCCTCGCCGACCTTTCCGCGTTCGCGGTAGAAAATTTTACCCGGCATGTTCGTCACCTCCCGTGGGACTTGCTTCGCTTTTCCCAGAGAGTGTACCACAACCCGTCGCCGGAAGGTAGCACGGGGACGACCGCCCGGTGGCCCAGGAGGCGGGGCCTCAGCCACCCCTTTGTGTCCACCCGGTCATCGGGCCTCGGGGAGACGGCGTCGCGGTCCATGGAGACGACGGACATGCCGCGCCCCTCGAGTTCGGCGACGGTGACGACGCCGGGCAACTCCCGCAGGCGGGCGAATTCGATGAAGCGCCCGCTCCACCCCGAGGCCGTGAGCCCCACCGCGGCGGCCGCCCCGATGATCCCGTCGCAGGTGCCGCCGTGGCCGGAGAGATGGAAGCCCTTTGCCGCTTTTAAGGCCTCGTCCTGCGAGACCACGCGCTCCGTGCACTGTCGGCCGAACTCTATGAGAGGCCCGAAGACCCCGTTGTCGCCCCAGGCGATGCACAGCCCCGGGTCGCTTCCCGTCAGCGATTCCCCTTCGATGTGACGCACGGCCCGTTCCCGCAATGCATCCAGAAAAGCCACGTCGGGGACCTCCACGATGAGGCAGGCCGAGCTGTTGTGCGAGGTGTAGGGGATCCGGGCATCGACGAGCAACTGCTGGCGCACGACGCCGCGAAGACTGCAGCCTGCGGGGAGATGTTTCCCGAACCGGCGCGCCAGTTTTCCCGTACCGACGTCGGCATCGATATTGTCGGTGTCGTCAAATCCAATGTAGACTTTCATGGGTTGATTGTTGACCTCCATTGATAACGCGCTTCCTACGTACTTGTCTTCCGAATGACGTGGATGGCCGTGGCCTTCACCGAGGCGACGATTTCGGTGCCCTCCTTCATCGACAGATCCTCGAGGGCGTGTGTCGTGACGTACGCCACGAGGGGGAACCCGCAGGCAATCTCGACCTTGTGGAAGAGGCCCAGCGGTACGATCCGACCGATCCGCCCGCGGAAGGTATTTCTGGCGCTGGTCTTCACGGTCCCGTCGGGGATGGCCAGCGTCACGTTTTCCGGACGGATGCAGAGAACCACTCTTTCCCCCACGCGGCCCTTGCCCACAACCTCGATTTCCGCACCGTTGACCCCGACCACCAGGGCCGTTTCGTTGGTGTCCCGGACTTCCCCCTCGAGGATCGTCTCCGTCCCCACGAAAGAGGCCACGAACTCGTCGACGGGCCGGTTCATGATGACGGCGGGGCGGTCGATCTGTGCGATTCGGCCCCCCTCCATGACGGCGATGCGGTCCGACAGGCGGAGGGCCTCGTTTCGGTCATGGGTGGCCATGATCGTGGTGGTCTTCGTCTCGGCCAGCACCTTTTCCAGGTCCGCGACGATCGATTCCCGCGTCGGCGGGTCGAGCGCCGCAAAGGGCTCATCGAGAAAGAGGATCTCCGGCGAGATGGCGAAGGCCCGGGCGAGACTCGTCCTCTGGGCTTCCCCCCCGGAGAGGGTTTTTGCGGATCGGTCGCCGAGGTGCGCGATGCCGAAGCGCTCCAGCTGCGACTCCACGACCTGCCGGGATTCCGCCCCCCCCTTGCCCCGGATCTTGAGCCCCGAGACGACATTGTTGAAGACGGTCGTGTCGAAAAGAAGGGGCTCCTGGAAGACCATGGCCAGCCGGCGGCGGTATTCCAGGATGTTTTGAGCGGCACCCACCGCCTGCCCCCGGAAGAGGATCTTTCCTGCCGAAGGCCGGCTGAGATACGAGAGGGCTTGCAGGAGTGTCGTCTTCCCCGCCCCGTTAGGCCCGATGAGGGAAAGCGTTTCCCCCTCGAAGATCTCCATCTCACGGACGTCCACGAGCAGGCTCCCCCCGCGGATCACTTTCAGGTTCCTTGCCTCCAGGATCGTCTTCATCGCGGCCTCTCCCTCTGCTGGATGTAGGTGAGGACGAGATTGATCAGGTAGGCGAAGAGCAGCAGGATGATGCTGAGGGCGATGGCGATGTCGAAATTGCCCCGGCTCGTCTCCATGACGGTGGCCGTCGTGAGCACGCGGGTGTAGCCCTTGATGTTGCCGCCCACCATGATGGAGGCCCCAACCTCGGAGATGACGCCCCCGAAGCCCGCCATGACGGCCGCCAGCAGCGGGAGCCTTGCCTCGCGGATGAGGATCCAGACCATCTGCAGCCGCGTGGCCCCCAGGGCGAGGATCTGGAGCCTGAGCTTCCGGGGCAGCTGCTGCATCGAGGCGAGCGAAATACCCATGACGATGGGTGTCGCGATGATCGCCTGGGCGAGGATCATGGCCGCCGGCGTGTAGAGGATTTCCAAAAACCCCAGCGGCCCGTTCCGCCACAGAAAGATGGTGACAAAGAGCCCCACCACCACGGGGGGCAGGGCCATCCCCGTGTTGATGAGGCTCACGACCAGGTGCCTTCCGGGAAACTGCGTCAATGCGACGACGGTCCCGATGGACATTCCGATAAAGAGGCTGATGAACGTCGCCGTGCCCGAGACCTTCAGGGAAAACCAGGTGATCCCGATGACCTCCGGGTCGAGGCTGAAAAGCAGGATGATGGCCTGCCGGATTCCGTCAAGAATGATGTCCATTTACGCCTTCAGACTCCCCGACGGCTAGAGACCCAGGTCCTCCACTTTCTTTCCTGCATCGGGGAAGAAGAGAGGGGAGCCGTACTTGTCGACACCGAAGGTCTTTATCACGGCCTGAGCCTCCTTGGATACCATGAAATCGGCGAAGGCTTTGCCGCCTGCAAAGTTGGCCTTGGGCCACTTCTTGGGATTCACCTCCATGACGTGGTAGACGTTGAGCAGGATCCCGTCGCCTTCAACCAGGATGTCGAGACCCAGGTTCTTCTTCAGGGCCAGGTAGGTCCCCCGATCCGTGAGGGTGTAGGTCTTCTTTTCGGCCGCGACGTTCAGGGTCTGACCCATGCCGAGCCCCGTCTGCTGGTACCACTTCTCGCCTTCGACCTTCACGCCGGCGGCCTTCCAGATGTCCATTTCCTTCACGTGGGTCCCCGATTTGTCGCCGCGGGACGTGAAGACGCTCCCCGAGGCGGCGATCTTCTTGAAGGCCTCGGCCGCCTTCTTCATGCCTTTAATCTTCGCCGGGTCGTCGGGGGGACCCACGATGACGAAGTCGTTGTGCATGATCAGCCTGCGATTGACCCCGTTGCCCTCGGCCATGAACTTCTTCTCCGCCGCAGGCGAGTGGACGAGCAGCACGTCGGCCTCGCCCTTGGAACCCATGGCCATGGCCTGTCCGGAGCCCACGGCGATCGT
>CAYZKT010000215.1:0-4590 GCA_964478885.1 uncultured Syntrophaceae bacterium | reverse complement strand
CCCCCCCCCCCCCCCCCCCCCCCCCCCCACCCACCCCCCCCCCCCCCCCCCCCCACCCCACTCTTTCCCTACACGACGCTCTTCCGATCTCCCTTCTTGTCCGTGACACTGATTAATGCCCTCTTGATCTTGTTGCCCATTCGTTGCTCCTCTGCTACTGAATAGTGGAATAATGGAATGATGGAGTGGTGGAATAATGGGGCGCGGAAAAATTCTTTACCCAATATTCCAGAATTCCAATACTCCAATCACCCTCGTATTTTTTTCATGTGGTCGATGCGGCGCTGGATGAGCGCCCTCGTGCCGATGTCGGGCCGGTGGTCGACGGGGCCCTTCACGGCCGAGATGGCGCCCTCGGCGACCCTCTCCGCCTCGTCGAGGCTTGCGGCGATGCCGACAACGCCGATGGCCCGCGAGGTGGTCATGTAGAGGCCGTCGGCCTTCTTGTCGACCGACGCGTAGTAGAGACGGGCGGAGCCCACGTCGCCCACGTCGATCTTCGCCGACGTCGACTTCGCGTCGGGGTGGTCCTTGGGAAGACCGTAGGCCTTCGGCACGATGTACTTGCATACGGTGGCCTTCTTCTCGAACTCCACGGGGAGCCGATCCAGCGTGCCGTTCACGACGGCCCGGCAGACCTCCACGAAATCGGTTCGGAGAAGCGGCAGGATGTTCATCGCCTCGGGGTCGCCGAAACGGGCATTGTACTCCACGAGCCGCACGCCGTCGCGGGTGATCATGAAGCCGCCGTACATGATACCCTTGTAGTACTCGCCCGTCTCCCTGTAGATCGCCTCGGCCACCTTCTGCGTGATCGCGAGCCCGGCCTGCACATCTTCGGGCCGCATGAAGGGGAGGCTGTGGTCGGCATCCGAGTAGGATCCCATGCCGCCCGTGTTGGGGCCCCTGTCGTCGACGAAGCGCCGCTTGTGGTCCTGCACGGGAGGGGTGGCCACGACGGTCCTGCCGTCGGAGATGCACTGCAGGGAGAATTCCTCGCCCTCGAGTTTTTCCTCGATCACCACGGCGGGGTGCTCCCGGAGGACTTCCTTGCAGTACGCGAAGGCTTCTTCCTTCGTCTGGAAGTGATCGCCCTGGACCTTTACGCCTTTGCCCCCGGTGAGCCCGTCGGGCTTCACGACAACGCCGGTCAGGTCTTTGAGGAACGCCTCGATCCCGGCGGGACTGGTGAAGGTTTCATAGCGGGGGTTGCCGGGGATGTTGTACTTCCGGACGAGATCCCGCGTGAAGGATTTCGACGTCTCGAGGCGCGAAAGAGCCTTCCTGGGGCCCACGGCGGGGATTCCGGCGGCCAGGAGCGCGTCGACGGCCCCGAGGTTCAGGGGGTCTTCGGGCCCGACGACGGCGAATTCGCAGCCGTTGGCCTTGGCGAAGGCCATGAGGGCCGGCAGGTCCTCGTAGGGCCCGATGAGAGACTTCGACGACAGGGCGGCAATGCCGGGGTTGTTGGTCTTCATGTAGGAAAAGAGTTTCGGGTCATGGCCGGAGCGCATGATCGCCTCGGCGATGGCATGCTCCCGGGCCCCGTTTCCGACCAGCAGCACCCCCGGCATGAAACACCTCCTCGCGGCCCCCTGTCGACCGTGGAAATCATTGAATATAAAGGGGAAATAATCAGAAAGATGGCCTGCATCATAACGGAAAAGGGGCATCAAGTCAATGGATTCCAGCGGTCCGGGGCACGATGGCGCTCCTTGACTTTTCGCCGATTGTCCGATACAGTCGGCTCATCGTTAACCCGTCGATTCCCCTGAATAATTTCTAGCCCCGGGTGCACGGACCCTTGGATCCATACGTCACATTCAAACTTGTCCTCATGGGACTGTGCCTGCTTCTGTCGGGTTTTTTTGCATCTTCCGAGGCCGCCCTCTTCTCCCTCACCCCCCTGCACCTGCACAAGATGCGGGAGGAGCGATTCCCCTTCTTCTCCTCCGTCGAGAGGCTTCTCGAAACGCCGCGGCGTCTTCTCATCACCATCATCGCAGGCAACGAGATCGTCAACATCGTCCTGACGGCCACGGCCACGGCGCTCTTCATCAGCCTCTTCGGCGAGCGGGGCGAGTGGCTCACCGTCGCCGTGCTGAGCCCCGCGCTGTTCCTCTTCGGCGAGGCCGTCCCCAAGATCTTCGGGAAGACCTACTCCATGCGGCTCTCCTCCACGGTGGCGCCGCTCATGAACCTCATCCAGCGCGTGGAGTTCCCGCTGGTCTGGCTCCTGGAGAGGATATCCGGCTTCATCCTCGGCCCGATGCGCGCCCGGGAGGCGGCGGAGGGCGATCCCCTCATGGAGGACGAGTTCCGCAGCCTCGTCGATGCCGGGTACAAGGAAGGGATCCTGGAAACGGGCCAGCGCGACCTGATCCACCGGGTCTTCGAACTGGCGGACACGCCCGTCTGCGACATCATGACGCCGCGGGTCGACATGTTCTGCCTGCCCCTGTCCGCGAGCGCCGGGGAGTTGAGACGGAAGATCGTCGAGCAGGGCTACTCCCGGATTCCCCTGTACGGGACGCGGCCCGACGATGTCGTGGGGATCCTCTACGCGAGGGACCTGCTGGGCCTCATGGCGGAAGGCCGGTCGCCGGTCTCGGTGGAAACCCTGCTGCGCAAGCCCTACTTCGTCCCCGAGGTGCGAAGCGCGGATCAGGTGCTGCGGGATTTCCAGAAACGCAACATGCACATGGCCGTCGTCGTCGACGAGTACGGAGGAATTTCGGGGCTCGTCACGATGGAAGACATCCTGGAGGCGCTCTTCGGGGACATTTACGACGAGCGGGACACCCGTGCGAGGCCCGTCCACCGGATCGACGAGAAGACCCTGATGGTTTCGGGCGCCCTGTCGATCGACGACTTCAACGAGATCGCCGGCACCTCCATCCCCTCGGAGGATTTCGGTACCGTCGGCGGCTTCGTTCTCCACCTCTTCGGCAGGCTGCCCGCCCGGGGCGACAGGGTCGAAACGGAGGGGCTGAGGTTCGTCGTCAGGAAAACCAAGGGCACGAGGATCCTGAGCGTCCGGGTGACGCGGGAGGAGGCGCCATGAGCGATCTGATCCTCCTGCTCCCGATCGCGGTCTGCGTCATCCTGGAGGGGCTCTTCTCGGGAGGGGAGATCGCCCTGATCTCCGCCGACATCCATCGCATCCGTCAGCGGGCGGAGGCCGGGTCGAAGTCCGCGGCGATCGCCCTGCGGCTGCTGGACAACCCGGAGTGGTTCCTTGCCACGTGCCTCATGGGGACCGATCTCTGCGTCATCACGGGCACGGCGCTCGCGACGTCCCTCCTGATTTCGGCCTTCGGGCCGGCAAGGGGGGAATGGGTCTCCGTGGCCGTCATGATCCCCACGATCCTGATCTTCGGAGAGATCGTGCCAAAGAGCTATTTCCGCCACCGCGCCGAGCGCAAGGCCGTCCTCATTGCGCCCTTCATCTGGGCGGCCTCGTGGGTGTTCTACCCCTTCGTCTTCGTGATCTCGAAGATCGCCCGCGGCGCCGTGTCCACCGTCGCCGGCGAGAGAGGGAAACTGTCCCTGCCCTACATCACCAAGGACGGCCTCAAGGTCCTCCTGCACGAGGAAGCGGTCCAGACCGACGTGAAGCGCTCGGAGAAGGAGATGGTGGACCGCATTTTCGACTTCACCGAGACGAGCGTCGGCCTCGTCATGGTGCCCCTCTCCAACGTGGCGGCCATCGGGGAGGATGCGACCTTCGGGGACGCCTCGAAGCTCATCAACGAGACGGGGTTCTCGCGGTTCCCCGTGTACCAGGGGAACGTCATCAACGTCGTCGGCGTCGTGAATGCCTTCGACATCCTGAAGGCGATGCCGGCCTCGGCCTCCCGGCCCGTCCGTGAAGTCCTGCGGCAGCCCCTCTTCGTTCCCGGCAGCAAGCCCGCCGACGATCTGCTGCTGGAGATGCAGCGCCGGGGCGAGCCGATGGCCGTGGTCGTCGACGAGTACGGCGGCGCGGTGGGCATCGTGACGATCGAGGACATCCTCGAGGAGATCGTGGGCGACATCCGCGACGAGTACGACAAGCGCGAGCGCGACGTGCGCAAGCTGGCCCCCGGGCGGTACCTGGTGACCGCCCGGATCGGGATCGAACGGCTGCAGGAGATCATCCCCCTCGACATCCCGGAGGGGCCCTACGAGACGCTGGCCGGGTACCTGCTCCACCAGATGGGGCGGATCCCGCGCAGGATGGAGCAGTTCCGCGCGGGCGGCATTCAGTACGTCATCGAGGATGCCGATCTGAAGTCCATCCGGCAGGTGCAGGTCATCCTCCCCGCGGACCCCGCGGCCGTGAAGAAGGAGGAAGGGCCGCCGGAGCCGCAGAGGCCGGTGGGCGGGCTGTAAGAAAAACACAAGAGGGCAAGAAGGTGAGAGGGCAAGAAGGTTGGGGAGCGGAAAGCAGTTTGCAGGGTCCCTCGAGCAATCCGGTAAACGTTTCGCAAAGAAAACAGAACAATGGAAAGGGTCGGGATGAAGACAGAGGACAAAACCTTTGCAACACTGATTCTCGCTGCCGGCAAGGGGACGAGGATGAAATCGGACCTCGTGAAGGTCCTGCAC
>CAYZKT010000214.1:0-4664 GCA_964478885.1 uncultured Syntrophaceae bacterium | reverse complement strand
CGGCGTCGACACGGCGCACCTGTTCTTCAGCGCCACCTGCGGCACGCCGGAGACGTGGCTCGCCATGCCCAACGGGCGGGACCCCGTGAAATGCGCCCAGAGCGCCTCGGAAACCCACGCGGTGGACCCGCACAGGATGATCCTCGGCAACGGCGCGGACTTGGGGGTCGGCATGCGGTACTTCTGGCAGTGCGCCTCGAACGTCCTGGCCCACGGTCCCCGGCAGTGCCCGTCCCCCGCGCCGGAGTTCGGCTGCCCCGAGGGATTCGACGGCACCCAGGACACGGTCCTCGCGAGGAACGCCTACGAGCGATGGGGCGGCATCCTCGGGCCGGGCCTCCGGATGGTGTGCGGCTTTTCGACGGCCGCCTTCTGCCGCCCCGAGGATGCCCGCAGGGTCTGGGACCTGTTCGACCGGGCCTCGAACGGCTACGATGTCGCCGATGCCTTCATCGAGGGCTTCCGGCACGGCCGCGCGGGGACGGTGCCCCTGTGCATCACCCGTGGGGGGGCCGACGTGGGGCGGACGGCCCTCTTCGACGAAGGGTTCACCCTGTCGCCCGCTCCCTTCGTGAACACCCACTATCACGCCCAGTACCCCGCCGCCTTCCGATCGACGCGCCCGGCCGAACGTCCCGACGAGGCCGGTGTGCCCCAGTGGGCGCCCATCTACAGCCTCAGGCCCATGCCGCTGCCGCCCGCGCTGAAGTCGCTTTCCTATGAAACGCTCGACGGGGCTCTCTTCTCGAGGGACCTGGAGGGGGCCACGGGGCTTGCCGTGCGGGTCCAGCCGAAAAGCGGCGCGGTGCACCTGATCGGGCAGACGCGATTCAACCGGTCCGATCGGCCCCTGCGGGAGGACGAATACCTCGAACGCGCCGGCCGCTTCCTGCGGGAGATGGGGCTCGCCGAAGCCGGCGGCAAGCCGGAAGGAATCCGCATGGTGCTCGAGTCGGTGCCGGTCGTCAACCGGACGTACGACGTCGTACGGGGCCAGAAGAGCGTGATCCTCCACTTCAGGCGCCAGGTCGACCTGGACGGCAGGAGCGTCCCCGTCCTCGGCGACGGCGGGCTCATCCGCATCGTCATGAACAACGACGGGTCGGTCGCCCGGGCGGCAAAGACCTGGCGGGAGATCGCGGGGGTGAGGAAGATCGCCCGGGTCAAGCCCTTCGACACCGCCTACCGGGAGGCGGAGCAGCAGCTCGCCGACCCGGGGCGATACCGTCTGGACGGCTGGCTCTGGGGATACGGGGAATATGGGGAAAGCGAGCAGCAGGCCGATCTGAAGGTCGTTCACGTCTTCTACTTCGCCCCGAAGGACGGGGGCGCCGACCCCGACGCCGCACCCCTGCGCATCGAGATCGCCGCCCACCTCGACGTCACCGAGGCGACGATCGACCGGTAGGGGGGCCGCGCACGACAGTCGAGGACCGAGGTCCGTGGGCGGGAAGATGACGCGCCGGAAGAACGGGAGGCGGAACCCGTGACGATCGTCCCTCAGGAAAGCATGGAAACCCTCGCGGAGCGGCTCATCGCGGCGCTGGAGGCTTTCGAGTCCGCCCAGCGGCATTACTACCCGGGCATCGTGCCTCAGTTGCGTACGCAATTCGCGCCGTTTGCGGAAGCCCTCGATAGCGCCAGGCGGGACCTCGAGGCCGCACCGGACACGGAGGATACCCGACGGGCGCTTCTCGAGGCCTCGGCGCTGTGCCTCGACGCCCTGGACACAACGACGCGGTCCGAGGCGCTCGAGCCGTCGCTCGTCAACGTCCGCAAGGCCGGCCGGCGGATACACCGCGTCCTGGAAATGCTCCTGCCGCTCTGCCCGGTCCTGCCTGCCGTCAACAGGCACTTCCTCGAACCCGGGGTGCGCCTGCGCGCTCCCGAACCCCTCCCGGCCCCCGGTGCAGACCCCGCGACGGGCCTCGTTCATGTCGGTCTCGACGCCGACCCCTACGCACGGGGCAGCGTCTCGTTCTACGTCCCCGATGCCGGGGACGGATCGGAGCCCCTCCCCCTCGTCGTCGCCCTGCACGGGGGCTTCGGCCATGGGCGCGATTTTCTATGGACGTGGCTGAGGGAGGCGCGCAGCCGCCGCTTCGTCCTGGCCTGCCCGACGTCGAACACCCTCACGTGGTCGATCCTGGGGCCCGACGCCGACGCGCAGCTTCTGGAGAAGGTCCTCGCCGAGGCGGCGGGCCGGTGGAACATCGACGTCAACCGCGTCCTGCTGACGGGGCTCTCCGACGGGGCCACCTATGCCCTCAAGCGTGCCCTCGACGCGGAGACGCCGTTTACGCACTTTGCCGTGTTCTCGGGCATCCTGATCCCCTTCAATCCGGCCGGCGCGAAAGGCCGGCGCATCTACTGGGTGCACGGGGCGAAGGACTGGATGTTCCCCGCCTGGCGGGCGAAGATGGGCGAGAAAGAACTCGCCGCGGCGGGAGCCGATGTGACGCTCGAGGTTGTCCCCGATCTCTACCACGCCTACGCGAGGGAGAAAAACGGCACGGTTCTATCCTGGTTCGACCCCCGGCTTGCCCTGGCACCCGGCGGACCGTGACGGCTCCCCCCCGGCATGTGCCGCTTGCATGCGCTCCCGATATTGTCCGCTTATCCCCCGTCCCTTTCGAGACGCGCGGGCGTCCCGGTTCTCATTCCTGCACCGGGACGATGTCCGCCTTCCGGCTCTCCCGCAGCCGCATGAGCGACAGCAGCGCCAAGGCCGCCACGACAAGCGCGATGCCCCACCCCTCCCAGAAGCCGATCGGCTCGCCCAACTGCAGGCGCGAGCCCGTCATGCCCACAACGGGCACGGCCAGCGTCCCGAGGCCGGCCAGCCCCGCCGGCAGGCGGTCGATGACGTAGGTCCACAGCAGAAAGGCCACCCCGCAGACGAGCACGGAGTTGTAGACGATGGAGCCGATGAAGTAGGGCGACCAGTCGATGGGCGGCGAGGGCACCAGGAAGGCGACGGGGATGAGGGGCAGGGTCCCGAAGATGAGCTGCCAGGTGGTGACGCGGATCAGGTCGAGCTTGAGGTAGCGCCGCCCCAGGACTTTCAGGATCACGGCGCCGGCGGCCCAGCACACCCCGGAGATGACGGCGAGCATCTTGCTCTGGGCCGTGCCCCCGAGGGCCCAGGGCTCGAGGATGCAGACCAGCCCGCAGAAGGCCATCACGATGGGGACCCACAGGGCGCCCCGCACCTTCTCGTCCAGGACGAGCCAGGCCAGCAGCAGGATCCAGAACGGCATGGTGTAGACGAGGATCGAGGTTTTCCCGGCCCCGCCGGTCACCAGGGCCCAGACGATCAGGCCCGTCCCGAGGGAGGTCTGGGTGAGCCCGAGGACGGCGGTCCAGGCGGGAAAGGGCGGCCGCAGAGGTTCGCGCTTCCAGGCCATGAAGGCAAAGAGGAACACGCTGCCCAGGGCCATTCGCAGGGCATTGAAGTCGAAGGGCCCCGCGTAGCGGAGCGACTCCTTCATGACGACCCAGTTGTAGCCCCAGATCAGGGAGATGAGGACGAGGGCCACGATCGGGCCGGCGGCGGAATTCCCCTTGTTCGGCATCATCCCGAGACCGACCTCACTCTTCGCCCTTCTTCAGTCTGAGAAGCGCCAGGATGGAGTCCTTGATGTCGCGGGCAAAGCCCGTGAGCCCCGAGAACGCCCCGCCCACCTTGTCCCGGGAGGCGACCCACAGGCCCTTGGAGATCCGCGCCGTGCCGCTCTTGACAATCGCCCCCAGGAGCCCGGCCGCCTCGGCCGTGGCCGTGCGGCGCATCGACCGGCGGTCGGCGGCGACGAGGCTGCCGCACCATCGCCTGGCGATGATCCCGACGCGGAGCGTGAGGAAGGCGTTGGCGGCCCCGGTGAGGATCGAGGTGACGACGATGGAGGCCGCGGCCTGCATGCCCGGCACGGATAGGCTGACGGCGCCGAGGGCCGACGAGAGGATGGGTTCGATCTGCTCGCCGATCTCCGCCTCGTCGAGCTCCCCCGCCACGAAGGCCGTGGCGGCCACATTGGCGTACAGGTGAATGAGTTCCCGCAGCGCCGGCCGCTGGGAGTAGACGGAGGCGATGCGCCAGACCATGCGGAAGTGGGCCGTCAGCACGAAGACCGTGTCGAGCCGCCCGCTCTGGGAGATGGCGGTGCTGACGAAGACGGCCGCGGCGCTGTCCCGGATGATCCCGTCGCACTCCCGGCCGAGCGCGGCCAAGGCATTCTCGATCCCGGCGCGGTCCGAAAGGTCGTAGCCCTTCAACCTCGGGTTGGCGGCCAGTCGTTTGCGCAGGGCGTCGAGGTAGCGCGAGAATTCCGGCTCCGCTTCGGTCGCGGGGGGCACGAGAGGCTTGGGAAGCCGCAGGAAGAAGGCCGCGGCAGAGAGGACCAGCGCGGCGTAGAGGCCGATAAGGAACCAAAGCACGGCGGTCCCGAAGGCCGGGCTCACCCGGTCGGCAAGCGCCACCAGCTGCGCCGTCTGGTTGACGACGAAGAGAACGAAGAAGAAAAGGATGACGCCGCTTACCACGAGCGCCACATTCTTGACCGTGTTGTACATGCCCTTCACCTCGAGCCGACTCAAGCGCAGTCGGTGGTCACGTTCCTCATATGCCTCTGTCCAATCCACCAGGCTCTCCTGCCCTTTCCTGTTCT
>CAYZKT010000213.1:0-4676 GCA_964478885.1 uncultured Syntrophaceae bacterium | reverse complement strand
CGGAGCTCCCGCTTCACGAAGTCGGCGATGTCGCTCGACGGCATCATGAGGCGGCAGACGTAGCGCCGGCCCGTCCACTCGAGCTCCGGGCACAGCCCGCCCTGCGCCCCGGGGTGCCGGGCCACCCCGAAGGTGCACCGCTGGTTCACGCAGCAGAAGCCGCACCCGACGCAGGGCCATACCTTCCGTTCCTCGATCAGCACGGTCTTCCCACCCCCGGGTTCGGTCTCTCGAGCCGCAGGACGCGGTTGATGCAGGTCGGGATCTCGTCCTCGTAGTGGCTCACGTAGAGGATCCGCGTGCCCGTGGCGCCGCCGATGCGGTCGATCAGCTTCAGCATCTTCCTGCGGTTGGCGGCGTCAAGGCCCTGGCACGGCTCGTCCAGGATGAGCAGAAGGGGCGATTTGACCATTGCCCGCGCGATGAGCGCCATCCTCCGCTCCCCGTAGGAGAGGCCGTCGAAGGCCCGTTGCGCCAGGGGCAGGATGCCCAGCAGGTCCATCCACTCCTCCACCCTGTCCCGGGCCTCGGGGGTGAGGCGGCGGAAGAGGCCGAAGGAGTCGAAGAGCCCCGAGGCCACCACGTCCCGGGCCTGGATCCCCCGGCGGTAGCGTTCCTGCAGCTCCGAGGAAACGACGCCGATTCTCTGCCGGATGTCCCACACCGTCTCGCCGGATCCCTTGAGCCTGCCGAAGAGCCGGATCTCGTTGGCGTACCCCTGGAGATTGTCGCCGGTGATCAGGTTCAACAGGGTGGTCTTGCCCGCCCCGTTGGGCCCCAGCACCGCCCAGTTCTCCCCGCGGCGGACCGTCCAGTCCAGGCCGTCGATCAGGGTCACCTCCCCGAACGCCACGCGGACCCCCTTCATCTCCAGGAGGATTTCGGGCGCTGCTTCCTCCGGCGCTACCCTGCGGGGAGGCGCAGGAGGGGGTGCCGAGTCGTGGTCACCGATCCGCGCCCAGCCGGCGAGAACGTCCTCGCGTCTTCCCTGGAGGACGACGCGGCCGTCCCTCACGCACAGGACGCGATCGATGCCCGCAGGGATCTCGTCGGCGCGGTGGGTGACGAGAACGAGCTGGACCCCCTCGGCCATCAGCTCTTCTAAGAGGCCCGTCAGCTCGCCGCGCGATGCGGCGTCGATCCCACCGAACGGCTCGTCGAGGACAAGAAGCCGCGGGGCCTTCATCAGGGCCCTGGCGATGAGCA
The DNA here is from genome assembly GCA_964478885.1 of uncultured Syntrophaceae bacterium. Classification (GTDB taxonomy): domain Bacteria; phylum Desulfobacterota; class Syntrophia; order Syntrophales; family UBA2192; genus UBA2192. The sequence goes on along the minus strand of CAYZKT010000213.1, from coordinate 3,470 downwards.
CCTTGCGCATCTCCCCCGTCGAGAGGCGCCGCATGGGCCGGTCCTGAAGGTAGTCGATCCCCAGCCGCCGGACCAGCCGTCCGTAGCGACGGCTGCCGCCCCTGCACGCGGGGAGCCCCGAGAGGATGGTCTCCCGCGCCGTCTCGGGGGTGCCGTCCCTGCCCGCACAGCCGCCCTCCTCGACGCGGTTCTCCTCGATCCCGAGGAGCCGCTCCTGCAGCTCCGGCGACACCCAGCCGATGCGCTCGCGGGCGGCATCCCGATGGTGGCGCACAACCCTTCCCCGGGCCGTCGGGACGTCGTCCGTCAGGACGCGGGCCAGCGACGTCTTGCCCGCCCCGTTGGGTCCCAGGATGGCCCAGCTCTCGCCGGTGCGGATCTCCCAGGTCGTGCCGGGCAGGATGAACCGGTCGCGAACGCGCACCGTCACGTCGTCGACCGTGATGAATGGCTCTCCGGGCGGCAACGGGTGTCTATCCCCGGCCCCACCGGAAGACACGGACAGGGTCTTCATCGACTTCTCTCAGCAGCCCTTCAAAATCCGCCCTGGGCTTGAGGTAGTAGGCATGCCACGCCGAGTCGGCGTCGGAAGGGTGAATTCCGAAAGCGCCACGATGTTGTGCCTCGCGCATTCTATATCACAAATCCACCGGGCCGGAAACGGCGGCCCCGGGAACAGAATTTCCTTGTCAAAAAGGCATCGAATTGTTTACCATCTTGAAGATTTGAACGAGGGGATCGATGGATGGAAAACAACTCGAGAAACATATCGGACTACACCAAGTTCATCGTCGATCTGCGCCGCCACATGTGGATGGCGGGCATCGAGATGGAGCTTCGGCGGCTCATCTGGCAGATCGCCATCACGGGGAAATACATCTCGGCGAAGATCCATGAGTCGAACCGCAAGCTGGCGGGGCTGCGCAACATCCACGGCGACGAGCAGCTCGCCCTCGACAAGAGCGCGGACATCATCCTGCAGAACCAGCTCCAGTACTCGGGGTTCGTGAAGACCTACTGCTCCGAGGAGCTGGACCGCATCGTACCCTACGAGGCCCCCTCCAGCAAGTACCACGTCACGGCCGATCCTCTCGACGGCTCTTCGCTCGTGGACACGAACCTCGCGATCGGGACGATCATCGGCATCCACAAGGACGCCCCGCTGGCCGCCGAGGGACGCAAGACCATGGTGGGCGCCATGTACATCACCTACGGGCCCCTCATCACGATGGTCTACTCGGCCGGCAAGGGAACCCACGAGTTCGTCCTGAACCGAGAAGGCGAGTACGTCCTGTCCGAGGAGAACATCACCCTCGACGAGAAGGGCTCCATCTACAGCCTGGGCGGCCTTCGAAAGGACTGGTTCTCCGGGCACCTGAAGTTCGTCGAGACCCTCGAGGGCGAGGGCTACAAGCTGCGCTACAGCGGCGGCTTCGTCCCCGACATCAACCAGATCCTCATCAAGAGGGGCGGGGTCTTCACCTACCCCGGCACGAAGAAAGACCCCAAGGGCAAGCTCCGCCTGATCTTCGAACTGCAGCCCATGGCCTTCCTGACCGAGCAGGCAGGCGGCATGGCGACGGACGGAAAGCAGGACATCCTGGCCATCAAGCCCGACGGTCTCAACCACCGGGCGCCGATCTACATCGGGAGCCGCTACGAGGTGGAAAAGGCGCGGGAGCTTCTGGCCTGAACGACCCAACGCGGGGGATACCATGATCTTCAGCAGCACCGACCAGCTCAAGAAGGCAATCGACGGGATTCTCAAGATCGAGGGCGACAACGTGCGGGTCCTCGACGAGAAGAAGCTGCGCGGCTCGCTTGTCGACCACCTGGTCTACTCGGCCGTCCTGTCGGGCGACGCGGGGGTGAAGCAGGCCGCCCGATGGCTCATCCGGCGCGCGGGCGTCACGCTGGGCGTGCTGCCCTCGTCCATCCAGTCGCTCTACGAGGCCATGGGCCGGGGCGACGCCAAGGGGTTCACCGTGCCGGCCATCAATATCCGCGGCCTGACCTACGATACGGCCCAGGCCATCTTCCGGGCGGGCCTCAAGGGCAACGTGGGGCCCATCATCTTCGAGATCGCCCGCTCCGAAATCGGCTACACCGAGCAGCGCCCCGCCGAGTACGCCTGCGCCATCACGGCTGCGGCGATCAAGACGGGCTGGCGGGGGCCCCTGTTCCTGCAGGGCGATCACTTCCAGATCGGCGTGAAGAAATTCGCGACCGAACCGCAGAAGGAAATCGATTCCGTGAAGGAACTCGTCCGCGAGGCCGTCGAGGCGGGCTTCTACAACATCGACATCGACTCCTCCACCGTCGTGGACCTGAGCAAGCCCACCGAGACGGAGCAGCAGCGCAACAACTTTACGATCGCCGCCGACATCACGGCCTTCATCCGCGGAATCCAGCCCAGGGGCGTGGAGGTTTCCGTGGGCGGCGAGATCGGCGAGGTGGGCAGCAAGAACAGCACCGTCGGCGAGCTGCGGGCCTTCATGGGCGGCTACCTCGAGGAGCTCGAGAAGCGCGGCAGGGGCCTCAAGGGGATCAGCAAGATCAGCGTCCAGACGGGCACGTCCCACGGCGGCGTCGTGCTGCCCGACGGCAGCATCGCCAGGGTGAAGCTCGACTTCGACACCCTGCAGACCCTCTCCGAGGCGGCCCGGAAGGAGTTCGGCATGGCCGGCGCCGTCCAGCACGGGGCCTCGACCCTTCCCGACGAGGCCTTCGACAACTTCCCGAAGCGGGGGACCGCCGAGGTTCACCTCGCCACGGCCTTCCAGAACATGATCTACGACAGCACGTTCTTCCCGGCTCCGCTGCGGGAGAAGATCTACGACTACATCCGGAAAGAGCTGATCGCCGAGAAGGGCGCCAGGGACACGGACGAGCAGTTCATCTACAAGACGCGCAAGAAGGGCTTCGGCCCCTTCAAGAAGGACATGTGGAACCTCCCGCCCGACGTCCTGAGGGGGATCGGCAAGGAGCTGGAGGACAAGTTCTTCTTCCTCTTCGACAAGCTCGCCGTCCTTCGCACCCGGGACGTGACGGCGAAGTTCATCAAGCCCGTGGACGTGCCCGTCCCGGCCCCCGCCGGCCTCACGGGAAAAGGCCCCGTGAAGGGCGAAAAAAAGGCGGAGGCCTTCGACGAGGGGGAGGAGGCGCCGCGAGCGGGTGCAGGGGTCAGGGTCCCATCCTTTCGAAGGGCGTGACCGGGCAACGTTGCCGCAACCGGGCCGTAACAGCGACGGTTGTTACTTGATGCCGTAGACGCTGTTCGCCCAGCTACCTCCGCACATCTGGGCGGCGTTGCCGGCGCACTTCATGTCGCAGTTCGTCGCCGGGCCGTACTTGCCGTAGCTGTTGCCGCAGAAGCATTGCCGGCCGTACTGGGTGGCCGCGTAGGCAAAGCCCTTTTCGCGGCAGACGTTCACGCACATCTGGGTCGTCATGCCCGACACGTTTCCCGT